>JBDHZW010000024.1:0-31521 GCA_039812105.1 Nakamurella sp.
ACCAGGTCGAACCGGACGTCCTCGCCGTACAGGCCGACCAGGATGGCGGAGATCGTCTCGGCCAGCGTCCGGGCGGCGACCGGGTCGAGCACCTCGGCCAGGCTGGCGATGCCCAGATCGACCAGCGCCTCGAATTGTACGGCGGTGCCGTCGCTCTCGACCCGGCACGACCAGCGGCCGGCGAATTCGGCGACGTCCCCCTCGGTCTGCACGAAGTCGATCCGCAGCGCGTCCTCGTCGACCACGTCCCGCTCGGTCCAGCGCAGGATGCCGTTGCGGAAGTTGACCTCCCAGCTGCTGAGCAACTCGCCGCCGGAGTCGGTCCACACCGTCACCTCCCGGACCACCGGGGTGAGTTCCGGATAGCGGGCGTAGTCGACCAGGGTGCGGAACACCTCACCGGCCGGCTGCCCGGGTACGAGGGCGTCGATGGTCACGAAGCGCACGGAAACTCCTCCAGAGTGGTGGTGGTGGTGGGGACGGGGCGCGCGGCGCGGCCGATGGCCGCCCGGGAACGACGGAGACCGAGTTCGCGGGCGGCGCCGGTCAGCGCCTCTCCCAGCTCGGCCAGGTCCGGCTCGGTCAGCGTGGCCGGCGGAGTGAGCCGCAGGACGTGGTAGGTGTTCAGCGAGTAGGACGGGACGACCCGGCGGGCGATCAGCTCCATCAGGAACTCGACCGCGAGATCGCTGGAGGTGAAGTCCATGCCGATCAGCAGGCCGCGGCCGCGCACGTCGGCGACCAGGCCGGGACAGTGTTCGGCGAGGATTCGCCTGGTCATGCCGAGCAGCCGGTCGCCGAGGTCGGCGGAACGGCTGATCAGGTTCTCCTCGCGCAGCACCGTCAGGGTGGCGGTGACCGCGGCGGCGGCGAGCGGGCTGCCGGCGAACGTCGACGACTGCAGCATCGGGTCGTCGTCCAGGGGTCGGAACACCGGGCCGGTGGCCAGTACCGCGCCGACCGGAACCACACCGCCGGAAAGGATCTTGCCGGAGAGCAGGATGTCCGGGACGACGTCCTCGGTGTCCGCCACCCACCAGGCGCCGCACCGGCCCAGCCCCGTCTGGATCTCGTCCAGCACCAGCAACGCGCCGGTACGGGTGCACAGCTCCCGCACGGCGGCCAGCCAGCCGCGGGGCGGCACCCGGACTCCCCCCTCGCCGAGGATCGGCTCCAGCAGCACGCAACTGCGTTCGCCGTCGACGGCCAGCCGCCGCTCCAGGTCGTCCAGGTCGCCGAACGCGGCGAACTCGACTCCGGGCAGCAGCGGCTCGAACGGTGCCCGGTAGGCCGGCCGGCCGGTCACGCTCAGCGCGCCGAACGTCTTGCCGTGGAAGCCGTCCCGCATCGCGATCAACCGGGTGCGGCCCTGCAACCGGGCCAGCTTGATGGCCACCTCGACGGCCTCGGCCCCGGAGTTGGTGAAGTAGACGTGGTCCAGCCCGGCCGGGGCGACGCCGGCCAGCGCGGCCGCCGCCTCGGCGGTGGCCCGGCTGATCAGCGGCTTGCTGACCAGCGGGGACGCGTCCAGTTGCCGCTTCACCGCGTCGACGACGGTCGGGTGCCGGTGACCGACCAGGTTGACCCCGAAGCCGGCACAGTCCAGGTAGCGCACGCCGTCCGCGTCGTAGATGTGGTTGCCCTCGGCCCGCTCCGGCAGCGGCGCGCCGAGCAGTTCCACGAGCGCGGCGGACGAGCGGTTCACGTGCCGCCGGTACAGCTCCAGCGCGGCCCGGCGGCCGGCAATCCCGTTGTCCCGCACGTCACGCCACCGCCTCTGCGGCCGCGGAGTCCTCGGTTGCCTCGTACCAGTAGTCCAGACTGCTCCAGATGCTGGACCGGATGTCCGGTGGCGGGTTGCCGCCGGCCGCGGCCAGATCGTCCAGCGAGCTGGGAAAGGGTTCCGGCATGGACACGTAGTCCTCGAACAGATCCATCAGGGAGGACACCGTCATCCGCATCGTGCGCGGCAGAGCGTCGAGGAACACCGGCGCGATCAGCCGGTGGTACGTGTCCGGGGCCACGAAGCGGGGGCGCTGGATCGGCGCCCCTCGGCCGAAGGAATGTGCGACGACGGTGTCGACCGTTTCCTGCAAGGTCAATGCCCGCGGACCGGCGGTCAACCAGAAATCGCGACCGTACAATTTCTGCTCGATCACGGTGGCAATTGCATCCGCGACGACATCGCCGGGAATCAAATCCAACGGCCATTGTTGGTCGAACGGGAGCATGGGCAGGATCCCGCGACGAAGGGCGCTCAGGACGTGATAGAAGCCCTGGAATTCGCTGGTGGTCCCGTCGTCGCTGCGTCCGATGACGATCGACGGGCGGACGATCGCCGCCCGCACGGGGCTCTCGCGGACCAGGCGTTCCGCGGTGCGCTTGGATGTGGCATACCGGACAGACGCGCGGGGGTTGGCCGAGTTGTCCGCCGGATGCAGAAACGCGGTGCTGACGTGCACCAGCGATGCCTGCGCCTGCGCCGCGAATTCCAGAATGCACTGCGTACCAACGATGTTGGTCGCCGCGTGGTCCTCCGACTTCTTGAACGACACGTTCGCCGCGGCGTGCACGACGACGTCCACCCGCCGGGCCAGGGCCCGGTACTCGGCCGCGTCGAGACCCAATCGGGGCGCGGTGACGTCACCGCGGACGGACCGGACGCCGGGTCGGTGGATCTCGCGTTGATGAACCAATGCGATCACCCGGGGCCGCAACCGACCGTGGACCAGCCGGGGCAGCAGCTCCGTTCCGATGACGCCGGCACCACCGGTGACCAGAATCGTCGGGCCGTTCTCGGCGCGCGCCGGATCACGGGTTTCATCGATCATTCCTGGGGGCTCCCTCATTCGGCCTGAGCGGCACGGGCGGATTGACGAAACAGAGAGTGACCGGTCGCTGAGAATACATCGGGAAACGGGTGTATTTCTGATCCGAACCCGGCCTCCTGATTCCCGACATGTGCCGGTGTCCATGCTGGGGGTTCCTACGGTGGTGCGCACGGATCGGTTCGACGTCGTCGTGGTGGGTGCCGGGCTGGCCGGGTGCACGGCCGCCGCCCTGTTCGCGCGACAGGGGCTGTCGGTCGGCCTGCTCGAGGCCCACCGGGACCCGGCCCACTACAAACGGGCGTGCACCCACTTCATCCAGCCCACCGCCTGGCCGGTGATCACCCGGCTCGGGCTGGCCGACGCGATCATGGACGCCGGAGGTCGGCCGAACCGGCTGAGCATCTGGACCCGATGGGGCTGGCTCGAGTTCCCCGACGACCCCGGCGGCGACCGCGGCGTGAACGTCCGCCGGTCGATTCTCGACCCGCTGCTGCGCGCCCGGACGGCGGCCGAGCCGAATGTGACACTGCTGGCCGGTCTGCGGGTCTCGGATGTCATCGTCCGGGCCGGCCGGGTCGTCGGCGTGCGCGTGGGCGATGGCCGGGAGGTGCTGGGCCGACTCGTGGTCGGTGCCGACGGACGCACCTCGAAGGTCGCCCACCGGGCCGGGTCGCCGACCACCACCCGGGCGCACGGCCGGTTCGTGTACTTCGCCCCGTTCACCGACGTCCGCCTGCCCGACGAGGCGTCCCGGATGTGGCTGCTGGAACCCGATGTCGCCTACGCCTTCCCCAACGGCGCGGTGACCGTCCTCAGTGTGATGCCCGGCCGGGACCGGTTGGGCGAGTTCCGGAAGGACCCGTCGGGCAGCTTCTTCCGCGCGTTGCGGCAGCTGCCGGACGGCCCCGAGGTGTCCGCCGCCCAGCAGGTCGGCGACCTGTCCGGAGTGTTGAACTACGCCTGCGTGTCCCGCCGGCCGGCCGCGCCCGGGCTGGCGTTGGTCGGCGATGCGGCGCTGACCTCGGATTACCTGTGGGGTACCGGCTGCAGCTTCGCCTTCCGCAGCGCGGCCTGGCTGGTCGATGCCACCGCCCCGGCGCTGGTTCGTGGCGAGGATCCGGATCCGGGCCTGCACCGCTACGCAGCGCAACACCGGCGAACGCTGGCCGGCCACCACCGGGTGATGAGCGACTACGCCGGTGGCCGGCCGTTCAACCCGATGGAGCGGCTGCTCTACTCGGCCGCCGTCCGCGATCCGCGAATCGCCCGGCACGTCGCCGCGTTCGGCGAGCGCCGGATCGGCGTGCGCGAGTTCATGTCCCCGGCCGTGCTGCTGCGCAGCCTGCTGGTCAACCGTCCGCGCCCGGCCGCCGCGGCCTGATCAGGTCACGGAGATCGTCCATGGTCCAGCTGCTGCCGACCGTTTCCGCCCCGGTCCGGCCGGGCGGGCGGCACCATGCCGTCGACGCCGACGAGTCACCGACCGTCATGACGACCGCGCTCGGCCCGCCATCCCCACCGCCGGCGCCGCCGCCATCCACACCGTCGGCGCCGCCGCCGGCGGGCGGGCCGCCGGAGCCCGAGCCGGCATCGCACCCCACGCCGGGCGGGTGGTTCGGGCGACTCGGCCGGTCCGTCACCGGGCGTCCGCGCACGATCATCGCCGTGTGGGTGTTGCTGCTGGCCGGGCTGGGCGCGCTCGGCCTGGGGTTGCCGGACCGGTTGGCGGCCGGCGGTTTCGAGGTCCCGGGCTCCCAGTCCGAACAGGTGCGGCAACTGCTGCAGGACGAGTTCCCCGGCCAGGCCGCCGATCCCGTGGTCGTGGTGATTCGGGCGACCGATCCGGCCGCGACCGCCGCGTTGCCGGACACGGTGCGCAGCGCGACCGCCCGGATTGCCGCGCTGGACGGCGTGCGTTCGGTGCGAAGCTATCTCGACCCGGGCGCGGCCGGGCAGCTGACCGCGGACGGCACGACGACGTACCTGTCGGTGGCCGTGGACGGCGACCAGAGCGAGCAGTTGCGGCACGCCAAGGACATCGACACCGTTCTGGCCGGTGTCGCGCCCGCCGGGACGGAACTCTCGGTGGGCGGCCGGGCCGCGTTCTACGACGACCAGAACGAGATCTCCCGCAGCGACCTGGAGCGGGCCGAGCTGATCACCTTCCCGGTGACCCTGGTCGTGCTGGTCCTGGTGTTCGGCAGCGTCGTCGCGGCCGGGTTGCCGGTGCTGCTGGCCCTGGTCAGCCTGGGCATCACGGTCGGCTTGCTGTACCTGCTCACCCTGCTGATGCCGCTGTCGATCTACGTCACCAACACCGCCACGGTCATCGGCATCGGGGTGGGCATCGACTACGCGCTGTTCATCGTCACCCGGTTCCGGGAGGCCCTCGCCGACGGCCGGGAGCCGCGGGCGGCCGTCGTCGAGTCGGTGTCGACGTCCGGGCGCAGCGTCGCCGTCTCCGGGCTGACCGTGGTGGTGGCCCTGGCCGGCATGTTCCTGGTCGACATCCAGGGCTTCCGGTCGATGGCGGTCGGCACGATGGTGGTGGTCAGCCTGGCTGTGCTGGCCAGCCTGACCCTGCTGCCGGCGGTGCTGGTGCTGCTCGGCCGGCGGATCGACCGGCTGACCGTGCTGCGCCGGTACAAGGCCCGGCACCGGATCAGCGGCTGGCACCTGTGGACGAAGCGGGTGATGGGCCGGCCGGTGCGGTACCTGGTCGCCGCGCTGGCCGCGCTGTTCCTGCTGGCCGCGCCGCTGACCGGGATCGTCCTGGGCCAGCCCAGCGCGGACACGCTGCCGGCCGACAGCGCGCCGCGGGTGGCCCTCGACCGGCTCTCGACCGGCTTCGGGCCCGGCAGCATCGGTCCGGTCGAGATCCTGGTGCCGACGCCGCCAGGGTCGGACGGGTCGCGGATCGCCGCGCTGACCCAGGCGCTGGCCGCCGACCCGGGCGTCGCGTCCGTGCTCAGCGCGGCCGTGCCCGGAGTCGACCCGACCACCCTGACCAGCACCGACGGGGAGTGGTCCCGGCTGGTCGTGATCGGCACCGACACCCCGCAATCGGCGGCCGGGCAGGAGCTGGTCCGCCGGATCCGGGCCGACCTGCTGCCGGCCGCCGGCGTCGACGACGCCCTGGTCGGTGGGCAGGGCGCCACCGATCTGGACCTGACCGACGAGATCGCCGCCCGGCTGCCCTGGGTGATCGGCGGCGTGCTGGCCCTGTCCTACCTGCTGCTGATGGTGGCGCTGCGGTCGATCATCCTGCCGCTGAAGGCCATCGTGATGAACCTGATGTCGGTCGGCGCCGCGTACGGCGTCGTCGTCGCGCTGTTCCAGTGGGGTTGGGGCGCAAGTCTTTTCGGCTTCCAGCCGGAGGGCTTCATCCAGGCCTTCGTGCCGCTGTTCCTGTTCTCGGTGCTGTTCGGGCTGTCCATGGACTATGAGGTGTTCCTGATGACCCGGATGCGGGAGGAGTGGGAGCGCACCGGGTCCAACGAGCAGGCGGTCACCCGCGGACTGGAACACACCGGCCGGACGGTCACCTCGGCCGCGCTGATCATGGTGGTGGTGTTCGCCGCCTTCACCGGCAGCCGGTTGCTGGCCTTCAAGGCGATGGGGTTCGGGCTGGCCGCGGCGGTGCTGATCGACGCCACGGTGGTGCGGGTGGTGGCGGTGCCGGCCACCATGCGACTGCTCGGCCGGTGGAACTGGTGGCTGCCGGGCTGGCTCGACCGCCTGCTGCCGCACCTGGAGGCGCCCGGTCAGCGGGCTCCCAGGAACGACGCCAACGCCTCGAGCGCGCCCTCGATCGTCTCCGTCGCCCCGGCAAACGAGAAGCGGATGAACCGGCCGCCGTCGACCACGTCGAAGTCGATGCCCGGGGCGGCGGCCACCCCTGCCTCGTCCAGCAGCCGCGCGCAGAACGCGGCCGAGTCCGACGTCAGACTGCCGATGTCGGCGTACACGTAGAACGCGCCGTCGGCCGGCGCCAGCCGATCGAAACCCAGGCCGCGCAACCCGTTCAGCAGCAGGCCGCGGTTGTGGGCGTACCGGTGCACGTGCGCGTCGCACTCGTCGTAGGCGTCGAACGCGGCCACCGCCGCGTACTGGGCCGGAGCGGGTGGGCAGATGGCCAGGTTGCCGGCCAACGCGTCGACGACGTCGACCAGATCGTCCGGCACCAGCAGCCAGCCGATCCGCCAGCCGGTCATCGAGAAGTACTTGGAGAACGAGTTGACCACGACCCCCTGCCGGTCGGTCTGCCAGCTGCTGCCGGTGATCCCCGCGTAGGTGATGCCGTGGTAGATCTCGTCCGAGATCAGTCGCACCCCGTTGGTCGCACACCAGCCGGCCAGCGCCGCGAGTTCGCCCGGCTCCAACATGGTTCCGGTCGGATTGGCCGGGCTGGCCACGATCAGCCCGTCCAGGCGCAGGTTCTCGACCATGGACACCGTCGGCTGGTACCGGGTGCCCGGCCCGCAGGGTAGATCGATCACCTCACATCCCAGGGCGTGCAGGATGTTCCGGTAGGCCGGGTAGCCCGGCCGGGCCAGCCCGACCCGGCTGCCGACATCGAACGCGGCCAGGAAGGCCAGCAGGAAACCGCCCGACGAACCGGTGGTGACGACGACGTTGTCGGCGTCGACGGTCAGGTCGTAGCGGGTGCGGTAGTGGCCGGCGATGGCCGCCCGCAGGGGTTGGATCCCGGGTGCCTCCGTGTAGCCGAGGACATGGGAGTCCAGCGTGTGATGCGCGGCCGCCCGCACCGGGGCGGGCGCTCCGGTCGACGGCTGCCCGGCGGCCAGGTCCCACACCACCTTGCCGGCCTGCCGCCGGCGGGATGCCGCCGCCAGCACCTGCATGACGTAGAAGGGCGCCACCCCGGAGCGGATGGACGGGGCGAAACGTGCCGATCGGCCGGTCACGGGTCAGGCGGTGCCGGGCACGTGCACGCGTCCTTCCGCGGCGGCCAGGGCGATGTCGGTGCGATGATGGGATCCGCGGAGATCCACGGAATCGACCAGGGCGTAGGCGCTCTCCCGAGCGCTGGGCAGGTTCGGGCCGGTGCCGACCACCGACAGCACCCGGCCGCCGGCGGAGACGACGGTGCCGTCGTCGGCCAGCTTCGTGCCGGCATGCAGGATCCCGTCGGTCTCCGCCCCGCCGATCGGATCCCCGGTGACCGGAGTGCCCGGGTAGTTCTCGGCGGCGATCACCACGGTGACCGCGGCACCGCCGCGCCAGCTCAGCGGGCAGTCGCCCAGCGCACCCCGGGCCGCGGCGGCCAGTAGCCCGCCGAGCGGGGTGTCCAGCAACTCGAGCACGACCTGGGTCTCCGGGTCGCCGAAGCGGCAGTTGAACTCGATGACCTTGGGGCCGGCCGCGGTGATGACCAGCCCGGCGTACAGCAATCCGCTGAACGGGGTTCCGCGACGGGCCATCTCGTCCAGCACCGGATCGAGCACGGTGCGCTGCACGGTGTCGACGAGGCCGGCCGGCGCCCAGGGCAGGGGCGCGTAGGCGCCCATGCCGCCGGTGTTCGGACCGGTGTCGCCGTCGCCGACCCGCTTGAAGTCCTGGGCCGGCAGCAGCGGCAACGCCCTGGTCCCGTCGCATACCGCGAACAGCGAGACCTCGGGGCCGGCCAGGTATTCCTCGACCAGAACCGGGTGGCCGGCGTCCAGCACGGCGGTCGCGTGGGCGACGGCGGCGGCCCGGTCGTCGGTCACCACGACCCCTTTGCCGGCGGCCAGACCGTCGTCCTTCACCACGTAGGGCGATCCGCAGGTATCCAGGGCGGAGTCGATCGCGCCGGTGTCGGTGACGGTCACCGCGCGGGCGGTCGGCACGCCGGCGGCGGCCATCACGTCCTTGGCGAACGCCTTCGACCCCTCGATCCGGGCGGCGGCCGCGCTCGGCCCGAAGACGGCGAAACCCGCCGCCCGCAGCACATCCGCCGCCCCGTTGACCAGCGGGACCTCCGGACCGATCACCACCAGGTCGGGCCGCACCCGGTCGGCGACCGCGGCGATCGACGCGGGGTCGGCGACGTCGACCGCGTGCGGCTGCGCCAACGCGCGGGTACCGGCGTTGCCGGGGGCGATGTGCAGGTCGGCGACGTCGGGATCGCGCCGCAGGGCCCGGAGCAGGGCGTGCTCACGGGCACCCGAGCCGATGACGAGAATGCGCACGTCGGGAGACTACTGCCTGCCCGCTCCTGGCCTCGCATCCTCGCGTGCGACCCTTGGATCATGGCCCTGCGGATGACCCAGGCGGACTTGCTCGCCGCGCTCGACTCGTCGTCGGCCGCGTTGGCCCGGGAAGCGGACCGGGTGCTGCCGTCCGACGCCGTGCCGACCTGCCCCGGGTGGACCGTGCGCGACCTGGTCGCCCATGTGGGCGGGGTGCACCGGTGGGCGACCACCGTGGTGGCCGACGCGCAGCTCACCGGGGACGGAGATCTCGCGGACCCGCCGGAGGATCCCGATCGGCTGCTGCCGTGGTTCGAGGAGGGCAGCACGACCCTGATCCGCACGCTGGCGGACGCCCCGGACGATCTGCGCGCGTTCGTCTTCCTGAAGAAGGCGCCGCCGGCCAAGCTGTTCTGGACCCGCCGGGAGGCGCACGAGACGACCATTCACCGGATCGATGCGCTGGCGGCGCGGCTGGGCCGGATGCCGTCGACGGCGGAGGCGGACATCCCGAAGGCGCTGGCTCTGGACGGGTTGGACGAGCTGCTCACCGGGTTCGTGCCGCGGCGCAGCAGCCGGCTGCGCACCGACGAACCTTTCGACACCGTGGTCGCCGCCACCGACGCCTCGGCCGCCTGGACGGTATCGGTGTCCGCCGACCCGCCGGTGGTCACCGAGGGAGCCTCGGCCGGGGCGCAGTCGCGGGTGACCGGCACCGCTGCTGCCCTGTACCTGGGCCTGTGGAACCGCGGCGACGACATCGCCGAGACCGGCACCGTCGACCTGCTCGGCCACTGGCGCGAGCAGGTCCGGGTCAGCTGGAGCTGACCCCCCTCCCCGAAGTTTCGGCGCCCGCTACAGGTGCTTCTGCCAATCGACGGCCCGAGCGACCGGTCGGTAGCCGATGACCTCGTTCACCCCGATCATGTGATCGTTCGACGCGGCGTTCCAGGTCCTGATGTCCCGGGCCTGTGGCTCCCGCTCGAACAGCAGTCGCAGCATGGCGAGCTTGAGGGCCAGACCCAGTCGATGTCCCCGGTGGGCCCGCACGACGCTGGTGTCGAGCTGGTGGGCGCGCCAGGGCTGCGCGGCCTCGACCATGACGATGGATTGCCCGGCCAACTCCCCGGTCGACCGATGCCGGGCGATCATCCGGTGCAGTCGCCGCCCATGGGCGGCCTGCGCTCGCTCGAACGCGCGGATGCGGTCGGGCGTGAAGACCTCGTCCTCCATGTCCAGGTCGTCCAGCGGGGCGTCGTTGATCGCCGCGGTCAGGGCGCTGACCGTCCCGAGCATTCCGTCCGGGGTGGGGAAGTCCAGCGGAACGATCTCGTAGTCCGCGTGATGGGACGCCGCCCGCGCGGCCAGCTCCGCCAGGCGCGGCCGATCGGGGTTCGTCAGATCCTGGATCCGCATCACCTCCTCGCTGGCCCGATCCATCCCCATCGCCTTGGCGAACCCGATACCCGGTCCGCCCTCGAAGCTGTCCGCGGCGACCAGGCTCCGACCATCGGCCACCGCCCGGTCGACCCCGGCCGCGAACAGCCTGGAGCCGATCCCCCGTCGCCGGACCGAAGGATCGACCGTGAGCCCGAAGTACGCCAGGTGCCGGTTGTCCCATTCCGGCAGATGAACCTGCAGCACGCCGATCACCCGGCCGTGCTCGTCGCGAGTGACCGCGGCCTGCGCCGGTTCGCCGTCCCAGCCGTGAACCAGGTCCGCGGCAACGGTCCCGGACAGGCACACCGGGTCGTCCGGGCGGTCGAGGGCGCGGGCGGCCTCGAAGACCGCCGCCATCCCCTCGATGTCCCGCCGGTCGAGTTCGGTCGGGTCGAGCCACTGCAGGTTCATGCCGACCACCGTCCACCGTTCCGGCGTCCGGACGCCACCGAATTTCGGTGCCTATTCCGCGGTCCGGACGCCGGCCGACTCCTCTGGACGAGGGGAAGCAGTCGCTGGGCACTGATCCAGTCGCTCGATCGCGCGTTCGACGTGGTCCTGCGTGAACAGCCGGCCCTTGCGTTCGCTCCATTCTTGGACCCGCGAAGTGATCGAATGCGTGTCATTCGACCGATCCTGATGAGTGCGCACCCAGTGGACGGAGGCCAGCAGCTCCAAACCGTACGGACCTTCGAAGCCCTCGAGCAACGCCACCGTAGGCTTCACGATGTCCTCGGTAATGCCGGATTCCCTCTTCCGATCCAACCGTTGCGCCTGCTCACTTCCGTCCTTCGTCGGTCCGATCGGGTCGAGGTCGAGGACAGGCGCAGCACCGTCCCCGTAGCCTCGCAGGAACGTCCCCTCCATGTCCTGAACGAGATGCCGAACCTGCTCGGAGTACGGCCCGTACTTTCCTTGAGTGAATTTCAGCTTCAGGCTCGGCGCGACCAGATTGGCGAAATACATCAGCTTCTGGATTTCGAGCGCGGAAGCACCCTGACCGCTCGACCATGGTTCAGTGATCGATCGAGAGGTTGCGTAGGACTCGATCAAGCGTATGACGGCGGCCCGACCCCAGGTCATCGGCACAGGACTTCCGACGAGCTCGTGCCGCTCGGACGACGGCGGATACAGCAGAACATCGACGTCCTTGAGGGGGCTTAGCTTCTCGGAGATCAGGGGGCGGACGTCAGACCAGGCCAAGCCGCCGTTGCCGGCCCCCAGGGGCGGCACCGCAATCGATCGGATCCCGAGGTCGCGGATCGTTCGGACCAGGTCGTCGAGCCCGGCATCGATCCATTCGATCCGCGAATTTCCCCTCCAGTGCTCCTTGGTGGGGAAATTGATGATCCAGCGCAGTTGGCCGAGTGACTCGACGGCCACCACGAACATCCGACCGACCCGCACTTCGCCCGCCTCGCAGGCGGACTTGTAGGCGGTGAAATTGGCCGGGTAGGCGCGCTTGAACTGCAATGCAATCCCTTTACCCATGACCCCGACCGTGTTGACCGTGTTGACGAGAGCGTCGGCATCAGCCTTGAGTAGATCTCCCTGCCGCTCGATGATCATGATGACTGCGACCTCCTTTCGCCGTATAGGTAACTCGGGATCACCCGATAGACCCTACGGCCCGAACACTTGTCCAGGGTCGCACGAGCATCCGACAGTGTGTCGTCGTTGGACGCAGCGACCGCCGTGACGAGTCCGATCGGAACGCGACCGTGCACCAGCACCTCCGCCGCCCGGCGGGAGGCTCTGTCCGGATCTTCGTCCGTGTTCTTCCACTCACGTGCTGTCATCAGGTCGAAGTCGATGAAGGACGGGAGCGCCGCGAGGTTGGTGCCGAATCGCACGAAGCTGGTGGCCGCGTTACGGTCGGAGTAGCACCAATTCAGATTCGACTCGGCGAGGTCGGCGAGTCTGATGCCCAACAGCACCAGTGGGCGGTGTCCCTCTTGGTAGGCGAGGTTCCAGCCATCGACCACCCGCAGCAAGGTCGGCGATCGCGGGGTGAAGTACCACGGTACGTGGTCGGCCACCGACGACCGCGGATAGCCGGACGCATCCAGCGGATCAACCGGCGTCGTCGAACGTCGCTGCTTGATCGACGGATCGGTGACCGGTGCGGTCGGCCGGGCCGTCGAATCTGGCTGCAGGCATCCTGCCGAGGCGATCTGCGGCAGATTGCGGTGATGAGTGAAGTGCCACACGTACCACGCCGCCGGATCGCGACGCGACGGCTTTCCCGGCCCGGCCGCCGTGAACCCGCTTGCATCCCAGACACCCATCGATGACCTTGCGATCCAACGTCGCGGCCTGGCGCTCCAGGCCTTGGCCGATTGTACCTATCTTCGAACACGTGTTCCGGAGCCGGTTTGGCCGGGTGCCGCCTGGACGACGCGGCGACGCCGGTGTGGTTCAGGCGCGGGTCTCCTCCAGCACGTCGTGCAGCACGATCGTCTGGTCCCGGCCCGGACCGACGCCGATCGACGAGACCCGGGAGCCGGAGAGCTCCTCGACCCGCCGCACGTACGCCTGGGCGTTGGGCGGCAGCTGCTCGAACGACCGGCAGGCCGAGATGTCCTCGAACCAGCCGGGCAGGTGCTCGAAGATCGGCTTCGCGTGGTGGAAACCGGATTGCGTGGGCGGCATCTCGTCGCACCGGGTGCCGTCGACGTCGTAGGCGACACACACCGGCACCCGCTCCAGCGAGGACAGCACGTCCAGCTTGGTCAGGAAGTAGTCGGTGATGCCGTTGACCCGGGTCGCATACCGGGCGATGACCGCGTCGAACCAGCCGCACCGGCGCAGCCGCCCGGTGGTCACCCCGACCTCGCCGCCGGTCTTGCGCAGGTACTCGCCCCATTCGTCGTGCAGTTCGGTCGGGAACGGTCCGGAGCCGACCCGGGTCGTGTAGGCCTTCAGGATGCCCAGCACCGCGGTGATCGACGTCGGACCGATGCCGGCGCCGACGGCCGCGCCGCCGGCGGTCGGGTTGGACGAGGTGACGTACGGATAGGTGCCGTGATCGACGTCCAGCAGGGTGCCCTGGGAACCCTCCAGCAGCACGTTCTCGCCGCGGGCGATGGCCCGGCCCAACTCCAGCCGGGTGTCGGCGATCCGATGCCTGAAGCCCTCGGCCTGCTCGAGCACGTCGTCGACGATCCGATCGGGGTCCAGCGCCTTGCGGTTGTAGATCTTGACCAGCATCTGGTTCTTGATATCGAGCGCGGCCTCGACCTTCTGCCGCAGGATCGACGGGTCGAGCAGGTCCTGCACCCGCACGCCCAGCCGGGCCACCTTGTCGCCGTAGGCGGGGCCGATGCCCCGCCCGGTGGTGCCGATCTTGGCCTTGCCCAGGTAGCGCTCGGCGACCTTATCGATGGCGACGTGGTAGGGCATGATCAGGTGCGCGTCGGTGGAGATCATCAGCCGGCTGGTGTCCACCCCGCGGGCGTCCAGGCCGCCGAGTTCGGTGAGCAGCACCCCCGGGTCGATGACCACGCCGTTGCCGATCACGTTCGTCACGCCCGGGGTGAGGATCCCCGACGGGATCAGGTGCAGCGCGAACGTCTGGCCGTCCGGCAGCACGACGGTGTGGCCGGCGTTGTTGCCGCCCTGGTACCGGACCACCCACTGCACGCGTTCCCCGTACAGGTCGGTGGCCTTGCCCTTGCCCTCGTCACCCCACTGGGCGCCGATGAGCACCATCACCGTCATGGCACACTCCCATCCGTCGACGGCACGCCACCCGACGCCGCTCGCAATCCGTGGGGCGCCTCGAACCAGGGACGGTCCGGCCGCGATGCGCCAGAGGGAAGGGTAAACGGTGAGCGAACCCCAGGGGCTCACCGTGCTGTGGTGCGGCGACGAATCGACCGCAAGCGACCGGTTCGGGCCGATCCTGACCGCGTCCCCCGGCGAGGTTCACCCGGTCGGCCCACGACCGGGCAAGACGATCGACCCGTTGCTGGCCGGCCGGGTCCTGGTCGTCGGTGACGACGCCGACCTGGCCGCGGTGACGCTGCGGCTGCTCCGTCGCAACCTGCTCGAATCGGTCGAACTCGCATACGCCACGGCCGACCGGTCGCCGGTGACCCGGCGGCACCGGCTACCGACCGGGCCCGCCGCGGTCGACCTGGCCCGGACCGGAATCGCCACGGACACCGTCCTGGTCCGGGACGACGTGGGCGGGGTGCTGGTCGGCCTCGGTGAACTCGGGCCGATCACCCGCGGCACCGGGTACGTGGACGAACACCGGGTGCTGAGCGGAGCCGCCAAGCGGATCCGGGTCGTCCCCGACCAGGCTCACGGGGTGGCGGTGACCGTCGAGCGGCGGCGCGTCGCCGGACTGTTCGGCCCCCGCCCCCGGACGACCACCGGCCGGGCGGTCCAGCTGGGCATGGCCCCGACGACGGTCCGGCTCGACGGGCGCGAGTACCCACGTCCGATGGACCGGTGGACGTTCTACAAGCACACCAGTCCGCTGCAACTGGTCTGCTCGGCACGCTGATGGACGCAGGTGGCACGCTTAGGCCATGCGCCTCGTCACCCAGAGCCTGAAGCTGCGCGGAGTCCGCTACGACGTCCGGGGTCCGATCCTGGAGGAGGCCGAGCGGCTGGAGGCCCAGGGTCACAAGATCCTCAAGCTGAACATCGGCAACACCGCGCCGTTCGGGTTCGACGCCCCCGACGCGATCCTCGCCGACATGATCCACAACCTGCCGGACGCCCAGGGGTACAGCGACTCCCGCGGCATCTACTCGGCCCGCACGGCGGTGGCCCAGTATTACCAGTCCCGCGGGCTGACGCAGGTCGACGTCGACGACGTGTTCATCGGCAACGGGGTCTCCGAGCTCATCTCGATGGTGCTGACCACGTTCATCGACGACGGCAACGAGGTGCTGGTGCCGGCGCCCGACTACCCGTTGTGGACCGGGGCGGTGACGCTGACCGGCGGGACCCCGGTGCACTACCGCTGCGACGAGGCGAACGGCTGGATCCCCGACCTGGCCGACATCGAGGCCAAGATCACCGACAACACGTTCGCGATCGTCATCATCAATCCGAACAACCCGACCGGCGCGGTGTACAGCGCCGACGTGGTGCGCGGGCTGATCGACATCGCCCGCAAGCACGACCTGGTGGTGATGGCCGACGAGATCTACGAGAAGATCATCTTCGACAACCACCGGCACCACCACGCCGCCACCTACGCCGGCGACGACGTGCTCTGCCTGACGTTCAGCGGGCTGTCCAAGGCCTACCGGGTGTGCGGGTACCGGGCCGGCTGGGTGATGGTGTCGGGCCCCAAGCACCTGGCCACCGACTTCCTGGAGGGCCTGACCCTGCTGGCCAACATGCGCATGTGCGCGAACGTGCCCGGCCAGCACGCCATCCAGACCGCGCTGGGTGGGTACCAGTCGGTCAACGAACTGATCGTGCCCGGCGGCCGGTTCTACGAGCAGAGCAAACTGGCCTGGAATCTGCTGAACAAGATCCCCGGCGTGACCTGCGTCGAACCGCAGGGCGCGCTGTACTGCTTCCCCCGGCTGGATCCCGAGGTGTACCCGATCACCGACGACCAGGAGTTCGTCATCGACCTGCTGCGGGCCAAGAAGATCCTGGTCACCCACGGCACCGGGTTCAACTGGTTCGAGCCCGACCACTTCCGCCTGGTCACCCTGCCGTCGGTGGACATCCTCGAAGAGGCGATCGGCCGGATCGCGTCCTACCTGGAGTCGTTGCGGGAGTAGGTCGGTCGCGATTCAGGGCAGCAGCTCGGCCGGGATCTGCGGGTCCGCGTCGAGCAGGAACGCCCGCACCCGGGCCACCTCGTCGGCCTCCTCGAACAACGCGGCCGCCTGACCCAGCGCCGACAGCGAGCGCAGGAAGCCCCGGTTGGGCTCGTGCGACCACGGGATCGGGCCGGCCCCCTTCCAGCCGTTGCGCCGCAGCAGGTCCAGCCCGCGGTGGTAGCCGACCCGGGCGTAGGCGTACGCGGCGACGTCGTCGCCGCGGTCCAAGGCCGCCTCGGCCAGTTCCGCCCAGCCCAGCGAGGACGTCGGGTGCTGCCGCACCACGTCGCCCGGGGATTCGCCGGCGGCCAGCAGCTCCGCCGACGGATCGACCGGCAGGCGCACGGGCGGCGGTCCCAACAGGTTCCCGGAAGTCATGCGCCGATCCTGCCATCGGCCCGGGTCCCGCCCGACGACCGGTCCCGACCCGCCCGTCCCCCGACGAGGTGGGCGAGCCGGAACCGGCGACTCGGCGACCGGAATGACCCGGTCGCGCGCGGCGTCCCCCGCCGTGGCGCCCATGTGCGCGGCGTCAGCCGAATTGCGCCGCCATCGCCGCGTCGACGCCCCGGTACTGCTCGCCCGCCCGTCCGACCAGGGCGGCCAGCGATTGCAGCACCTGCTGCCGGTCCTGGGCGGCGGCGTCCCACCGCGCCTTGAGCGCCCGGTAGTTGGTCAGCGTCTGCGCGTCCATGTCGGCGGTCGCGGCGATGCGCGAGTCCAACTCGGTCAGATGACTCTCGATCCGCTGCCAGGTCGCCACCAGCCCGTCCTGGCCGCCGGCCAGGGCCGCGTAGTTCACCGCGATGGTGGTCATCAGATCGCCGCCGGCACGGCCTGGGCCAGCGACACCTCGGCCTCGCCGAACCGGGCGGCCGAGGTGCTCAGCGCCGACCCGTGCCCGATCAGCGCGTCCTTCAGACTCGTCGCGTCGGCCAGATGCCGTTCCATCGCCGCGACGAACCGCGGCGCGGCCTCGCTGGACTGCCAGCCGGCCCGGATCTCGTCGAGCAGTTCGCGCATCGACGCGATCTCGCGCGTCAACGAGCCGGCCACCTCGGTGGCCGCGTCACCGGCACCTGCGATGCGCTGGGTGTCGATCGTCAATCCCGCCATGTTTCCGCCTTCCCGTCCACACCCGGCCCCCGAGCGGTGCCGGTCGACCAGAATCCTCGCCGAACCCGAAGCACCCTGGTGGGCGTTGTCGCCGAATGTGGATGAATTTCGGACATGTGGACTAAACGGCGGGTCAGATCGAGCGGGACGGATTCACCGACGGACGAGCCGGGTACGTAACCGGCACGACCGAGTACCACCGGCAGGGGAGGCCGAATGTCATCCGACCGTCATCCGACCGGGACGCCGCGACCGGTACCTTCAGCATGAGCTCCTCCGTTCTCGTCACCGGAGCATCCGGATTCATCGGCTCCCACCTGGTGCCCGTCCTGGTCGACGAAGGCCACCAGGTGCGGGCGATGACCCGCCACCCGGACGACTACCGCGGCCCCGGCGAGGCGGTCTACGGCGATGTCGCCGACGCCGACAGCCTGCGCGCCGCGTTGCAGGGCACCGACGCCGCCTACTACCTGGTGCATTCGCTGGCGTCCGACGACTTCGAGCAGCGGGACGCCGAGGCGGCCACCGCCTTCGGGCACGCCGCCGCCGACGCCGGACTGGACCAGATCGTCTACCTGGGCGGGCTCGGCGACGTCGACGACTCCCTTTCAGCGCACCTGCAGTCCCGGCGGGACGTCGAGCAGCTGCTGGGCATGGGTGGGGTTCCGGTCACCGTGCTGCGTGCGGCGGTCGTCATCGGGCACGGCGGCATCTCCTGGGAGATCACCCGCCAGCTCGTCGACCATCTGCCGGCCATGGTCACCCCGAAATGGGTGGGCACCCGAACCCAACCCATCGCCATCGACGACGTCGTCCGGTATCTGGCCGGCGTGCTCGGGAACCGACAGGCCATCGGCCGGGTGTTCGAGGTCGGGGGGCCGGAGGTGCTCAGCTACGCCGACATGATGCGGCGCGCGGCCCGGATCCAGAACCACCGGACGCCGCCGATCCTGCCCGTTCCGCTGTTGACGCCGCGGCTGTCGTCGTTGTGGCTGGCGTTGATCACCGACGTCGACCAGCCGACCGCCCGCAATCTGATCGACTCGATGAACAACGAGGTGGTCGTCCGGGACGATTCGATCCGCCGGTTGCTGCCGGGCGAGCTGACCGGGTATGACGAGGCGGTGCGGTTGGCATTGCGGGATCGGGCGCAGGACCCCGCGGTCGGGGAGCCGTTGGCCGACCCCGGTCCGGCCGCCCGCCCGTGACGGCCTGGGCGGATCGCTTCGGACGCCTGATCCGACCGGCTCTGGTCGACCGGGTGGAACGGGATCACCGGCAGCCGGACCGCGAGTTCCGCCGCCGCCGGGTGGTCGTCGCGGTCACCCTGGTGGTCGGCGCGACGCTGCTGGGCATCTCGCTCAACGTGCCCCCCGACAGCGTCGCGTTCTACCCGCTGACGCTCGCGCTGGCCGCGACCTGGGTGATCGGCGGCTTCGCCTCCGGCCCGCTGCACCTGGGACGCATCCACTTCCGGGGCGAACTGCGTCGCCCGGTCATCATCCCGATCCTGCTCGGGCTGGCCGCGGCCGCGGTGTTCATCGTCGGCGCGGTGGTGGTCAGGGAGATCGAGCCGCTGCGCGAGACGACGGAGAACGTGCTCGCGTTCGCCCGATACGGGTCGCTGCCCCTGGTCGCGCTGATCACCCTGGTCAACGGCATCGCCGAGGAGATCTTCTTCCGCGGGGCGCTGTTCGCGGCGATCGGCGTGTGGCACCCGGTGGCGATCTCCACGGCTGTCTACGCCCTGACGACGGTCGCCACCGGGAACGTCATGCTGGTGTTCGCCGCGGTGCTGCTCGGCCTCATGCTGGGGCTGCAGCGACGGGCCAGCGGTGGGATCCTCGGCCCGATCCTGACCCACTGCACCTGGTCGCTGACCATGCTGCTGGTGCTGCCGCCGGTGTTCGCGGCGGCCGGCTGAGCATCGCGAGCCGGCGCGCCCCACCCTCGGCCCCGGCGAGATGCGGAGAGGCCCGCGGCGGCGTGCCGCGGGCCTCTCTCGGCGCCACACGCGCAAGCGTCGCGCGAGGCGGGTGCCGGTTGAACAGGTTTCGACCCGCCACCGACAACGGTGTCATCATCTCCCCGCGCCCGGGGATTGGGCGAGTGACTTTGACAAAGTGTTATTCGCCGTACCTCGAACGTGCGTGCCGACGGGCCGCCCACCGTTCGAGGGACCCGAGAAAGCGACGACCCGACCGGCCGATGCGCGGGCATCGAACCGATCGGGTCGTCGACGGCAGACCTAATTCCCTTCCCAGGCCGCCACCCAGGTCAGCGGGCCGAGGATGCCCGAGGGGTTGATCCCGTTGCGGTTCTGCAGGTCGACCACGGCCGTCTTGGTCGCCGGTCCGTAGTAGCCGGTGCCGGTCAGGCCGTACCCGCGGCTGCCCAGTTGCTTCTGGAAACACTGCAGCTCACGGGCGGTGTCGCCCTGGACGAAGGTCTTGCCCGGCCACGCCGGCGCGGTCGGCTGGCCGACCCCGCAGGACTCGTTCGTCTGCGGCGTGTAGGTCGCCCCGGAGGCAGCCGCGGACGAGCCGGACGACGCAGACGAGGCGCCTCCCGACGACGCCGAGCTGCCCCAGGCGGCGGCCCAGGTTTTCGGGCCGATGTAGCCGACGACGTTCAGCCCGGCCTTGGCCTGCAGGTCGAGCACGGCCGCCTTGGTCTTGGGCCCGAAGTAGCCGGTGCCGACCAGGTCATAGCCCTGGGTGCCCATCTGCTTCTGCCAGAGCTTGAGGTCCTCGGAGTAGTCGCCCTCGAAGAACTGGCGACCCGGGTAGGCCGGCGCACCCGACGAGTCGGCGGACGACGAGCCCTCGCTGGCCCCGCTGCCCGAACTCTGGTTGCCGCTGACCGGCGGCGCCACGCCCGACCGGGCGTCGCCGTCCTCGGTCAGCCCGACCAGATACGCGCACACCCACGGGCTCCAGCCGCGCTGCCGGTACAGCAGCAGCGCCCGGTAGTCCTGCTCGGACGCGGACGCCTCGTTCGGGTAGCCCGAGCCGCCGACCGACCGCCAGGTCGGCAGGTCGAACTGATACGCGCCGTAGTAGCCGTTGCCGGTGTTGATGTCGTAGCGATTGCTGGATTCGCACATGCGGAGCTGGTACCAGTCGTCCGCCGACGGGTCGGCCGAGGCCGTTCCGGCGAAGCCGACGAGCGCCGATGTGGCGACTGTCGCGATGATGGCCGTGAGGGCCAGAGCACGCCGCACGAGGCGCCCTTCCCTGGTCGCGTCGCCTCCGGGCGCGTTTCCAGGCGCGCCGGCATCGCCGATCGTCCGGCACCCGATCACGGGTGCGCGACACCGGCGACGGTGACGACGCCCCTTCCCCTTGCACAACGCCGTCACGCGATTTGCGCCTCGCTCGACCATTTCTCGTTCGTTCGGGAACCGCCGGCCCGGAGCGAGGAGCCACACCGACGCGGACCGCGGCTGGCGCGGTCCTCGCTTACCGTAGAACACCAGTCACACGAGTCACAAGAGTCGCAGGGGTTGCTCTAATACCAGAAAGCGACACACGCCCCAAGAGGACACGCCGAAAGATCCCCTGCTCGGGGGATGGCTCACCCATCCGACAGACGGCCTTCCGGATGCGGCGCAGAAACCCTCACCGATCACGGCGACTCGAATCGGAAGCCGACGTGCGAGTCTGACGTTGCCCGGTGACAGGAGACGACGGGCAGGACCGGCCCCGGCCGGGTGAGCGATGAGGACGACGAGGGCATGACGCGACGAGGCTGGCTGCTCTTCGCAGCACTGAGCGTGATCTGGGGTATCCCGTACCTGCTGATCAAGGTCGCGGTGACGGATGTCGATCCGCTCGTGGTCGCCTTCGGCCGGACCCTGATCGGCGCGCTGCTGCTGCTCCCGGTCGCGCTCTACCGCCGGGCGCTGGCGCCGGTGCTCCGCCGCTGGAAGGTGCTGCTGGTCTACACGGTGGTGGAGATCAGCGGGCCCTGGTTGCTGCTCGGGCACGCCGAGACCAGGCTGAACAGCTCGACCGCGGGCCTGCTGCTGGCGGTCGTGCCGATGATCGCGGCCATCATCCTCACCGTGACCGGCCACGACCGGTTCGACGCCCGGCGCGTCGTCGGGCTGGTGATCGGCTTCGCCGGCGTGGCGTTCCTGGTCGGCCTGGACATCCACCTGGACGACCTGACCGCGGTCGGCATGGTGATGCTGGTCGCCGTCGGCTATGCGGTCGGCCCGATCATCATCAACCGGCGGCTGGCCGACCTGCCGCCGATCGGCGTCGTCACCGCCTCGCTGATCGTGGCGACCGTCCTGTACGCGCCGTTCCTGCCGCTCGCGGCGCCGGTGCAGCTCACCGCGGACGCCGCGTGGTCCATCGCCGGGCTGGGCGTCGTCTGCACCGCGATCGCGTTCCTCGTGTTCTTCGCGCTGATCGCGGAGGCCGGACCGGCCCGGGCGACCGTGATCACCTACATCAACCCGGCCGTCGCGATCACCCTCGGCGTGCTGCTGCTGAACGAGCCGTTCACCGCGGGCGTGGCCATCGGCTTCCCGCTGGTCATCCTCGGGTCGATCCTGGCCACCGCCCGGGTGCGGCGGCCGGAGCCACGTGAGGTCGTCATCGCGGCCCCGGACCCTGCGCCGGATCCGGCGGCCCCGACGGAGCGCTGAGCAGGACACCGACGACGACAGCCGGGTACGACAGACACCCGAGTAAGACGACGGGCGGGCCCGCCGCACGGACCCGCCCGGTGCGCGAGGTCAGGCGCCGAGCGACTTGCCCGCGGAGCCCAGCTCCTGGCAGGCCTCGACGATCCGGTCGGCCATGCCCACCTCGGCCAGCTTGTTGTAGCCGCGCGGGTCGTAGGCCTTCTTGTTGCCGACCTCGCCGTCCACCTTCAGCACGCCGTCGTAGTTGCTGAACATGTGGCCGACGATCGGTCGGGTGAAGGCGTACTGGGTGTCGGTGTCGATGTTCATCTTCACCACGCCGTAGGACACCGCCTCGGCGATCTCCTCCGGGGTCGACCCGGAGCCGCCGTGGAAGACCAGGGAGAACGGCTTGGCACCGGCCGGCAGCCCGAGCTTGGCAACCAGCGCCTCCTGCCCGTCCTTGAGCACCGACGGGCGCAGCTTGACGTTGCCGGGCTTGTACACGCCGTGCACGTTGCCGAAGGTCGCGGCGACGATGTACGAGTTGTTGTCGGGGGCGCCCAGGGCGTCCAGGGTCTTGAGGAAGTCGTCGGGCGAGGTGTACAGCTTCTCGTTGATCTCGGCGACGACGCCGTCCTCCTCGCCGCCGACCACGCCCACCTCGATCTCCAGGATGATGTTCGCGGCCCTGGTCAGCTCGAGCAGCTCCGAGGCGATCTTCAGGTTCTCGTCCAGCGGCACGGCCGAGCCGTCCCACATGTGCGACTGGAAGATCGGCAGCCCGCCGGCCTTGACCCGCTCGGTCGACATCGCGATGAGCGGCTTGATGTAGGTGTCCAGCTTGTCCTTCGGGCAGTGGTCGGTGTGCAGCGCGACGGTGATGTCGTACTTGTCGGCGACCACCTTGGCGAATTCGGCCAACCCGAGGGCGCCGGTCACCATGTCCTTGACCTTCGTGCCGGACGCGAACTCCGCCCCGCCGGTGGACGCCTGGATGATGCCGTCGCTGCCCGCCTCGGCGAACCCGCGCAGGGCGGCATTGATGGTCACCGACGAGGTGATGTTGATCGCCGGGTAGGCGAAGCCGCCCTCCTTGGCGCGGTCGAGCATCGCCGAGTAGGTCTCCGGTGTTGCGAGAGGCATGACGTGGTCCTTCCACTGTGCTGCGGTCGCCGAGCGAGATGGCTCGGTGGGGGTCTGCCGTTCGGCTGGATGAGGGTGGTGGTCTGGGAGAAGCGGGCTCCGGACGGGCCCGATCGACACCTCCCCGCATCACGATCAAGGTCGGCGCGCCGCCGACGGATCCGCGGCTCAGTATTCCGCATCCGCCCCGGACACGGCGGTCGAGAGACGCACCCGGTCCGATGCCGAACTCCGCCGGTTCGACCGCCTCGTCCAGCATCGGCCGACCTCGCTTCCCGAGCCAGAGGCTTTCGGCCCGCTCCGCCCGGCCGGCCGATCGACCGAAAGGCCCAACGAGGACCTCCGCCGGATCGGCCCGGGCGCTTCGCCGGGCCGGTGGGCGGCGACCGAGGGGGCTTCTCGTCGACGACTCCCTTCCACCGTCGCTCGCTCGGCGATAGTCTCCACAGGTGGACCGGCGGCCGGCCGGCGCAGTGCTCGTTCTGCTCGCCATCGTGGGCGTGACCGTCGCGGCGGTGCTGCCCGGTCGTCGGGTGCCCGGAACGCCCGTGCTGACGGCATTCCCGTCACCACCGGTCGTGGGCGACTGCCTGATCGACCCGCTCGACCCGACGACGGCGTTTCCCGTCGAGCGAGCCCGCCAGGTTCCCCAGTACGGCCCCTGTGCCGGTCACCTGACCCTCGGCGAAGTGGTGGAGGTCCGCGTGCCGGCCCCCAAGGGGCTGATCGCCGGACTGGACGAGCGGGCCGGTTGTCGCCGGGAGACCCTGCTTCGCTCCGGTCTGCGCGAGCGCGACGGCGCATTCCAGATTCCCGGAGGCAACGCCGAGGAGCCCGTCACCTGGCAGTACTCGATCGCGGCGAGCACCGGCTGGATCGGGCAGATTCCCTGGTCACCCGGGGCGAGCGGGTGGGCCGCGTGCATCGCCCGGCCGATCGGGCTCTACCGGTCCGTCGGCTCCCTCACCGGATCGTTCTCCGGCGGGGTGCTGCCGAGCGAGTACGGGACCTGCTGGAAATCAAAGGATGTCAGCGCGGCCATCCGCACGATCAACTGCACGTTGCCGCACGCCGCGGAGTTGATCGCGCTCGGCACGGCGGTCGATCCGGGCGGCGTGTCCTGGGACCGGGCCATCTCCTCCTGCAATGACCAGGCCAGGTTGACCATGAACCGCGCCGATCCGACGGCGGACGGGACCCTGACGGTCACGGTGGACGGTTCGGGCGCCGGGTCGTCGGACCCGGTCACGGATCTGACCTGCTTCGTCACCGCCGCGGATGACCGCCGGCTCGTCGGCAGCCTGGTGGGACGGGGCTCCGCACCGCCTCGTTTTGCCCCGTGAGCCTGATGACGGGCCGCCGATCCGTGGGGATCGCGCTGGTGCTCGCGGCCGTCGCGGTCGCCACGGTCCTTCCCGGCCTGGGCGGACGGCGGATCGACGGCACACCGATACCGGCCGCTCTGGCCGCGTCCCCGCGGATCGGTGAATGTCTGCTGATGCCCGGCCAGACCGGTACCGGTTCGGGCGACGCATCATTCGGACCGTGCGACGGAACGACGCTCGGCGAGGTGGTCGCGGTGCACCACCGCGCCATCGGTTCCCCGGCGCCACCGCCGGAGATCTCCTGCCGGGCGTCCGCCGTCCGCTACGCCGGCCTGCTGGACCTCGGGACGGGCTACGCCCCGGCCGGCTCCCCGCCGACATCGGCGGCCGGTTCCCCGAGTGCGGAGCCACCCGCCTGGACGTATCCGTTCCGGGTCGACACCCGGTGGATCCCCCAGGCGCCCACCCTGCCGGCGACGACCAGCGCCTGGTACGCGTGCCTGGCCAGCCCGCCGACGACCTGGCAGCAGGGCACCCTGGCCGGAGCGTTCACCGGCGGCCGGCTACCCGGGGCCTACGGCCGGTGTTGGGTCACGACGGACCCGCGACCCGGCAATGCCATGGTCGCCTGCCGGTGGCCGCACTCCGCGGAGCTCATCGGCATCGCGGCGGTCGACGGCGACGTCGCGCCGGCCGCGCTCCAGCAGTCCTGCCGGCAGCTGGCCGCCGCGCTTCTCGGGCGCGCGGATCCGACGGTCGACGGTGCGGTGTCGGCGGAGGTGGGTCCCGGCGATCCGATCGATCCGATGGCGTCCGGGGCCGCGTTCTGCTACCTGCGCACCGCCGACGATCGACTGATCGACGGCAGCCTCGTCGGCCTGAAGTCGGCCTCGTTGAGCTACCAGCGGTAGCGCCGGTCTCCCCGGGCGACCCTCCGCCCGGTCAGTCCGGTCAGCGGTTCGTCCGGACCGGGCCGGTCGACCCGCGGCGGATCAACTCGCAGCCCACATTTACGGCGGTCGGGGCGTGCTCGGGATCGTTGATCTGCTCGAGCAGGAGCCGGGCCGCGATGCGACCCTGATCGCGAACCGGCTGACTGATCGTGCTCAGGTCGAACAGGTAGGCGAAGTCGTGACCGTCGACGCCGATCACCGACAGGTCCTCCGGGATCCGCAGGCCGTGCAGCTTGGCCGCGTGCAGCACCCCGATCGCCACCTCGTCGCTGACCGCGAAGACCGCGGTCGGGCGGTCGCCGCCGGCGAAATCGGCCAGCGCGCGGTGCAGCGCCGCCTCGCCGCCGTCGATCGAGAAACCCGTCGAGTACAGCAGCGCCGGATCGGGTTCGATCCCCGCCGCCCGCAGGGTCAGGTCATATCCGCGCTGCCGATCGACGGCGACCGGGAAACCGTGCGCCTCGCCCTCCTCGTCCCCGAAGAAGGCGATGCGCCGGTGCCCCAGGTCGACCAGGTGCCGGGTGGCCCGCTGGCCCACCACCACGTTGTCGACCAGCACGGACGAGATGCCCTCGATCGCCGAGCCGAGCGTGACGATGGGCATGCCCAGTCCACCCAGCGCGCCGATCGACTTGTGGGCCAACGGCACGTTCAGGGCCAGCACCCCGTCCACCCGTTTGCTGAGCGAATGGGCGTCGATCCCGCCGTCCACCCCGAACGGGTAGAGCATCAGGTCGTAGCCGTGCCGGGTCAGCACGTCCTGGGTGCCCTCGATCACCGCCGAGAAGAACCACCGGGACACCCACGGAGCGATGACCGCCACCGCGTTGGTGCGTCCGGTGGTCAGTGCGGTCGCCCAGGGCGATGGTTTGTAACCGAGGGACTGCGCGGCCCGCTCGACGGATTCCCTGGTCTTGGCCGACACTCCGGGCAACCCCCGCAGCGCACGGGAAACCGTGGCCGGGGAGAACCCGGAGAGCGCGGCGACCTCCATGATTCCGACGGGCGCAGCCTTGGGATCAGCCATGACGACGATCTGCCCCGTCTACGTCCGATGCCCGACGATCAGCCCTTGACCCCGCCGGCCAACAGCCCGCGGACGAAGTAGCGCTGCAGTGAGATGAACACGATCAGCGGCACCACCACCGCGATGAACGCACCGGCCGACAGCAACTGCCACTGGCCACCGCGAGAGCCGGCCAGGTCGGCGATCGCCGCGGTGATCGGCCGCAGGTTCGGGCTGGGGGCGAACACCAACGCGACCAGCAGGTCGTTCCACACCCACAGGAACTGGAAGATGCCGAACGCGGCGATGGCCGGCACGAGCAGCGGCAGCAGCACCCGGAAGAAGATCTTCACATGGCCGGCGCCGTCGACCCGGGCGGCCTCGACGATCGAGGCGGGGATCTCCTTCATGAAGTTGTGCAGCAGGAAGATCGCCAGCGGCAGGCCGAAGATCGTGTGCGAGATCCACACCGGCCAGAACGAGTTCTGCAGGCCGAAGTTCACGAAAATCGTCTGCAGCGGGATCAGGGCGACCTGGATCGGCACGACCTGCAGCGCGAACACCGCGACGAAAAGGATGTCACGGCCCTTGAAGTCGATCCAGGCGAACGCGTACGCGGCCAGCAGGGCCAGGCTGATCGGAATGATCACGCCCGGGATGACGATGACGAAGGTGTTGAGGAAGAACGACGACAGCCCCTCGCCACCGGCCCCGCGCCACGCGTCCTGGTAGTTCTCCGTGGTGAAGGACGGGTTGGTGAAGACGGTCCACCAGCCGGATTCGGTGATGTCCGCCGGCGGCCGGAACGAGGTGATGAAAAGGCCGATGGTCGGGATCGACCACAGGATGGCCAGCAGGATGGCCAGGCCGGACGCCCACGGAGAGGACAGCTTGGTCTTGGCCTCCTGCGCGCGCATCTGCCGCTTGAGCTTGCGCGCGGAGACCTTCTCCTCGGGGGTCGCGTCGGTCTGGATCGGCAGCTCGACGGACGAACCGGACATGCTCATCTGACATCCTCCGCAAGTCGCATCTGCCGGACGTTGTACACGATGACCGGAATGATGATGATGAACAGCACAACGGCCAGGGCCGCGCCGATTCCGACGCCCGACTGACCCTGCACGAACGTCTGGGTATAGAACTCGTTCGCCACCACCGAGGTGCCGAAGTTGCCGCCGGTCATGGTCCGGACGACGTCGAACGCCTTCAGCGAGGTCATGGCGACGGTGGTCAACACGACCACGATGGCCGGCCGGATGGTCGGCACCGTGACGCTACGGAACAGTCGAAAACCGGTGGCGCCGTCGATCTGGGCGGCCTCGACGATGTCGTCGGGCACCGCCTTGATCGCGGCCGACAGCACGGTCATCGCGAAACCGGCCTGGATCCAGATCATCACGATGATCAGGAATTCGGTGTTCCAGGGCTCGGTGATCAGGAACTGGTACGGATCAAGCCCGAGCCAGACGAGAACCTGGTTGGCCAGGCCGATCTGGTCCGCCCCGCTCGGCCGGTACTCGTAGACGAACTTCCAGATGATCGACGCGCCGACCATCGAGATGGCCATCGGCAGGAAGACCAGCGCCTTGGCCGCCTTCTCGAACCGGGTGCGGTCCACCAGCACCGCGTAGATGAGGCCGAACAGGGTGGCCACCAGCGGCACCAGCACGACCCACAGGACGGTGTTGATCAGCACCTTCTGCATGGCCGGGTCGGTGAAGATCTTGGTGTAGTTGTCCAGGCTGAACACCAGCTCGGTGGTGCGTTGCCCGGTCTGCGGGTTGATGATCGGCTTGCCGTTGTCGCCGAGGGCGACCTGGCTGACCTGGAACGACCGCCACACGGTGCCGAGAGCCGGATAGAGCAGGCCGACCACCAGCATGACCGTCACCGGGCCCAGGAAGCCGACCACGATCAGCCATAACGGCACCTTCGGCCGGTCGATCAGCCACAGGATCAGCGCCATGATGGCCACGAAGACGACGATGGCCGTCACCATCGACAGCAGCTTGTCGCTGACCGATGTCGGATCGAGTAACCAGTCCATTGGGTTGCGTCACTCCCCTTCGCTCACTGGGATTTCGCTGAGATTTCGCGGCCACCGGCCGCCGCCGGGAGAGGCGGCGGCCGGTCGCACGCGGTCAGTCCGTGACGATCAGATCGTCAGGACGCGGGCCAGGACGCCTCCACGTTGTCCAGCGTCGTCTGGGTGGACTGGTTGGTCGCGATCCAGGCGGTCAGCTGCTTCCACAGCGAACCGGCACCGACCGCGCCCGGCATCATGTCGGAGCCGTCGAACACCACGGTGGCGTCGGGGTCCTGCAGGATGTCGTAGGACAGCTTCGAGATCGGCGACTTGATGACCGACTT
Source organism: Nakamurella sp. (assembly GCA_039812105.1). Taxonomy (GTDB): domain Bacteria; phylum Actinomycetota; class Actinomycetes; order Mycobacteriales; family Nakamurellaceae; genus Nakamurella. Next base: position 28,816 of record JBDHZW010000024.1, read on the forward strand.
GTCGAGGTTCTTGTTGGCGGTGATGTTCGAACCCGCCGCCGCGTAGGCATCCGAGAACGCCGCGGTGGTCACGTAGTACTGGAACGCCTGGGTCTCGGGCTTGTCGTTGAACGCACCCGCGAAGGTCCCGCCGATCAGGACCGGCTTGCCGTAGTCGGAGTTGAACGTCGGCAGGTAGAACGCGAAGACGTCGCCGTCCTCGGCCACCGTGGTGCCCTGCGGCCAGAAGTTCTCGTAGAAGTTGGCCTGGCGGTGCAGGAAGCACTGGCCCTTGGTGATCGGCACGCCGCCGTCCTGGAACGTGGTCGACGCGATGGAGGCCACGTCGCCGTAGCCACCGTTGACGTCGGCCGGGTTGCGCAGGATGTCGCCGACCTTGTTCAGCGCGTCGACGACCTTCGGGTCGTTGAACGGGATCTCGTGGGCGACCCACTGGGCGTACACGTCGGGGCCGTACATGCGGACCATGTAGTCCTCGAGCCAGTCGGTGGCCGGCCAGCCGGTGGCATCGCCGGAGCCGATGCCGGCGCACCACGGCTTGACGTTCGGCCCGGTGTTGTCGGCCGCGATCTTGTTGGTGAGCGTGATCAGGTCGTCGTAGGTGGTCGGGACCGTGTAGCCCTTCTCCTTGAAGGTCTTCGGCGAGTACCAGACGAACGACTTGACGTTGGCGTCCAACGGCGGGGCGAAGAAGATGTCGTTGACGGTGCCGTAGCCCTTGAACGCGGCGTTGTAGTTCGCGTCGACGGCGTCGGACACGAGCTGCGGCGCCGGCTTGAGGCTGCCGGTCTCGTTGACGATCGAATTCAGCAGGCCCGGCTGCGGCAGGGCGGCGATGTCCGGCGGGTTGCCCGAGGCGATCCGGACCTTGATCTGCGCCTCGAACGAGTTCGAGCCGTCCCACTGGATCGTCGCGCCGGTGCAGTCCTCGAACGGCTTGAAACCGGCCAGCCAGGTCGGCTTCTCGTCGTCACCCACCGAGGTGAAGTAGGTGATCGTCTTGCCGCTGATGTCGCCGAAGTTGTCCTTGATCGTCTGGCACCATTCGTCCGGATTGGCCGAGGCGCTGCCACTCGCTCCACCACCACCGGCGGCCGTGGTGGCCGCGCTGGTCGTGCTACTGCCCGTTGAACTGCTGCCACACGCTGACAACACCAGCGCAACGGCACTGACGCCGGCCACCGTGGCCGTCAGCCTTCTCCTCGTCGCCTTGTGGGCCACTCGGTTGACCTCCACCTCTTCCTAGGGGATCGCATGTGAGGGCGTTCACACGCATCACGGGGTATGAAAACGTTTTCAATGTGCTTTTGCAAGTCGAGTTGGGCACCGGACCTGTAACGATTGAGTAACCCATGTGAAGCGCGGTTCGCTGCGTTGATGTGAGAGTCAGAGCAACCCCAGATTGGGCGATTGCGTCCGACCGCGTTCACTCTTGGTGATTTCGGCGCGTCATCCGCCCGAAGCGGCCGACACCAACCGCGCCCGACCGTGCCAGGATCAGTGTGTGCGGCCGCGAGGCCGTGACAGCACGCCGCGAACAGACGGGAGCCGGACGGGGATGACCGATCAGGTCGGGGAATCCGAGGTCGAGCGCACCCTGGGCACGCTGGCGACGCTGAACCCGGCGTACGCGCTCGATCACGAGCCGCAGCCCCAGCAGGCCCCGCCGATCACCATCGACGATCTCTACCGCTCCCACCGGATGCAGATGGTGCGGATGGCGATCCTGCTGGTGGACGACATGGCCAGCGCCGAGGACGTCGTCCAGGAAGCGTTCGCCGGGCTCTACCGGAACTGGGGCAATCTGCGGGACCGCAACGCGGCGATCGGCTACCTGCGCACCGCCGTGGTCAACGGTTCCCGATCCATGCTGCGGCGCCGGCGGACCGCCCGCGCCTACGTGCCGCCCGACCCCGGCACCGCCCGCTCGGCCGAGTCGCTGGCGCTGCTGTCCACCGAGCACCAGGCCGTGGTCAACGCGCTCGGCGACCTGGCTCCCCGGCAGCGCGAGGTCCTCGTCCTGCGCTACTACGGCGGGCTGTCCGAGGCGGAGATCGCCGAGGCGACCGGGCTGTCCAAGGGCACCGTCAAGTCCACGGCCAGCCGGGCGGTGGCCAAGCTCGGCGACATCATGCGGTCGACGCACTCATGACCTCCGGGCCCATCGGCCCCGGTCCCGGCGTCCCCCACCGTCCGGCCGGTCCCGGTCGCCCGCCGGGGTCGGGGCCGGGCTCGGCCGACGACTCCCGCGCCGAGCAGGTGCTCTCCCAGGCCCTGCGGGCGATGGCCGGCGGCCAGTCCACCCCGAGCTCCACCGGCGGCCGGGCCAACCTGCGGCTGTCCACCGGACAACTGGTGCTGCTGGCCGCGATCGTCGGGCTGGTCGTCGGGATCGGCGTCGGGCTCCTGTCCCTGCTCATCTGACTGACCCGCCACCCGCACCGCGGGACCCACTGGCCGGTTTTGCCCGCTGAGCGGGCACTCTCAGCCACTCGACCCGGGGCCGCACCCGACCTGGCGCCTCGCGCACCACCTCGGCCCTGCGCCCACGCCGACGCCCACGCAGCCGGACCCGACCAGCCGGTGCCGGGCGGAGCGGGCTCAGCCGCGACGTCGGGCTTGCCGCAGCGTCGTGGCCATCGCCATGATCTCGGCGACGGCGCCATCGAGGTCGTCCCGAAGCTGTCGAGGCGTGTAGCGCAGGAC
>JBDHZW010000025.1:0-30944 GCA_039812105.1 Nakamurella sp.
ACCCGAACGCCCCTATCGCCGGCTGACCCTGTCCACCTCCGACAAGATGATCGGCGGCGTGTGCGGTGGCATCGCGGCCTACTTCAATGTCGACCCCACCCTGATCCGGATCATCGCCGTCCTGCTCGCCCTCGTTGGTGGCGGCGGCGTCATCGCCTACCTGCTTGCCTGGCTGATCATGCCCAAGCCCACGCCCTGAACCGCTCCTCACCCCGCCGCGCCCGCCCTGGACCGCGCGGATCAACTTCGACGGCGCGGATGAAACCGCACCGTTTGTGACGGGTGGGACACGAGTAGACGACTTCATCCGCGCGGGTCCGGGGCCGGCGCCGGCCGGCCGCGCAGACGGGCGAGCCGCAGCGGACTTGGTTCGAGGCAGCGCCACTGCGGCGAACCCCGCGCCCGGTCGATCCGGCGCTCAGTTCGCCCGATTGACGCTGGGTCCGCCCGAGTGGCGCTCGGTCCACTCGAGAGGCGCTCGGTTCGCCCCGGGGGCCGCGGCGGCCGGCCGCGCAGACGGGCCAGCCGCGCTGGTTCGAGGCAGCGCCACTGCGGCGATCCCCGCGCCCGGTCGATCCGGCGCTCAGTTCGCCCGAGAGGCGCTCGGTCCACCCGAGTGGCGCTCGGTCCGCCCGAGTGGCGCTCGGTCCGCCCGAGTGGCGCTCGGTCCGCGCCGGGCCGCGCTCGGACCGCTCGTGGCGCCGGTCCGACCCGCCGGCGCGTCCCGCCGCCGAGCCTCAAGGGCGAGTCCCAGCACCCACGCGGCCAACCCCGCGGCGGTAGCCTGCGGCCATGACGCAGGTGCCCTCGTCCGACCTCACCCTGCCCGACGGCGTGACCGTGGTCGCCGGCCGCGGCGGGCTGCCCGCCGTCCGGATCGACGTGCCCGCCTGCTCCGGCGAGGTGTACCTGCACGGCGCGCACGTGACGTCGTGGTCCCCGCTGGGCACCGAGGTGCTCTGGGTCAGCAGGGAGGCGATCTACGCCCCGGGCAAGGCGATCCGCGGCGGGGTGCCCATCTGCTTTCCCTGGTTCGCGGACGGCCCCGACGGCACCGCCACGCCCGCGCACGGGTTCGCCCGCACGTCCGAGTGGGGCCTGGTCGGGGCCACCACCGACGGCCGCTGGGTCGAGGTGATCCTCGGGTTGACCGACACCGGCCGGACCCGGGCGCTATGGCCGCATTCGTTCGCCGCCGACTACCGGGTCCGGATGGGCGAGGACGAGCTTGCCCTGCTGCTGACCGTCACCAACACCGGCGACGAACCGTTCACCTTCGAGGAGGCGCTGCACGCCTACTTCCGGGTGCCTGACATCCGCTCGACCACGGTCGAGGGGCTCGACGGGGCGAGCTACCTGGACATGGTGCCCGGCCACGACCGCGGCCCGCACGTGCTGGACGGTCCGATCGCCTTCACCGGCGAGGTCGACCGCACATTCCAGGGCACCGGAGCGACCGCCGTGATTCGGAACGGCCACCGGAGCGTCACCATCGCCCGGGACGGCTCGAACAGCGCGATCGTCTGGAACCCGTGGATCAACAAGTCGGCGGCGATGGCCGACTTCGGCGACGACGAGTGGACCGGCATGGTGTGCGTCGAGACGGCCAACGCCAAGGCCGACGCGGTCACCCTGGAGCCCGGCGCCGAGCACACCATGGCCGCCTACATCTCGGTCTGAGGGTTCTGGGACGCCACCCGCCGCCGCCACAGGCCGAGCGTCAGCAATCCGGGCAGCAACGGCAGCAGCAGGGTCGCCGCCCGCCAGATCACCAGCGCGGCAACCAGATCCGGCCCGTCCGCCGCACCCTCGGCATTGATCAGCACGATCAGGGCGGCGTCCAGCACGCCGAGGCCGGCGAACGGGAAGATGGTCAGCGGGTAGAGGGTGAACATTGCCGCCAGCACGGCCAGGTAACCGACGTACTCCCCCGGGATGCCGACGAATCGCAGGCAGACGACCACCACGATCGAGTCGACCAGGATGAAGCCCAGCATGGTCGGGGTGGCCCGGGCCATCCGCGCGACGATTCCCGACGACGACTCCTTCTGGAAGCGCACGACCGCGGCCGCCCAGGCATCGGGGTCGACGGTCGGCCGCAGCCGCCGCACCACCCGGGCGGCGACCCGGCCCACGTTGCCGGCCGCCTTCTCGCCCTTGGAGATCATCACCATCGCCCACACCAGCAGCCCGGCCGCGACCAGCCCGCCGACCGCCATCCAGATCTGGATGCCTTCCAGCGGCAGCACGAACAGCGTGAGCACCAGGCCGATCAGCGGGGCGACGAACCGGGCCAGGTAGAACACGATGGTGTCCAGCACGAGGGCGGCGGCGCCCCGGGTGGTCTCCACACCGAAGGACTTGAGCATCGACAGCCGCAGCACGGTGTCGGCCGGCGGCGGGGTGAACGTCTGGATCAGCAAGCCGGACAGCGCGGTCTGCAGCGCGTGCCACAGGGACAGGCCGGGGATCAGGATCGGCAGGGTGGACGCGGTGACGGTCTGCCGGACGGCCACGATCAGCACGATGACGCCGATCTCCCACCAGGTCAGCCGGCCCAGCGCGTCGCCGACCTGCGCCCAGTCGATCGCGCGCAGCGCCTGCACGGCCAGGTAGACACCGCCGATGACCAGCGCGATCTTGACCAGCAGCACCAGGATCCGCCGCCACCGGGCCTTCTGCTCGACCTGCGGAGTCGGAGCAGGGCTCGTCTCGGCGTCATTCACCCGCCCATCCTCGCCGACCCCCACCCCTTTCCCGCGCGGATCAACATCGTCGGCGCGGCTCAAACCCACCAAAATGGGACTGGTGTGACGGGAATCATCGAGTTCACCCGCGCGGCAGGGCCCCAACGAACCCGGGCTCAGCGGTGGGTGCCGGCCACCGCGACGGCCTCCTTGGCCAGGTCGGCGTCGAGGCCGAGCACGGACGTGGCGAAGACGGGCCCCAGCACGAACAGTTCGACCGCGATGTCGTCGGGAGCTCGGACGTTGAGGTGGTGGCCGGCCTCGGTCTCGGCGATCTCCGAGTGGGTCAGCCCGAGTTCGGCGAACCGGGCCGACCAGGCCCGCAGCAGCTCGACGCTCCCGACGGCCAGCGCCAGGTGGTCCAGGCCGGCGTGGTGCTCGTCGAACGGTCCGACCGCCGCCCCGACGTGCGTGGTCAGGCCGATCGCGAGGGTGGCCGCCGGGTGCCACACCATGCAGTACTCCTCGGTCCGGATGACGAGCCGGAAACCCATCACCCCACACCAGAAGTCGAGGGCCCGGTCGAGGTCGACCACGGTGAGCCCGAGGTGGGAGATGCCCTGCAGACCGGGCCGGTCGGTGGTGGTTGTCATGCCGTTGACGATGCGCCGCCGGACGCCACCGTCGCGTGGGTGAGAACACCCAAGAACGTCAGGAGCCGAAGGCGGCCGCCAGCTCCACCCGGGACCGCAGGCCCTGCTTGCGCAGCACGCTGGTGACGTGGTGCTCGACCGTCCGCGGGCTGAGGAACAGGGCGGCGGCGATCTCGCGGTTGGTCATCCCGCGGGCGACGAACAGCGCGACCCGGGTCTCCTGCGAGGTGAGCGCCGCGCCCCGATCGGGACCACGCCGGGCGGTGCTGCCGGTCGCCGCGAGTTCGTCGTCGGCGCGGCCCACCCAGAGGTCAAGACCCATCGAACGGAACGCGTCCGCGGCCGCCCGCAGCTGCTCGCGGGCGGCCAGCCGTTCGCCGGACCGCCGCAGCCGCTGCCCGTGGGCGAGCCGGGTGCGGGCCGCCGAGAACGCGTCGACCCCGGCGGCGTGCGCCCGGTGCGCCGCCTCGAAGGCCGCCTCGGCATCCGCCGGCGCGTCCGTCGTCATCCCGGCGAGCCGGTGGGCCTCCGCCCGGATGTCGGGTTCGGCCGCATCCCGATGCCGCGCGACGTGCCGTTCGGCGAGGTCGACGGCGTCGGCCCGGCGACCCAAGCCGAGGTACGCCTCGACCAGGTCGGGCGCCACGGACAGCGGGTAGTCGCCGCGTGGCTGCCGGCCGCCGTCGACCTCGATCCGGCGTTCGAGGACGACGACCACCCGGGGCAGGTCGCCGGCACACAGCGCGCAGAACGCATCGACCAGTTCGACGTGCACGGCCGCGTCGGCGATGCCGGCCCGCTGCTGCAGCCGGCGGGCCGCGACCAGCGCCCGCTCGGCCGCCCCGGCGGCGCCGCGGGCGGCGAGTTCCCAGGCCAGCAGCTCCTGGGCGATGGACACGTCGGCGGCGTAGCCCAGTTCGGTGCCGAGTTCGACCGCCTCGCCGGCGTAGGCGAAGGCTTCCCGATGACGGCCGAGCAGACCGGCCGCGCCGGCCAACAGGCTCAGCGCCGTCGGCAGCACGCCGATGGCGCCGCGGGATCGGGCCAGTTCCAGGTGTCGCGGCCCGTCCCGGTAGGCGGCCGCGACCGTGCCCGCCCAGCCGGCGGCCAGGCCGGCGGTCAGCAGGTGGTGCGGGTCGTCCAGCAGCCCGGGATGGCGATCGAACAGCTCCAACGTGCGCCGGGCGGGGTCGGCGGCCTCCACCCACCGGCCGGCGAACGCCAACGCGGCGGCCTGCGAGTAGGCCGACAGCATGGCCTGTTCCGGGTCCCGCCCGTCCGCGCAGGCCCCGATCGCGTCGGCGGCCTCGGCCATCCCCGGCGCGGAGCCGACCCGGTAGTGCGCCTGCAACAGCTCGAACAGCGCCCGCACCCGAACCGCACCCGCCCCGATCCGGGCCGCCCCGGCCAGCAACTCCGCCGACCGCGGCACCGAACCGGTGTCCGCCTCGACGGTGCCGAGCCGCAGCAGCGCCCGGGCCCGGGCCTGCGGCGACACGCCGTCGGGTTCGGCGAGGATGCGCCCCGCCAGCACGTGCACCCGCCGGGCGTCGCCGCCGATGGCCGCGTCCTGCACCGCGTCGGCCAGCGCATCCAGGCTCGGCCCCGGCTCGGACAGCAGGCCGGACGCGCGTTCGGCGATCGCCGACGCCGTCGCGTGGCCGGCGCGGGTCCGTTCCGTCCCCGCCAGGGCCAGCAGCTCCGCGGCCAGGGCGTCGTCCGGGCCGTCCGCGGCCTCGGCCCGATGGCGCAGCCGGATCCCCGGGCGGTGCCGGTAGACCTCGGCGAGCGTGCGGTGGGCCGACCGTCGCTCGGCGGCGCTCGTCACCAGCCAGGCGGCGTTGCGCAGCAGCGGATGCCGGAACCGGACCGTGTGCGCGTCGATCTCCAGCACCCCGGCCGCCTCGGTCTCGGCGACGGCCGCGGCGGCGTCGACCACCTCGGCGGCCAGCGCCCGCAGCAGCGGCCCGCTCGCCCCGTCGAACGAGGCCGCGGCCAGGATGGCGGCCCGCCGCGCCGCCGGCGACAGGCCGATGATCGCCCCGCCGAAGGCGGCCGACAGCCGTGCGCCCACCGGCAGCGCCGGCGGCAGCGCCGCCGATCCTCGTCGCTGCTCGGGCGTCAGCGACCGGGTCAGTTCCAGCAGGGCCAGCGGGTTCCCGCCGGTGCGCTCGACCAGGGGTTCGACCACGGTGGCCGGCACCGCCCCGTCCAGCAACCGGCCGACGTCGGCGGTGGTCAGCCCGGACAGGCTGAGCCGGTCGATCCCGGTCAGGTCCCCGGTCAGCGGGTCGGCGGGGATCTCCGGGGCCAGCCGCCGGGTCAGCAGCACGGCGACCGCGTCGTGCCGGAGCCGGCGGACGGCGAACAGCAAAGCGGCCCGCGACTCGGCGTCCAGCCATTGCACGTCGTCGACGACGATGACCAGCGGCCGGTCGCCGGCTCCGATCGAGATCAGCGTCAGGGTGGCCAGCGCGACGAGGAACCGGTCGGCGCCCGCCGAGCTGCCGGTTCGGCCGAGGGCGCCGGCCAGCGCGATCCGCTGCCCGTCCGGCAGGGCGTCCGTCCGGTCCGGCAACGGCGTCAGCAGGTCCACCAGGCCGGCGTGAGCCAGACCGATCTCGGACTCCACCCCGACCGTCCGGACCACCTGGATGTCCGGGTGAGCGGAGGTCGCCGCGTCGACGACGGCGTCGACCAGCGCGGTCTTTCCGATGCCCGGCTCACCCTGCACGCACACGGCGAAGCCGCGGCCGGCCGATACCCGGCCGATCCCGTCGAGCAGGGTCGCGACCTCGGCGTCCCGACCGATCAGCACCGCTGCACCGTAGGGTCAGGACCCGGCCACCCGCCACCCGTCGACGGCGTTCTCGACGAGCAGGTCGGCCCGGGCCCGTCCCGCCTCGACCAGCCCCGCGTTCGGCTCGTCGACGGTCAGCACCCAGTCCCGGGCGGCGGCCGGCGACTTGCCGAACCGGACGTGCCGGGCGATCAACCGGTCCCGGCGCAGGTCCGGATCGCCCGTGACGAACCAGACCTCGTCGAGGTTCCTCCGGACCCTGCGCCACGATGGCGTGTCCAGCAGCAGGTAGTTGCCCTCGGTGACGACCAGCCGCGCGCTCGGCGGGATCACCAACGCCGCGGCCAACGGCTGTTCGAGTTCGCGCTCGAACCCGGGCACGTAGATCCACTCGTCGGGATCGGCCGTCGCCCGGGCCAGCAGGTGCGCGTACCCGTCGGCGTCGAAGGTGTCCGGCGCGCCCTTGCGGTCCAGCGCGCCCAGCCGGCGCAGCTGGGCGTCGGCCAGGTGGAAGCCGTCCATCGGCACATACGCCGCCCAACCGTCGCCGTGCCGCCGGCCCAACTCGGCCACCAGCTGCTCGGCCAGCGTGCTCTTCCCGGCGCCCGGCGTGCCGGCGACGCCCAGCACGGCCCGCCCGTCCGTCCGGACCAATGCCGTCGCCCGGTCGGCCAGGGCGGCCAGACCGGCCGGGACGTCAGTGGGGTTCACCGGCCCAGTGTCGCCGACGCCCGACGCCCCGGCGGCCGGGCGCGGCGATCGACGCGCTGAACCGCCCTTGCGCAGCGCTTCCCCCAGCTGCGCAACCGCGGTTCACCCGCGCCTGGCCAACGCCGAAGGGCGGCCCCTCGCGGGACCGCCCTTCGGGTCGAACGGGTTGGCGGGACTCAGAAGTCCATGTCCCCGCCGGGCATCCCACCGCCGGCCGGCGCAGCGGCCTTCTCCGGCTTGTCGGCCACGACGGCCTCGGTGGTCAGGAACAGCGCGGCGATCGACGCGGCGTTCTGCAGCGCGGACCGGGTGACCTTGGCCGGGTCGATGATGCCGGCCTTGATCAGGTCCTTGTACTCGCCGGTGGCGGCGTCCAGGCCCTCGCCCGCGGGCAGGCCCTTGACCTTCTCCGCCACGACGCCGCCCTCGAGGCCGGCGTTGACGGCGATCTGCTTCAGCGGCGCCTCGACGGCCACCCGCACGATGTTCGCGCCGGTCGCCTCGTCGCCCGAGAGCGAAAGGCCCTCGAACGCCTTGATCGCGGCCTGCAGCAGGGCCACGCCGCCACCGGCGACGATGCCCTCCTCGACGGCGGCCTTGGCGTTGCGCACGGCGTCCTCGATGCGGTGCTTGCGCTCCTTGAGCTCCACCTCGGTGGCGGCCCCGGCCTTGATCACCGCGACGCCGCCGGCCAGCTTGGCCAGCCGCTCCTGCAGCTTCTCCCGGTCGTAGTCCGAGTCGCTCTTCTCGATCTCGGAACGGATCTGGGCGACCCGGCCGGCGATCTGCTCGGCGTCACCGGCACCGTCGACGATGGTGGTCTCGTCCTTGGTGACGACGACCTTGCGCGCGGTGCCCAGCAGCGCGACGTCGGTGTTCTCCAGCTTGAGGCCGACGTCCTCGCTGATGACCTGGCCACCGGTGAGGATGGCGATGTCCTGCAGCATGGCCTTGCGGCGGTCGCCGAAGATGATCAGCAGCGGCTTGCCGGACTGGATGATCTTCTCCAGCAGCGGCAGCAGGTCCTTGACGGAGCTGATCTTCGAGCCGTACAGCAGGATGTAGGGGTCGTCCAGGACGGCCTCCTGGCGCTCCTGGTCGGTGGCGAAGTACAGCGAGGTGTAACCCTTGTCGAAGCGCATGCCCTCGGTGAGCTCCAGCTCCAGCCCGAAGGTGTTGCTCTCCTCGACGGTGATGACGCCTTCCTTGCCCACCTTGTCCATCGCCTCGGCGATCAGCTCGCCGATCGAGGAGTCGGCCGCGGAGATGGACGCGGTGGCCGCGATCTGCTCCTTGGTCTCGACCTCCTTGGCGTCGTCCAGCAGCTGGGCGGAGACGGCCTCGACGGCCTTCTCGATGCCCCGCTTCAGGCCCATCGGGTTGGCGCCGGCGGCCACGTTGCGCAGGCCCTCGCGGACCAGCGCCTGGGCCAGGACGGTCGCGGTGGTGGTGCCGTCACCGGCGACGTCGTCGGTCTTCTTGGCAACTTCCTTGACGAGCTCGGCGCCGATCTTCTCGTACGGATCCTCGAGCTCGATCTCCTTGGCGATCGACACACCATCGTTGGTGATGGTGGGCGCGCCCCACTTCTTCTCCAGGACGACGTTGCGGCCGCGCGGCCCCAACGTGACCTTGACGGCGTCGGCGAGGGTGTTCATGCCCCGCTCGAGACCGCGACGCGCTTCCTCGTCGAAAGCGATCAGCTTGGCCATGAGGTGTTGTTCCTCCAGATTCGCCGGACCTGCGGGCCGATCAGGCACGCGGTTCGGTCAGCAGCATCGGGATAGTGCACGGCCGGCGCTGGCGCCCGCGACGGACGGACCCCCGGCAGCCCGAAGATCCTCACCCCACCGACCTGGCACTCGACGTTTCCGAGTGCCAATCCAGGTTTAGCACTCGACCGCGGCGAGTGCAAGGCATCGCCGGCACCGGGCGGGCGGCTCCGGCGGGAAATACGCTCACCCCATGGGGCAAGCAGTCGAGCTGCGGGTGCTTACCGGACCCAACCTGTACTTCCCGCGTCCGGCGGTCAAGCTCACCCTGGACGCGACCGGGGTGCTCGACGCCGACGCCGCCCAGGTGGTGGCCTGGCAACGCGCCCTGCGCGTGCGCGAACCCACCGTCGGGCTGCCGCACTCCCCGGCCCGCGCGGTCGCGGCGGCCGAATTGGCCGCGGCAGTGGTGCGCCGGGCGGCCGGCCGGCTGCGCACCCGGGTGGCCGCGGTCGGCCGGCCCGGCGACGACGGCACCGTCGTGGTCGCCTACCCGTTCCGGCACCGCAGCACCGCCGAGCTGTTCGGTGACGCCGTCGCGACCGCGTTCGACGCCATCACCCGGCAGGGCACGGATCCGGTGGACGCCCTGGACCGGGTGCCGCAGGAGCTCGCCGGGCACGACCCGGGCGAGACGATCGCGCCGCTGCGCCCGTCCATTCCGGTCATCGCGGTCACCGGCACCAACGGCAAGACGACCACCACCCGGCTGATCGCCCACCTGGTCCGGACCGGGGGCCGCACGCCCGGCTGGTCGTCCACCGACGGGATCTTCATCGACGGCGTCGAGGTGGAGTCGGGCGACTGGTCCGGCCCGGGCGGCGCCGGCCGGGTGCTGGCCGACCCGTCGGTGCAGGTCGCGGTCACCGAGACGGCCCGCGGCGGAATCCTGCTGCGCGGGGTCGGCACCGCGTCCAACGAAGTCTCGGTGGTCACCAACATCAGCGCCGACCACCTCGGGCTGCTCGGCGTGCACACCCTGGAGCAGCTGGCCGAGGTCAAGTCGGTGATCGTGCGGATCACCAAGCCGAGTGGCTGGACCATCCTGAACGCAGACGACCCGCTGGTCCGGGCGATGCGCGCGGTGTCCCGGGCCAAGCCGTGGTTCTTCTCCCCGGACCCGCACAACCCCTACCTGGACGACGCGCTGGAGGCCGGCGGCCGGGCGATCACCGTCATCGACGGGACGATCGTCATCCTGGGCCGCGGGCACGACCCGACCGAGGTCATCGATCTGGCCCAGGTACCGCTGACGCTGGCCGGGGCGTCCACCGTGAACACCGCGAACGCGCTGGCCGCGACGGCCGCGGCGATCGCCATCGGGGTGCCGCTGGACGCCGTCCGGGAGGGGCTGCGGACCTTCACCACGGGCGCCGAGCACAACGCCGGCCGGCTCAACGTCTATCTGCTGGACGAGACCGCGATCGTCCTGGATCTGGCGCACAACGAGGCGTCGCTGGAGTCGCTGCTGGCGGTGGCGTCCGCCCTGCGACTGCCCGGGGGCGAGTTGGCGACGGTGCTGGGCACCGCCGGCGACCGTCCGGACGAGGCCATCCACGCGATGGGCGCGATGGCCGCCCGGGCGGCCGACCGGCTGGTGGTGGCCGGCCGCACCAAGTACACCCGGGGACGGCCGGACGGCGAGATGGAGGCGATCTGGCGGGCCGGCGCGGCCGAGGCCGGGGTGGTGGAGGTCGACGAGAGCACCGACGAGATCGGCGGCCTGGTCCGGCTGCTGGACGCCGGGCTGCCGGCCGGATCGTGCATCGCCGTGTGCGCGCTGGAACAGCGGACGCAGATGGTGCAGGAGATCGCCCGCCGCGGCGGCGCGGAGATGACGCCGGCGCAGGTCGCCGAGCGGGTGCGGGCCGCGGACGGCTGACCCGCGGTCGTCGACCGCGGGTGCGCCTGATGGTCAGCGGCCCCGGAACACTCCGGCACACATCATCCGGGCAGCATCCCTGAGCAGTTGACCGTGCACCGCGTCGACGTGGTCGGCGACCGCGGCGGCGGCCGAGCCGGCGACCGGCGGACTGAACCGTCCGTGATGCACCTTCTCACCCGGTCCGGTGATCATCCAGTCGACCGGACGAGCCGACCCGACTTCGGACAGGTGCCGCACCAGCACGGCGGCGGCGCTGTCCGGCGTGTCGGTCACCGTATCGAGGCCGGCGGTACTGCAAAGTGAATACTGCACAGAACTCATCCGTTGTCCTCCCCAACGCGGCGGCGACTGCACCCGCGCCCCCAGACGGTACCGCAGCAGGCCGAAGACGCATCCTCGGAAACGGGTGATATTCCAGCGCTTCTCGATGACAGCGCGCATTGCGCGAGGTCAGGCAGGATGGTGCGCATGCGCACCGTCGAGCAACACGCCCGGATCATCGCCGACCTGCTCCAGCCGACGCCGGTCGAAGCGACAACGTTGGACGCGGCGCGCGGTCTGGTGCTGGGCGCGGACCTGCTCGCACCGCTGGATCTGCCCCCTTTCGCGAACTCGGCGATGGACGGTTACGCGGTGCGGGCCGCGGACGTCGCGACGACCCCGGTCACCCTCCCGGTCACCCAGGACATCCCGGCCGGCCGGACCGACGTCGCCCCGCTCGAACCCGGCACCGCGGCCCGGATCATGACCGGCGCCCCGCTCCCGCCCGGCGCCGACGTCATCGTCCAGGTCGAGCGGACCGACGGGGGCGTGCGGCAGGTGCGCATCGACAGCGCCCCCGCCGCCGGAATCCACGTCCGGACGGTGGGTGAGGACGTGCGCCGGGGGGACGTGGTGCTGCCGGCCGGCACGGTGATCGGCGCCCCGCAGATCGGGGTGGCCGCCGCCCTCGGATACGCCGAGCTGCCGGTCCGCCGGCCGCTGCGCGCCCTGGTGCTGTCCACCGGCACCGAACTCGTCGCGCCCGGGACGGCTTTGCAGCCGGGTCAGATCTACGAGTCCAACGCCCCCATGCTGGCCGCCGCGCTGGCCGCGGTCGGCGCCCGCGCGACCGTCGAGCACTTCGTCGCCGACGACGTCGACGCGCTGCGGGCCGGGTTGGACCGGGCCGCCGACGGCATGGACCTGATCATCACCTCCGGCGGGGTGTCCGCCGGCGCCTACGAGGTGGTCAAGGATGCCCTGGACGGGCAGGGCATCGAGTTCGCCAAGGTGGCGATGCAACCGGGGATGCCGCAGGGGGCCGGCCGGTATCGAGGCGTGCCGATGGTGACGCTGCCCGGCAACCCGGTCAGCTCCTACGTCTCGTTCGAGGTGTTCCTGCGGCCGGCGATCCGGGCGGCGATGGGACATCCGGACGTCACCCGGCCCACGGTCCGCGCCCCGCTGAGTGCCGCACTGGACTCGCCGGCCGGCAAGCGCCAGTTCCGTCGTGGTCAGCTGAACACCGTCGCCGGCACGGTGGCCGCCTGGGGCGGGCCGGGTTCGCATCTGCTCGCCTGGCTGGCGGGTGCGGACTGCATGATCGTCGTCCCCGAGGACGTCGCCCACCTGGATGCCGGCGACGACGTCGAGGTGTGGCTGCTGGGCTGACCCCCGGGCCCGGACCGCCGCCACCCCCGCAACCCGTCGCGCCCCGGTGGTGATCGCGTCCGGCCGACCTGTGGTGCGCTGATCATCGTCTCACCAAACCCGGCAATTCGGGCGCGGAAGTGGGACTTGGATCAGCGCAGTGGTGGATCAGCGCAGGGGTGGGCGCCGGGCCAGGTCCAGGGACCGGCTCAGCTCATCCGCAGGCCGACCAGCACGAGCCGGTGGTCGCTGCCGCCCGACGCCATGACCTGGTCGCTGACCGGGGTCATCCCCCGGGACAGCACATGGTCCGGCCGGGTCAGCGGGAACACGGCCGGCCAGGTGAATCCGAAGCCGCCGCCGACCTCCTGCCGCGAGTCGGTCATCAGGTCGGTCAGCGTGGTCAGCGAGGTGTCGGTGGTGGCCGTGTTCAGATCGCCGACCACCAGCACCCGAGCGGCCGGGTCGGCCGCGACCAGCGAGGCCAGCTCGGCGACGGCCTGGTCGCGGGCGGCGGTGTCGCCGGGCCGCACCGACGGCAGGTGCACGGCGTAGACGGCGATGTCGCCGTCCGGGTGATGGACCACCGTGCGGAACGCCCGGGCCCAGCTCAGCCCCAGCTCCAGCTCCAGCGGCTCGTCCATCGCCCACTGTGACCAGAGTCCGACCGTGCTCACCCGGGCGTGTTCGGCATACACCGAATCGAGTTGCCCGACGGCGTTCTCGGCCGACGCGGTGATCTCCTGCACGGCGACGAGGCCGGCCCCGGTGCCGAGCAGGCCGCGCACGGTCGCTTCGGGATCGGTGTTGGCGGCACCGATGTTCTGGGTCGCCACCAGCACGTCGGCGCTGATCGCCGTGTGCCCTGGCAGCAGTTGCGGGACGAAGGACACCGACCACACCATCGCGGCGACGATCACCGCCGAGATCGCCCACCAGCTGCGCCGGATGACGGCCGCCGCGGCCAGCCCGACGATCAGCACCGCGGTCCACGGCAGGAAGCTGGTCCAGGCCGCGCCGATGCCGTCCAGGGACGGGATGTCCGGAGCGAACAGGATGCCCAGGGCCAGGATCAGCGCGGCCGCCGCGACGCCGAGCCCCCGGTAGGAACGACGGGCCCGACGGGCCGGCGCCCGGCCGCCCGCCGGACGGCCGCCCGCGGGACGACCGCCCGGCGCGCGTCCGCGGACAGCGGGAAGCCGGGTGGTGGTCGAAGATGGGGGCGTGGTCGTCGGGCTCACGCAGTGAGGACGCGCGAGCACCCCGGTTGGTTGATTCGGCAACCAACTCCTGCGCAGGAGGTCGAGATGAGCGGCGGAAGCAAGCCGGCGGCAGCCGGCGAGTCCGAGAACGACAACGAGGGCCTGCCGACGTTCAGCTCCCGGGACTGGGTGGCCACCGCGGCCGAGTTGGCCCAGCGGCGCCCGGACGTGGCGATCGTCGGCGCCCCGATGGACATCAACACCACCTACCGGCCGGGCGCCCGGTTCGGCCCGAAGTACGTGCGGTCCAACGCCTACGACCCCGGTACCTACCACCTGGACCTGGGCCTGGACATCTTCGAGTGGCTGGACGTCGTCGACGCCGGGAATGCCTACTGCCCGCACGGCCAGTCGGCCCGGTCCCAACGCAACATCGAGGCCAAGGTCACCGACGTGCTGCGGGCCGACGCCTTCCCGATGATCATCGGCGGCGACCACTCCATCACGTACCCCGCGGCCACCGCGGTGGCCCGCAAGTACGGCTGGGGCAAGGTCGGGCTGCTGCATTTCGACGCGCACGCCGACACCGCCGACTCGATCGAGGGCCACCTGCACTCGCACGGCACCCCGATGCGCCGGCTGATCGAGTCCGGCGCGATCCGCGGCCGCAACTTCGTCCAGGTCGGGCTGCGCGGCTACTGGCCGCCGCCGGAGGTCTTCGACTGGATGCGCGAGCAGGAGATGACCTGGCACCTCATGCACGACGTGTGGGACCGGGGGATGCGTCCGGTCATCGCCGACGCCATCGCCCGGGCCGGCGACGGCTGCGACTGGATCTACCTGTCGGTCGACATCGACGTGCTCGACCCGGGTTTCGCACCCGGCACCGGCACCCCGGAGCCGGGCGGGATGAACCCGGCCGACCTGCTGCGGGCGGTGCGACAGATCGCCCTGGAAACGCCGCTGGTCGCGATGGACGTGGTCGAGGTGTCGCCGCCGTACGACCACGCCGACAACACCGTGAACAACGCGCACCGGGTGATCCTGGAGGCGCTGGGCGCGCTGGCCACCAAGAAACGGGAGAAGGAGGGCGGCGACGTGACCCGGCCCGGCACCCGGCCGGACCCGGCCCGGCTGCGCTATCCGGTCGAGCCGGCCGAATGGTCCCGGCCCGGCGACGGGACGAACAGCTACACCGACGAGGACGCCCACCTGCAGGGTCACCACGACGACCACACCTGACCGCCGGAAGGCCGGCCGCGCGGCGTGCGCGGCCGGCCGTTCCGGGCCCTTGCGCAGCCGGCTTCAGCAGGCGTAGCCGAAGTAGCCCTGGGATTCCCACGGGTAGACGCTGAGCCGGAAGCCGGAGCACCAGCCCCGGTTGGCGTACTGCTGGGCGAACCAGATGTGCCCGTAGACCAGCGCGGTGTAGGCGATCCGGAGCCGCAGGTCCACCCAGCCGGGCAACGCCGGCGCGCTCCCGTTGGCCATCGCCCGGGTCTCGGCCTTGGACAGGTACACGGTGCACCGTCCACCACCGCAACTGGCCGTCATGGTCGCCATCGGCCCGGCCTGGGCAACCGCCGGCGCCGCGGCCAGCCGCGCCGAGACCGCCGGAGCCGCCGACGCGGACGCGGCCGTCCCCGCCAGCAGCGCTCCGACGATGCCGAGCACGACGGCCAGTCGCGCCGCGAACGCGACCCGCGCCCGCCGGTCCGGCCGGCCGGCGGCCACCGCCGCGACCTCCCCCACCCTGTTCATGTGCACGGTCATGTGCTGATCTCCGTCCTGATCCCCCCTGGGACCGGTCGGCCGCGGACCGGTTGTCCGCGGCGAGGTCACGGCGGTGGACGCCACCCCCCTGGAGCCCCCGCGGATCCCCCCGCGCCGCTCCCCCGGCGCACGCCCACCGCCGCGGGGTCAACGATCGTCGCCGCCGCGCCGGACGTCATGTCCCCGGAGTTCGGGACAGCCCGGTTTCGGGCAACCTGCCAGAATCACCTCATGACCACGGTGGGGGGCACCGGCGGTCGGGCGCGCGCCGGCCCGGACGGTCGGACAGATCCGAACCGCTCATGGACGCTCTGGTTCGAGCGATCGCTGGGGTTCGTCTTCGCGATCGTGGTGGTCAACGACATCGTCGTCTCGGCCGACTACATCCGGGCGACCGTCGACGCCACCGCACCAGCCGGCCGGGTCGCGGTGCTGGCGGGGACCGCCGCGCTGATCGGCGCCGCGGCGGTCATCAGCACCGGCCGGCGCATCCCCTGGCTGGCCTACTGGACCGTCGGCATCCTGCTCGCCGCGCAGGTCGTGACGCTGGCCGCGGTCGTCCATCCGGACCGGATGCCGGCGGTCTGGTGGGCCTGGCAATTGATGGTTCCGGCGTTCGTGCTGGCCGCCGCCCTGTTACCGATGCGCCGGGCCTGCGCCCTGACCGCCGCGGCGGTGGCCGGTTACCTCGCCGTGCGGCTCTCGCCGGCCAGTGGCGCCGCCGCCGGCTGGGTCAGCGCGGTGTCCGAGGCCATGCTGGCATCGGTCTTCATCGCGTTGACGGCCGTGTTCGTGCCCGCCTGGCGGCGCACCGCGGCCATCGCCGACGACGCGGCCGGCGCCCAGCGGCGGGCGTTCGCCGAGGCGGAGGCCGCCCGCGCGGTCGAGCGGCAGGAACGGGCCGCCTCCCGCCTGTTGCACGACGAGGTCATCCATGCGTTGCGCGCCGTCGCCCTGCCGACCGGCGCGATCGAACAGTCCCGGATCCGGGCCATGGCCGCCCACGCGGCCGAGCTGCTGCGGCGGGCGGCGGCGGTCACGACGCCGGAGCGGCGGGATCTGATCGACGAGCTGCGTGCGCTCGCACACCGGCCCGGTCGTCCGATCGACCTCCGGGTGGACGGCCACGGCCACCTGCCGGACCGCGTCGTCGGGGCGCTCGTCGGCGCCGTCGGCGAGGCGCTGCGCAACGCCGAACTGCACGCCGGCTGCCGCACCCTGACGATCGAGGTGGCGCAGGACGACGACGGCGCCGTGGTCCGGGTGATCGACGACGGCCGCGGGTTCGACCCGGGCACGGTGGCCTCGGGACCGATGGGTTTCCGCCAGTCGATCGTGGGTCGGGTCGTCGACGTCGGCGGCCGGGCCAGCGTCACCTCGGCCCCGGGCGCCGGCACCACCGTCGAGCTGCGGTGGCGGGTGCCGACGCCCGACGGGGTGCCCTCGCACCGGCTGGCCGACCTGGCCGGCACCCGGACCCGGCTGGTGCTGGGCGCGACGATGCCGATCCTGGGGTTCGTGGTGATCCAGGCCGGCCTGCATCGGAGCATGCTCACCGACCCACGGCCGGCGCTCGCCGCCGTCGCGATCACCGCCGCCCTCACGGTGGCCGCCGCCCGGCGCGCCGGCCGGCACCCGATGACCGGCGCGCAGTCGGCCGTGCTGATCACCGCGGCGATGCTGACGCCGATCGCCGGCGGTCTCGGACTGGTCGCCGGCGGCGACGTGGCGATCGCCTACTTCGCGGCCGGCGCCGGCGCGTCCGGGCTCGCGCTGATCGCGATGTTCCGCCCGCCGTGGGAGTCGATCGCCGGCGCGGTGGCCGCGACCGCGGTCACCATCGGCATGCTGCTGCGGCTGGCCCCGGACGGCGCCATGATGTGGCCGGGGATGCCGGCGATCGCCGCGAACCTGGTCGGGGTGGCCTGCCTGCTCGGCGGCCGGCTGACCATCGACCGGATGGCCACATCGATCCGGCGCAGCGAAGAACTGGAGCGGCACTCGCAGGCCGCCGCCGTCCAGGTGCGGGTCGCCCGCGACGTGCTCGGCGCGCGGCTGGTCCGGGTGCGGGCCTGGGTGTTGCCGTTCCTGACCGGCGTCCAGAACGGCGGGTTCGCCCTCGGGTCGGCGGCCGTCCGCCGGGAGGCGGTGACGCTGGAGGCGGCGGTTCGCGACGACATCCGATTGGGCACCCAGATCGACCCGCGCTGCCGCGAATTGATCGCGCGGGCCCGGCGGGCCGGCCGCACGGTGGAGGTCATCGCCGACGCGGACGGGCCACCGGCGCTGCCCGCCGGTCTGGTCGGTCGGCTGCTGGCCGCGGCGCTGGACGGCGATCCGATCCCGGCGCGCACCGTGCTGACCGTGTCGGCGGCCCGCTCGCGCAGGGTGAGCCTGATGGTCGGCCCGGCCCCGGACCGGCCGACCCTGGTCCGGGTCGCGGAGCAGTTGGGCGCGTCCGTCCGGCACGGGCCCGACTTCCTGCTGGTCCGGTACGTGCTCCGGGACAACGAGCCCGGGATGTCACCACACGTGGGGACTATCGCTCCGGCCCCGGCCGGGATTGGCTCGGCGGCAATGAGCGAGGCTTCCCGAGCTCACGATCGAGACGGTCAGGCCGGCGCCTCCTTCGGGGCGGCCGAGCTTGCGCGGCGGCCCGGAGGTGCGGCGGCATGAGCTTCGGACCGGACGCGCCGCTGGCCCTGGCAGCGGTCGACGATCACCCGTTCGTGCTCAAGGGCATCCTGTGGACGGTGCGGGAACACGCCCCGTGGGTCGACGTGATCGGCACGGCGTCCTCGGTCGGCGAGCTGCTGGCGTCCGGGGGCGGGGCCGCGGACGTGGTGCTGCTGGACCTCGACCTCGGTGGGTCGGCGGACGAGTCGGACCCGACCGCCAACGTCCGCGCGATCCGCGAGGCCGGGCCGCAGGTGCTGATCCTGACCGCGGAGGAACGCCCGGTGCCGGTGCGCCGGGCGATCGCTGCCGGCGCGGTCGGCCTGATCCTGAAGTCCGATCCCGAACATCTGCTGATCGATGCCCTGCGGGTGGCGCGGACCGGCGAACTGGCGGTGTCCGGCCGGCTGGCGCACGCCCTGCTCACCGACGACGACCTGGTCGGGCACCTGGCCCCGCGGGAGATCGAGGTGTTCGAGTTGCTCGCGCAGGGCGTCGGGCGGGCCGACATCGGCCGGATGATGGATCCGCCGGCGGCGACCTCGACCGTGGACACCTATCTCAAGCGCGCCGCCCGCAGCTACCGGTCGCTGGGCCGGCCCACCTACAACGCCTACGAGACCCTGCAGCACGTCATCCGCGACGGCCACGTCGACGGCCCCGGCCACCCCCGGCCCGCCACCCCGACCTGATCCACCCGACCTGATCCACCCCCGACGCCACCCGCCGCTCCCTCACCCAAGTTGATCATGGCCTAATGGCCCTTCTGCGGCGCGCAAAAGGGCCGTTGGTTCATGATCAACTTCGGATTGCGCGAACGAAGTCCGGGGGAAACCCTGATCACCCGCCGGCCCCGCGCCGGTTACCGTCGGGGATCATGAGCACCCTTGACGACTGGATCGCCCGGGCCACGGAGGCGTTGGACCTGCCGGCGGGCTCGATACCGAACGACCGGCGGGACGCCCTGCTGGACGTGACCCGCGATGTGGCGCACGGGGTGGCCCGGATCGCCGGACCGTTGACCTGCTACCTGGTCGGCGTCGCGGTGGGCCGGGGCGCCGATCCCGCCGAGGCCCTGGCCGCGATCACCGCACTGACCGCCGACCTGGACAGCACCGACGCAGACAGGGGGAAGTAGTCGTCATGGGGTGGTTCTCCTGGATCATTTTCGGTGCGCTCGCCGGCTGGATCGCCTCGCTGGTGGTCGGCGACAAGCGCGGCTGCTTCATCAACATCCTGGTGGGGATCCTCGGCGCGGTGCTGGCCGGCTTCATCTACCAGTGGACGACCGGCAAGGCCTGGACGTTCGACTGGGACTGGGCCAGCTTCGGGGTGGCCTGCCTGGGCGCTATCGGCCTGCTGCTGGTCATCAACCTGATCACCGGGGCCGGTCGGCGCAGCCGCAGCTGACCGACGCAGATTCAGCCCTGCACCGCGCGGGTCGGCGTCACCCGGATGACGACCCGCTCGTCCCGGATCATCGCCGCCCGGTAGTCGGCCCAGTCCGGGTGTTCACCCCGGATCGACCGGTACACCCGCTCCAGCAGATCCAGCGCCGCCGGCTGGTCGACGATCTCGGCGGTGCCGTCGATCTGCACCCAGCCGCCGTAGAACTCCTCCTTCAGGATCAGCAGCGACACCGCCGGGTCCCGCCGGATGTTGCGGACCTTGGCCAGCGGCGCGCGGCTGGAGATGCAGACCCGCTCGTCCACCACCCCGGAGTTCACCGCCGACATCTGCGGGTGGCCGTCCCGGCGGCGGGTGGCCAGCACGGTGCGGTCGTGATGGCGGACGAAGTCGAGCGCGTCGGTGATCTCCACGGGAGAATCGTCGCCGATCCGGCCGCGGACCGCGTGCCGGGCTCGGCAATCGGGGAGGGCCGGTGGACTTCGGCACGCTGGCGCTGATCGTGGCGGCCGGGCTGCTCGGGCCGCTGCTGGCGGCGCGGCGGAGCTGGCACGTCCCCGTGGTGGTGGGTGCGCTGCTGGCCGGGGTGCTGCTGGGCCGGACCGGCCTGCAGGTGCTGGACACGGACGACGACACGTTCACCTTCCTGGCCGACATCGGCTTCGCGCTGGTGATGTTCGTGGCCGGCTCGCATGTGCCGGTGCTGGACCCGCGGCTGCGGCACGGCGTCGGCGCCGGGCTCGGCCGGGCGGCGTTGGTCGGCGTCGTCGCCACCCTGGCCGGGATCGGGCTGGCGGCCGCGTTCGGCACCGGCAACGGCCCGATCTACGCGGTGCTGATGGCCTCGTCCTCGGCGGCGATCGTGCTGCCGATCGTCGACTCGCTGCGGCTGACCGGCCCCGGGGTGCTGCAGCTGCTGCCGCAGGTGGCGGTCGCCGACGCGGCCTGCATCGTGGCGTTGCCGCTGGTGATCGATCCCGCCCACGCGGGCCGGGCCGCGCTGGGCGCGCTGGCGGTGATCGCCTGCGCGGCCGTGGTGTTCGGGCTGTTGTGGTGGGGCGAGCGGACCGGGTTCCGCAAGCGGCTGCATCGCCTGTCCGAGCATCGCAAGTTCGCGTTGGAACTGCGGCTCAGCCTGCTGGTGCTGTTCACGCTGGCCGCGGTGGCTCGGGCCACGCACGTCTCGGTGATGCTGGCCGGGTTCTCGCTCGGCCTGGCGGTG
Organism: Nakamurella sp.; assembly: GCA_039812105.1. Lineage (GTDB taxonomy): Bacteria > Actinomycetota > Actinomycetes > Mycobacteriales > Nakamurellaceae > Nakamurella. The sequence continues at coordinate 20,421 of JBDHZW010000025.1, forward strand.
GCCGCCATCGGCGAACCGAGACGGCTGGCCAAGCAGCTGTTCGCGGTCACCGAGGGCTTCTTCGGGCCGCTGTTCTTCGTCTGGCTGGGCGCGTCGCTCAGCGTCCGCGACTTCGGCCGGCAGCCGAGCCTGATCCTGCTCGGGGTGTTGCTCGGCGTCGGCGCGCTGCTGGTGCACCTGGTCGGATCCGTGACCGGGCAGCCGGCCCCGCTGGCGGCCCTGTCCTGCGCCCAGATGGGGGTGCCGGTGGCCGCCGCGACCCTGGCCACCCAGCTGGGCCAGCTGGGGCCGGGCGAGGCTCCGGCGCTGATCCTCGGCGCGTTGATCACGGTCGCGGTCGCGGCGCTGGCCGGGGGCGCGGCGGCCCGCCGGCAGGCCGCCACCCCGGCGACACCCGACCCCTGAGCGCAGGCTTGCGACGGTGTGATGCAGTGAGCGTCATGACGACCCCGCGACCCCGCGCCTTCGCCCAGGTCGACGTATTCTCCGACACCCCGCTGCTGGGCAACCCGGTCGCCGTCGTGCTGGACGCCGATGGCCTGTCCGACGACGCGATGGCCGCGTTCGCCCGGTGGACGAACCTGTCCGAGACGACGTTCCTGTACCCGCCGGCCGGCCCGGACGCCGACTACCGGTTCCGGGTGTTCACCCCCGAGCGCGAGCTGCCGTTCGCCGGGCATCCGACCCTCGGCTCGGCGCACGCCTGGCTGGAGCACGGCGGGGTGCCGCGCACGCCCGGTCGGCTGGTGCAGGATTGCCCCGCCGGCCTGGTCGAGCTGACCGTGACCGAGGGCCGGGTGGCGTTCGCCGCGCCACCCACGATCCGCTCGGGGCCGGCGGACGAGTCGCTGCTCGCCGACCTCGCCCGAGCCCTGGGCGTCGAGCGCGCCGAGATCCTCGATCACCAGTGGGTGGACAACGGGCCCGGCTGGGTTGCCGTCCGGTTGGCCACGGCACAGCAGGTGCTCGCCCTGGAACCGGACTTCACGGGCCTGCCGGACGTCATGGTCGGCGTGCTCGGCGACCACCCGGCGGGCGCACCGCACCGCTTCGAGATCCGCGGCTTCGCCGTGGGGGCAGGCATCCCGGAAGACCCGGTGACCGGCAGCCTGAACGCCTCGGTGGCGCAGTGGCTGGTCCGGACCGGTCAGCTCGCGGACGGCTACACCGCGACCCAGGGCACCCGGCTGGGCCGCGCGGGCGTCGTCCGGATCGACGTGGCCGCCGATGGCACGGTGTGGGTCGGCGGCAGCTGCAGCACCGTCATCCGCGGCACGGTCACCATCTGATCAAGCGACGCCGCTGATCCAGCAACGCCGGCTGATCAAGCAACGCCGGCGGTCACCCCGGCGGGAGCAGCCCTGCCGCCCGCAGCTCCCGGGCGAGCCCGTATCCGTCGCGGGCCCGCACCGTCGGCACCGGCGCGGCGGGCGGCCGGTGCGGGGTCGGCACCGTGGTCAACGCCTGCTGGGTCGCGGTCAACCGGCGGATCGCGATGGCCGCCACCCGGTCCGGGCGCTCACTCGCAAACGCGTCGTAGATCTCCGGGTCGTGCTGCCCCTCGTCCCCGACGAGCAGCCAGCGCACCCCCGGCAGGTCGGCGGCCAGCCGGCGCAGGCTGCTCTCCTTGTGTGCCCGGCCGGACCGCACCCAGCCGGTGTTCGTCGGCCCCCAGTCGGTGAGCAGCAGCGGGCCGTCGGGGAAGCCGTTGCGGGCCAGGAACCTGGTCAGCGTGGGCGCGACGTTCCACGCCCCGGTGGACAGGTAGACGACCGGCGTCCCCGGGTCGGCCGCCAGCACGGCCCGGTACAGCTCGGCCATCCCGCGCACCGCGACCCGGGCGGACTCCCGCAGCACGAGCGTGTTCCAGGCGGCCAGCAGCGGGCGGGGCAGGTGGGTGATCATCGCCGTGTCGTCGATGTCGCTGACGATGCCGAGCATGTCGCCGTCGCCGACCACCCGCACCCGCATCTGGTCCGGCCGGCCGGAACGCACCCGGATCGGCAGGTCGTGCCACCCGGGCGTGAGGTCCGCGTCGATCGTCGCGTCGAGGTAGCCGCGCCGGTCGACGACCAGGCGGTGGGTACGACCGCCGACGTCCACCTCGACCTCGGCATCCGGGATCGGGGTGGTCAGGAAACGGCGCCAGCCGCGGGTGGCCCGCTGCCGGGCGTCGACGGCCTCCGCGTCCGGGATCGGCCCGGCCGGTGGCGGCGCCAGCAGGATGCGGGCCAGCACGCGGACCCGCCGGGTGGATCCGTAGCCGGTGTAGGGCACGATCCGCGGCCGCCAGCCCCGGCGGCGGAACAGCCGGTTGCGGACCGCGTTGAACACGTCGTCGATCCGGGCCGCGACGTGCCGGCCGCCCCGCTCGCCCCTCGTCACCCGCCCAACCTGCCGCATTCCGGGGCGGCGCGCACCCCTCGCGGCCTCAGCGGACCGACGCCAGCCGGCTGGTGGTGCGGAAGCTGTCCGGAGCGAGCGTGTCCAGCGTGCTGTTCAGGGCCGACGAACGGCCCGGCCCGGCCACCACCGACAGCACGGTGGCCGGGCCACCGTGCCGGTGGGCCGGATGCGTGGTCACCGGCCAACCGAGGTCGGTCAGCTGCTCGGCCAGCCCGGTGCCGTCGCCCGACAGCACCACCCGGTACTCCACCGGGTCACCGGCGAACCGCCCGTCGACGACGACGCCCAGATAGACCCCCAACGCCACCCCGGCCGCGTAGCCGACGACATTGGCCGGGCGATCCAGGTTGGTCACCACCTGGCTGATCGCGACGACGGAGAGAACGGCGTTGACGGCGCCGAGGGCGGCGGCGATCCGCTTGCGGCCGCGGGTGGACAGCGCCACCCGGACCTGCCAGACCGCCACCTCGAGGACGACCAGGACGGCGATGACGACCGGCTGGATCACGGGATTGGTCATGGTCGGCTCCGTTCCGAGGGATGGGTCCGGCGCAGGCCGGCACCAGGAACGTAGGTCGGCCGACCCGGCGGCGTCGTCGGGAAAGCCTCCCCATCTGGCCGCCCGGCGATCCCCATCTCGGAACCGGACGCCGGCCCTTGCCCCTACGGGCCTCCGGGCGGGATGCTGCTCGACGATGACGGTCTACCGCCAGTCCCTGGCCGGCCACGCCTACGAGTTCCGCGGGGTGGTCGACCTGCTGGCGCGCGCGACCCCGCAGCGGTCGGGTGACGAGCTGGCCGGGTGTGCCGCGCACTCCGACGAGGAGCGGGCGGCGGCCCAATGGGCCCTGGCCGACGTCGACCTGCGCACCTTCCTGGAGCATCCGGCGGTGCCCTACGACACCGACGACGTCAGCCGGTTGATCCTGGACCGGCACGACTCCGCCGCGTTCGCCCCGGTCGCCGGGCTGACCGTCGGCGAGTTCCGCGATCATCTGCTGGCGGTCGCGGCCACCCCGTCCGCCGCCGCGGAACTGGCCGCGCTGGCGCCGGGGGTGACGCCCGAGATGGTCGCCGCGGTCAGCAAACTCATGCGCAACGCCGACCTGATGGCGGTGGCCAGGGCCGCCCGGGTGACCACCGGGTTCCGCAGCACCATCGGCCTGCCCCGGCGGCTGGCCACCCGGCTGCAACCCAACCACCCCACCGACGACGCCCGGGGCGTCGCCGCGGCCGTGCTGGACGGGTTGCTGCTGGGCTCCGGCGACGCGGTGATCGGCGTCAACCCGGCCACCGACTCGCCGGCGACGGTCACCGAGCTGCTCCGACTGCTCGACGACATCCGTTCCCGCTTCGACATTCCCACCCAGACCTGCGTGCTCACCCACGTCACCACCACGCTGGAGCTGATCGGCCGGGGCGCCCCGGTCGACCTGGTGTTCCAGTCGATCTCCGGAACCCAGGGCGGCAACGCCTCGTTCGGCGTCGAGCTGGGCATGCTCGCCGACGCCCGTTCCGCCGCGCTGGAACTGCGCCGGGGCACCGTCGGCGACAACGTCATGTACTTCGAAACCGGTCAGGGGTCGGCACTGTCGGCCGGGGCCCACCTGGGCACCGACGGCCGGCCGGTCGACCAGCAGACCCTGGAGGCCCGGACCTACGGGGTGGCACGGGAATTCGGGCCGCTGCTGGTGAACACCGTCGTCGGGTTCATCGGCCCGGAGTATCTGTACGACGGCAAGCAGATCATCCGGGCCGGCCTGGAGGACTACTTCTGCGGCAAGCTGCTCGGCCTGCCGATGGGGGTGGACGTCTGCTACACCAACCACGCCGAGGCCGACCAGGACGACATGGACAGCCTGCTGGTGTTGCTCGCCGCCGCCGGGGTGGCGTTCGTCATCGCCGTGCCCGGTGCCGACGACGTCATGCTCGGCTACCAGAGCCTGGCGTTCCACGACGTGCTGACCGCCCGCGCCATGCTGGGCCTGCGACCCGCCCCGGAGTTCGAGACCTGGCTGACCGCAGTCGGTCTGGGTGACGACCGGGGACGGGTGCGGCCGATCGACCCGGCCGGATCGGTGCTGCGCCGGCTGACGGTCGCCGGATGACCGAACCGGCCGGGCCCGAGGGATTCTGGGCCGAGCTGCGGCGGACGACGCCGTCCCGCATCGGGCTGGGCCGGACCGGCGACGCGGTGACCACCCGGCACGTCCTGGAGTTCCGGGCCGCGCACGCCGCCGCCCGCGACGCCGTGCACGAACCGCTGGATGTTCCCGCCCTGGCCGGCGCGGTGACGGAGGTCGGCCTGGGCGCACCGGTCGTGGTGACCAGCCGGGCCGCCGGCCGCAGCGAGTACCTGCGCCGGCCCGACTTCGGGCGTCGCCCGGACGATCTCGGCCCGCTGGTCGCTCTGCCCCGCGGCCGGGACATCGCCGTCGTGCTGGCCGACGGGTTGTCCGCGCGGGCGCTCGGCGAGCACGGCGCGCCGCTGCTGCGGGCGCTGGTGGCGGAGTTCGCCGGGCGGTGGACCCTATGCCCGCCGGTCATCGCCACCCAGGCCCGGGTCGCCCTCGGCGACCACATCGGGGCCGCGCTGGGCGTCGGCACGCTGATTGTGGTGATCGGCGAGCGCCCCGGGCTGTCGGTCGCCGACAGCCTGGGCGTCTACTTGACCCAGGCGCCGCGGGTCGGGCGGACCGACGCGGACCGCAACTGCGTCTCGAACATCCACCCGCCCGGCGGCCTCGGCTACCGGGAGGCGGCCCGGGTGACCGCCGGACTGGTCGCCGGGGCGCGGGCGCTGGGCCGGTCCGGGGTGACGCTCAAGGACGGCTCCCGAGGGCTCGATCCGGGTGCTCCGACCGCTCTGGACTGATCGTCAACGGCCCGCGGTGGCCGACCGGTGGGCGCTCTCGACCAGATCGGTGACGTCGATCTGGGTCCCGATGAAGTGGGTGACCCGGCCGGTGGTGTCGTCGCGGATCGGCGCGACGGACACCCTGTTCCAGAACGGGGTGCCGTCCCGCCGGAAGTTGCGGAGCAACACGCTGACCTCCCGCTGCTCGCGCAGGGCGGCACCGAGCCGCCGGGCCTGTTCCTGGTCGGTGTCCGCGCCCTGCAGGAACCGGCAGTTGCGGCCCAGGATCTCCTGCGGGTCGTAGCCGGTGAGGCGCTGGAACGACTCGTTGGCGTACAGCAGCGGGAAGTCGTCGCCGACGCCGGCGATGGTGATCCCCTGGACGGCCCCGCTCGCGGCGATGGCGTGCACGAGCAGGCCGGGCAGCCCGGCGCCGGGAAATGGGGTGTCGGAACCGGACAGGGTGCGCATGATCGGAGTATGCCCGCTCCCGCCGTCGGCGTTCGCCGCGTCAGCACCGACGACTTCGGCCTGCTGGCCACCTGGCTGTCCCACCCGCACGTGCACCGGTGGTGGTACCACGAGTGGAGCCCCGAGGCGGTCGAACGGGACTTCGGCCCGTCGGCCCGGGGCGAGGAGCCGAACGAGGACCTCCTGGTCCTGCTCGTCGACGGCGTCGGTGAACGCCCGGTCGGCCTGGTGCAGCGGTGCTTCTGGCACGACTATCCAGAGTACGTCGACGAGGTCGCGCCCATCCTCGCGATTCCGGACGGGGCGGTGACGATCGACTACCTGATCGGCGAACTCGCCGACACCGGGCGGGGTCTCGGCCCGGCGATCATCGCGGCGGTGGTCGCCGACACCTGGCGCACCCGGCCCGGGGCGACCTGCGTCATCGTGCCGGTGGCCGCCGGGAACCGGGCGTCCTGGCGGGCGCTGGAGAAGGCCGGCTTCGTCCGGGTCGCCGAGGGCGACCTGACCCCGGACAACCCGATCGACCCGCCGGATCACGTGATCTACCGCCTCGACCGGCCCCCCACGCCCACGCCCACGCCCACGCCCAGTTGATCATGGGCTGGTGGCCCTTTTGACTGCGTCAAAAGGGGCCACCAGCCCATGATCAACAGCAGGTCGGGGGCCGCCCGCACCGCGAGCGCAACACGGTCGGGTCGGCGGTGACGCCGACGTCGGCGGATCCGTTCTCCGCCGGATCGGCGAGCGTGCCCGTGCAGCTCGGTCGTGCTCCGTTCCCTTCGTCGATCGGTTCGCGCCGGATCGGATCGCCGTAGATCCGAACGGCCGTACCGTGCCAGAGCGCCGCCTGCTCGTCGCCGGTCAGCTCACCGACCAGTTCGCGAGTCGTGTCCAGCACGGCGCCGTACCCGCCGGCGTCGATCGTCATCGGCCAGTCGCTGCCGAACATCAGCCGGTCGGGGCCGAACGTCTCCAGCGCGACGTGCCACACCGGCCGCAGCGCCGATGCGGTCATCGCGGCTCCCGGGCACTGCAGCCCCGACACCTTGGCCACCGTGTTCGGGTGTCGGCCGACCGCCCGCAGCGCACGCTCCCAGCCGGGCAGCTCGGCCGCCCGGTGCCGCGGCGGCTTGCCGAGATGATCGACCACCACGGTCAGCTCGGGACGGTCGGCGGCCAGCCCGGCCACCGCGCCCAGGTGCCGCGGCCAGGCGTCCGGCACCTCGAAGACCAGGCCAGCCGCGCCACCGAGGCCAGGCTCTTGCGCACGTCCGGCCGGTCGAGGAAGTCGTCCCGCGGGTCGTCGTGCACCAGGTGCCGGATGCCGCGCAGGGCGGGACCGGCCAGGTCCGCCAGCTGGCGGGCCGCCTCGTCCGGCGCGTCCAGCCGCACCCAGCCGACCACGCCGTGCACCCAGTCGTGCCGACCGGCGACGTCCAGCAGGTACCGGGTGTCGGTGATCGAGTCCTCCGCCTGCACCAGTACGGCTGAACCCACCCCGGACGCCACGAGTTCGGTCTGCGCGGCGTCCGGGGTGAAGCTGCGGTAGAGCCCGCCGTGCTGCGGTCCCAGCCAGCCGTAGTCGCTGACCGCCAGGTCCCACAGGTGCAGGTGGGTGTCCACGATCACGGCGTGACCGCCCCGGCCCGCTCGTCCAGCAGGGGCCAGAGCCCGTCCGGGATCGCGGTCCGCAGCAGCGCGACGGTCGAGCCGACCTGGGCCGGTTTGGTCGCCCCGGCCACCACGGTCCTGACGGCCGGGTGGCGCAGCGGGAACTGCAGGGCCGCGGCGGCCAACGGCACGCCGGCGGCCCGGCAGGCGTCGGCCATCGGCTCGACCCGGGCCAGCACGTCGTCCGGCACGGGGCCGTAGTCGAAGCTGGACGCGCGCGTCGGGGTACCGGCGAGCAGTCCGCCGTTGAACACCGCGGCGGCGACGACCGCGATGCCGCGCTCCAGGCACAGCGGCAGCAGTTCGTCCGCGGCGCGCTGGTCGGCCAGGGTGTACCGGTTGGCGACCATCAGCTCGTCGACGCCGTCCCGGCGGGCCGCGGCCAGCAACGCGCCCCGGTCCATCGAGCCCACCCCGATCGACCCGATCAGGCCCTCGCCACGCAGCCGGATCAGCGCCGGCAGCCCCTGCTCCAGCGCGGCCGTCAGGTCGTCCCGCTCCGGGTCGTGCAGGTAGACGGTGTCCAGCCGGTCCAGCCGCAGCCGGGTCAGCGACTCCTCCACACCGGCCCGGATACCGGCCTCGGTGAAGTCCCACACCCGGCGGGTGTCGGCCGGCACGACGAAGCCCTCGTCGTCCAGCGCCCCGGACGGGTTGGCCTGCGGGACCAGCCGGCGGCCGGCCTTGGTGGACACCCGGAACTCGGTGCGGGGCCGGCCGGCCAGGAACTCGCCCAGCCGTCGCTCGGACAGCCCGAGGCCGTAGTGCGGGGCGGTGTCGAACAGCCGGATGCCGTGGGTCCAGGCGTTGTCCAGGATGGCGTCGGCGACCGCGTCGTCCAGCGCGACCCGGTGATTGCCGATCCCGGCGCACCCCAGCCCGAGGGGCGGCCCTCCCTCAGGCGACATGGCGATATTCGGTGATCGACGCCAGCAGCATCTCCGCTCCCGAGCCCGGACGGGCCGGAGCGCGGTAGTGGCCGTTGTCGATCACCACCGGAGTGACGAAGTGCTCGTGCAGGTGGTCGACGTATTCGATCATCCGACCGTCGGTGGTGCCCGAGACCGCGACGTAGTCGAACATCGAGATGTGTTGCACCGCCTCGCACAGGCCCACCCCACCCGCGTGCGGACACACCCGGACGCCGAACTTGGCCGCCATCAACAGCATCGCGACGTTCTCGTTCACCCCGGCGACCCGGGTGGCGTCCAGCTGGAGCACCCCGAGCGCGCCGGCCTGCAGGAACTGCTTGGCCATCACCCGGTTGGCCATGTGCTCGCCGGTGGCGACCGGGATCGGCGACACCCCACGGGCGATCGTGGCGTGCCCGAGCACGTCGTCCGGGTTGGTCGGCTCCTCGACCCAGGCCACGTCGTAGGGGGCAAGCGCGGCCATCCACTCCACCGCCTCGGCGACCTCCCAGCGCTGGTTGGCATCCACCGCGATCGCGATGTCCGGCCCGACGGCCCCCCGGGCCAGGGCCAGCCGCCGCAGGTCGTCGCCCAGGTCGGCGCCGACCTTCAGCTTGATCTGGCGGAATCCCTGGTCGACCGCCTCCCGGGACAGCCGCACCAGCTTCTCGTCGTCGTACCCGAGCCAACCCGGTGTCGTGGTGTACGCCGGGTAACCGGTGCGGCGCAACCGCTCGGCCCGCTCGGCCCGGCCGGGCATGGCCTTCTCCAGGATCTCCAACGCCTCGGCCGGAGTGAGAACGTCGTGCAGGTACCGGAAGTCGACCAGTCCCACCAATTCGGCCGGGGTCAGCCCGGCGAGCAGCTGCCAGAGCGGCAGTCCGGCCCGCTTGGCCTTCAGATCCCACAGCGCGTTGGTCACTGCGCCGATCGCCATGTGCATGACGCCCTTCTCGGGCCCGAGCCAGCGCAACTGCGAATCGTGCACCAGGCTCTTCCAGAAGCCCCCCATGTCGCCGAGGATCTCCTCCACGTCCCGGCCCACCACGTACGGCCGCAGGCTGTCGATCCCGGCGAGCTGGACGTCGTTTCCCCGGCCGATGGTGAAGACGAACCCGTGCCCGACGTGCTCGTCGGGGTCGTCGGTCTCGATCCGCACGTAGGCCGCCGAATAGTCGGGGTCCGGGTTCATCGCGTCCGAACCGTCGAGCGCCGTCGACGTCGGGAACCGCACATCGTCCGTTCGCATGGCAATGATCTTGCTCAAAACCGCACACTCCTCACGGTGATCGGTGCCATACGCTAGACATCCGATGTTTGGTCCGTCAAGATGTGCCCACAATGTTTTTTCGGTCGCACTCGACCATCCCGGCCCGACAGAGGTCCGACCTGTGGTCGAACCGGCGGTGCCGACCCCGCATCGACAAGGAGTGGACGTGAGACTCGCACGCGTGGGACCGGCCGGCGCGGAGATACCCGTGGTGGTCACCGACGACGCCCTGCTGGACGCCCGCCCGGTGACCGCGGACTACGACGCCGCCTTCCTCGAATCGGACGGCCTCGACCGGCTGCGGGCCGCCGTGGCCGGCAATCGGCTGCCCGTCGTCGACGACGGGCCCGGCCGCCGGCTCGGCCCGCCGATCGCCCGCCCCGGCGCGATCATCTGCATCGGCATGAACTACGCCGCGCACGCGGCCGAGTCCGGCAGTGCCCCGCCGACGGTCCCGATCATCTTCCTCAAGACGCCGAACACCGTCGTCGGTCCCCACGACGACGTGCAGATCCCGCGCGGCAGCACCAGGACCGACTGGGAGGTCGAACTCGGCGTCGTCATCGGCCGGCGGGCGAGCTACCTGTCCTCCCCGGCGGGGAGTCTCTCCCATGTCGCCGGCTTCCTGGCCGCGAACGACCTGTCCGAGCGCGAGTTCCAGCTCGACGTCTCCGGCGGGCAGTGGAGCAAGGGCAAGTGCGCACCCGGGTTCAGCCCGCTCGGCCCCTGGCTGGTCACCCCCGACGAGGTCGACCACCAATCGCTGCGGCTGCGCAGCCGGGTCAACGGCGAACCCCGGCAGGACTCCTCGACGGCCGACCAGATCTTCGACGTCGCGACCGTGATCCACCACCTGAGCCAGTACCTGGCCCTGGATCCCGGCGACGTCGTCCTCACCGGCACGCCCGAGGGCGTCGCGCTCTCCGGGCGCTTCC
>JBDHZW010000026.1:0-30720 GCA_039812105.1 Nakamurella sp.
GTCGCCGCGATGGCCGACGCGGTGACGCCGGACTGGGCCGGGCCGCTGGCCCGCGCCGCCGGCTGGGCGGCCGGCCCGATGGTGATCCGGCCGGCGGCGGCGGCCGACCTGATCGCCACCATCGAGGCCGAGGACGGGTTCGACCTGGCCGCCTGCGCCGCACCGATCGGGCGCCGACCCTCATCGTCGCCGGCCGGCGGGACCGCTTCTACGGCCCGGACCTGTTCGCGCAGACCGCCCGGCTCATCCCGGGCAGCACCCTGATGATGCTGCCCGACCGCGGCCACCTGGGCGCCGCCGGCGATCGGCGGGCCGTCGCCGCGCTGGCCGGTTTCCTCGGAACCTGACGCCGGCGACCGGCATCCGGGGCGACGCCGAAAACTCAGGGACCCCCTCGCGGCACGTTCTACGCCTCGTCGGATTAAGCTTCGATGGTCACCGCATGTGCGCGGCATGAGTGGTGACCCCGAGCGTGCGCCGAACCGCTGGAGGATCAACTGTGACCGCAGTCGCACCCCGTCCCGTGGCGACCCGGCCGTACCCGGTGCAGCGGGCGCCCCGCGGCGCGAAGTTCCTGCAGTACCTGCACACCACGGACCCCAAGGTGCTCGGGGTCATGTACATCGCCACCTCGTTCGCCTGGTTCATGATCGGCGGCCTGATGGCCCTGTTCATGCGGTCCGAGTTGGCCCAGCCGGGCATGCAGTTCCTGACGCCGGAACAGTTCAACCAGCTGTTCACCATGCACGGCACGATCATGCTGCTGTTCTATGCGACGGCGGTGGTGTTCGGTTTCGCCAACTTCGTGCTGCCGCTGCAGATCGGCGCGCCGGACGTGGCGTTCCCGCGGCTGAACGCGTTCTCCTACTGGCTGTACTTCTTCGGCGCGATCATCGCCGCCTCCGGTTTCTTCACCCCGGGCGGTGCCGCCGCCTTCGGTTGGACCGCCTACGTGCCGCTGTCGCTGGCCGAGAACTCGCCCGGCGTCGGTGGCGACCTGTGGATCATGGGCCTGGCCGTCTCCGGCCTCGGCACCATCCTCGGCGGCGTCAATATGATCACCACGGTGATCTGCATGCGGGCCCCGGGCATGACCATGTGGCGGCTGCCCATGTTCACCTGGGCGATCTTCATCACGTCGATCCTGATCCTGATCGCGTTCCCGGTGCTCACCGCCGCCCTGATGGGCATGGCCGCCGACCGGCATTTCGGGTCGCACGTGCTCGACCCCGCCAACGGCGGGGCGATCCTGTATCAACACCTGTTCTGGTTCTTCGGCCATCCCGAGGTCTACATCATCGCCCTGCCGTTCTTCGGGATCATCAGCGAGATCATCCCGGTGTTCAGCCGCAAGCCGCTGTTCGGCTACCGGGGCATGGTGTACGCGCTGATGGGCATCGCCGCGCTGTCCGTGGCGGTGTGGGCGCACCACATGTTCGCCACCGGCGCGGTGCTGCTGCCCTTCTTCAGCTTCATGACGTTCCTGATCGCCATCCCCACCGGGCTGAAGTTCTTCAACTGGATCGGCACCATGTGGCGCGGGCAGGTCACCTTCGAAACGCCGATGCTGTTCGCGGCCGGCTTCCTGGTCACCTTCCTGTTCGGCGGCCTGACCGGGGTCATCCTGGCCGCCCCGGCGCTGGACTTCCACGTCTCCGACTCGTACTTCGTGGTCGCCCACTTCCACTACGTGCTGTTCGGCACCATCGTGTTCGCCACCTACGGCGGCATCTACTTCTGGTTCCCGAAGATGACCGGCCGGTTCCTGGACGAGCGGCTGGGCCGGCTGCACTTCTGGACCACCTTCATCGGGTTCCACACCACCTTCCTGGTGCAGCACTGGCTGGGCGACATGGGGATGCCCCGCCGCTACCCCGACTACCTGCCCAGCGACGGCTTCACCACGCTCAACACCGTCTCCACCATCGGCGCGTTCGTGCTCGGGTTCTCCACCATTCCGTTCATCTGGAACGTGATCCGGTCCTGGCGGTACGGCGAGATCACCACCGCCGACGACCCGTGGGGTTACGGCAATTCCCTGGAGTGGGCGACCAGCACCCCGCCGCCTCGGCACAACTTCACCTCGCTGCCCCGGATCCGGTCCGAGCGACCCGCGTTCGAGCTGCACCACCCGTACATGGTCGAGCGGATGCGCTCGGAAGCCCATCCGCAGCGCGGCTGGAAGCCGCTCGCCGAGGCCGAGGCCAGCAGCCACCTGAAGATCCCCGAGGGCGAGGGTTCCGGGTCGTCCGCCGCACCGTTCGGCGGGTGAGTCGCTGTCCACAGTTCTGGTCACGGTCACCGGGCACGACCGGCCCGGCGTCACCGGTGAGTTGTTCGCGGCGCTGGCCGTGCATCGGGTCGAGGTCCTGGACATCGACCAGGCGGTCATTCGCGGACAGCTGACGCTCGGGGTGCTGGTCCGCACCGTCGAGGATGCCGGTCCGATCAAGGCCGACGTCGAGCGGGCCATGCGGGCCCTGGGCATGGCGGTGCGGGTCGGCGTCGACCAGCCCGGCGACGAGGACCGGCGCAGCGCCACCCACGCGGTGGTCGTGCTCGGCCGCCCCCTGCAGGCGGCCGCGATCGGCGAGCTGGCCCTGCGGTTCGGCGCGCTGGGCGTGAACATCGAGACGATCCGGCGGATCGCCGACTACCCGGTCACCGGTCTGGAACTGTCGGTCAGCGCCCCCGACGACGACGCCCTGCGGTCGGCCCTGGTCGAGGTCGCGGCCACCGCCGGGGTGGACATCGCGGTCGAGCGGATCGGCATCGCCCGCCGGGCCAAGCGGCTGATCGTGTTCGACGTCGACTCCACGCTGATCACCGGCGAGGTCATCGAGATGCTCGCCGACCACACCGGTACCCGCAGCCGGGTGGAGGAGATCACCGCCGCCGCGATGCGCGGCGAGCTGGACTTCGCCGAGTCGCTCCAGGCCCGGGTGGCGATGCTGGAGGGGCTGGACGCCGCCGTGCTGGACGAGGTGGGGGCCGCGCTGGTGCTCACCCCCGGCGCGCGCACCACGATCCGCACCCTCAAGCGGCTCGGCTTTCGTTGCGGGGTCGTCTCCGGTGGTTTCACCCAGGTCACCCGGCACCTGGTCGAGGATCTGGAGCTGGACTTCGCCGCGGCCAACACCCTGGAGGTGGTGGACGGGCGGCTCACCGGGCGGGTGGTCGGCGACATCGTCGACCGGGCCGGCAAGGCGGCCGCGCTGGCCCGGTTCGCCGCCCAGTTCGGTGTGGGCCTGGCCCAGACGGTGGCCGTGGGCGACGGCGCCAACGACATCGACATGCTCTCGGCGGCCGGGTTGGGCATCGCGTTCAACGCCAAGCCGGTGGTCGCCGGGTTCGCCGACACCACCCTGAACCAGCCGTTCCTGGATCCTGTGCTGTTCATCCTGGGCATCTCCCGGGACGAGATCGAGGCCGCCGACGCCGCCGACGGCACCCTGCGCCGGGTGCCGCTGGAATGATCGCGGTATGAGCGAGGCTTGCCGAGCGAATCATCGACACCGCGGCGGCGTCCGCGGGAGGGGTGGGGAGCCTGCGACCGCCCCGAGGAGGACGGCGGTATGAGCGAGGCTTGCCGAGCGAATCATCGACACCGCGGCGGCGTCCGCGGGAGGGGTGGGGAGCCTGCGACCGCCCCGACGAGGACGGCGACATGATCGACAACTCGGTTCTCGAACCGCTGGTCGACCGGTACGCGCACTGGCTGGGGCTGGATGCCACCCAGGTGCTGGCCGACCGGCAGGAGGCCGAGCAGGACATCCGGGCCATGCAACTGGTGCTGCGGATGGAACGGGCCGACCCGCCGTCCTGGCACCGGGCGGTCGCACTGGCCGCCGCCGGTGCCGCGGCGGTCTGCCTGGATCCCCGCAGCGAACCCGGGGGCGAGTGGCACGACGCCGTGGCCGACTACGTCCGTGGACACATCCGCAAGGTGACCCGCCGGGCCCGCGGCGCGCACTGGGTGGCCGCCCAGCAGCTACCCGGCCTGACCCTGGACGCCGACGGTACCCAGGTGCGGGTGCTGGTGCCGGGCCCGGTGGTCGACCTGGACCCGCGGATCAGCCGGCTCCAGGTCGGCGGCACCGACGCGCCGCCGGACGAGCCGCCGGCTCAGCACGAGGATATCGACCGGGTGGCGCTGCGGCTGTCGGTGCCCATCGGCATCCCGATGACCGTGGGCAAGGCGATGGCCCAGGCCGGGCACGCGGGCATGATCTGCGCCGCGCTCCTGCGACGGGACGGGGATGCCGGCCGGGATCGTCTCGAGCACTGGCGGAACGGCGGGTTCCCGGTTGTTGCCGAGCGGGTGGACACCGCGCGCTGGACCGCTCTCGGCGGGCCGCTGATCGCGGACCAGGCCGCCGCGTGGCGCGACGACGGGCTGCTGGCGGTGCGCGACGCCGGTTTCACCGAGGTGGCGCCGGGCACGATCACGGTGATCGCCCACAGACCGGGCTGAACCCCGGCCGCCACTCGCCACGAGTCCGATTCACCGGAACAATCGGCGCATGGCGCCCGAGACGGATCTGCTCGACCTCCTGGTCTCACACACCGAGGCCTGGAACCGGCACGACCTCGACGCCTTGATGGCGTTGTTCGCCGATGACTGCGAGTTCGAGGCATCAGGGGGCGATGAGGTCCACGGCACCCGGTTCCGGGGCCGCTCGGAAGTGCGGCGGGCCTTCTCCGAGGTGCTCGACGCGATGCCGGATGCGCACTGGGGTGCGGGCCGGCACGCCGTCCTCGGCCCCGACGACGGCGTCTCGCAGTGGACGCTCACCGCGACGTTGCGGGATGGTCGTCGACTCGAGGTGAACGGCTGTGACTTCATCACGGTTCGCGACGGAAAGATCGTCCGCAAGAACTCTTTCCGTAAGCAGCGCGCGCCGCGGTGATCGGCTCACCGGCCCCGCCGCCTACCCGCGGACCAGCCACAGCACCCCGTACGGGTGCAACCAGACGTTGCCGTCGGCGCCCGGAAAGATGTAGGTGCCGGACAGCGCGTCTCTGGCCCCGATCAGCCCGTACTCCTCCAGGCGCCATCCCGGGAACGACCGCCAGCCGTCGGTGACGTTGAACAGCTCCAGCAGCGGCCCGATCGGGTGCCGGCGCAGCACCGGCAGCACCCCCGGGTCGGACAGCAGCGGCACCTCGGCGGCCACCGACGCCTGCAGGTGCGGCAGCGACGCCCGGGTCGTCATCAGGTGCCGGAGGCCGGCGAACACCCGGCCCGGCACGGTGGTCAGGTCGTGGCGCAACCGGGCCCGGTCCCAGTCCATCCGGGGCCGGTGCGCCCACCGGTTGTCGGTCTCGTGGCCCGCTTCGTCGGCCCAGTGCGGGTCGTTGGTCATGGCGATCTCGTCGCCCATCCAGATCACCGGGATGCCGCCCCAGCCCATGATCATCGCGTGGGCCAGGAACAGGCGGCCGACCACGGCGTCCGCGTCGGCCGCCGAGGTCGCCGCGTCCAGCCCGGCCAGGCTGGCCGCCGTACCGCTGATCCGCCGGTCCCCGGTGTCCGGGTTCTCCTGGAACACCAGGCCGTGGGCCCGGGAACCGGGATAGGCCCCCGAGTACCAGTCGGACAGGAACCGCTGGTGCTCGAACCCGTTCAGGCCGACCGCGGCCGCGTCGGACGAGTCGATGGCCCAACCGATGTCGTCGTGGCAGCGGGCGTAGGTGACCCAGGTGGTGGTCGCCGGCACCGGCGGGATGGACCGCAGCGCGTGTGCCGCCAGGGTGGCGTCCTGCGCGGCCAGCATCGACCAGATCTGCACCATCAGGCTGTTGTGGTAGGCGATGTCGCTGACCTTGCCGTGATGCACGCCCTGCCCCAGGTAGTGCACCAGATCCTGCGGCGCGACGATCGCCTCGGCCTTGAAAAGTACGGCCGGGCAGGCGATCCGGGCGACCGCGCGGAGTGCCTGGGTGATCGCGTGCACCTCCGGTTGGTTCTGGCAGTTGGTGCCCAGCCGCTTCCAGACGAACGCGATCGCGTCCAGCCGCAGCACCTGCACGCCCTGGTTGGCCAGGAACAGGATGATGTCGGCGTACTCGGCGAACACGTCCGGGTTGGCCCAGTTGACGTCCCACTGCCAGGTGTTGAACGTGGTCCAGACCCAACCGTCCAACTCGGCCGAGTGGCTGAAGCTGCCAGGTGCGAAGTCCGGGAACACCTCCGGCAGGGTCCGCTCGTAACGGTCCGGTTCGGTGCGGTCCGGGTAGACGTAGAAGTAGTCGCGGTAGTGCCGGTCGCCGTCCCGGGCGGCCTGCGCCCAGGCGTGCTCGGCGGCCACGTGGTTCAGCACCAGATCCATCACCAGGCCGATGCCGGCCGCCCGCAGCCGGGTGGCCAGCGTGCGCAGGTCGTCCATGGTGCCCAGGTCGGCCCGCACCTTCCGGTAGTCGGCGACGGCGTAGCCGCCGTCGCTGTCGCCCGCGCGCGGCTGCAGCAGTGGCATCAGATGCAGGTAGGTCACGCCCAGCTCGCGCAGGTAGTCGATCTTGTCGATGACCGCGGTCAGGTCGCCGGCGAACCGCTCGGTGTAGCAGGCGTAGCCGAGCATCGACTCGTCCTGGAACCAGCCCGGATCCAGCGTCCGCTGCAGGTCCAGCCGGTGCAGGTCGGGGTCCCGTTCGGCGAACGCGGTGGCCGCCATCCGGACCAGCCGCCCGGCCAGGTCGGCGGCCCGCTCCGCCCCGTAGACCGCGGTCAACGCGTCGTCCAGATCCTCCCACCACCGGTCCAACCGCAGTTCGAACAGGTCCTGCTGGTGCCGGGGATGCGCGGCCAGGATCGCGGCGGCTTCGGCGTGCATCGGCGGGGGAGCGGGTCGCATGCCGCAGATTGTGCCTCAGCGTGGGCACGCTCACACGGCCTCGTGAATGCGCGGTGCTGAACCGATTTGGCGGCCGGCGGGGACCGCGCTGCGGTGGCCGTTACCGCCGTTGGATGCAAGAGTCGTGGCGTGGACGGGACCCGGCGAGATGGCTGATCGGATGCGCCGGCCCACCATGAACGACGTGGCCAGGGCCGCCGGCGTCAGCCTCAAGTCCGTCTCGCGGGTCATCAACGACGAGGTCGGCGCCTCCCCGGAAACCCGGGAGCGGGTGCTCGCCGCGGCGGCCAAGCTCGGCTACCGGCGCAACGATGCCGCGCACGCGCTGCGCCGCTCCGACGGGCGGTCGGCCTCCGTCGGCCTGGTGCTGGAGGACGTGGGCAACCCGTTCGCCGCGATCCTCAACCGGTCGGTCGAGCGGGTCGCCGGCCACGAGGGCAGTCTCGTGCTGGCGGTGAGCACCAACGCCGACCCGGACCGCGAGGAGTACCTCGTCCACCGGCTGTTGGCCCGCGCGGTGGACAGCCTGGTGATCATGTCCTGCCGGCGTGACCACTCGTTCCTGCAGCCCGAGGTCGACCGCGGGCTGCCGATCGTGTTCGTCGACCGCCCGCCGCGCCGGCTGGACTGCCCGACCGTCCGGGTCGCCAACGGCCGGGGTGCCCACGACGCCACCACCCACCTGATCGCGCGCGGTCATCGGCGGATCGCGTTCCTGGGCGACCGCCCCGGCCTGTACACCGCCGAGGAGCGGCAACGGGGCTGGTCCCGGGCGCTGCGGGAGGCGGGGCTGGCCGCCGATCCGGCGTTGATCTGGCGTGGCCGGGCCGACCCGGAGCAGGCCGAGCTGGCCACGGCGGCGATGCTGGACCTGCCGGATCCGCCGACGGCGGTGTTCGCCGCGCAGAACCTGCTCGCGGTGGGGGTGCTGGCGGCGCTGCGGCACCGGGGCGCCGGTCACCGGATCGCGGTGGTCGGGTTCGACGACCTGGATCTGGCCGAGGTAGTCGACCCGCCGCTGACCGTCGTCGCGCAGGACCCCGAGGCCATCGGGCGGATCGCCGCCGAGGCCGTGTTCGCCGCCCTGACCGGGTCGCCGATCGGCCGGGATGTGGTGCTGCCGGTGCGGCTGGTCACCCGGGGGTCGGGCGAGATCCCGGGCCCGGCCGGCTGAGTCAGTCCTGCACCACCTCGACCACCGGCTCGTCGATCACCTCGACCCCGGCCTCCCGCATCGCCGCGACGGCGGCCACGGTGTCGCCCGGGTTCAGCTCGACGAACCGGGTCAGCGCCAGCGGCACGGTGGCCCGGTAGCCCAGCCGGACCGCGTCGATCGCGGTCGACTTGACGCACCAGTCGCCGGCCAGCCCGACCACGGTGACGGCCATGATGCCGTTCTCGTCCAGGATCGCGGACAGTTCGGTCTCCCGGTTCTGGCCGGTCGGCAGGTGCAGCACCGAGAACCCGCTGTACCCGTCCTCCGGCCCGGATCCCTTGTGCACCACCGGTCCGTCGACGGTGACGCCGGGCAGGAACTCGGCGCCGGCGCTGTCGATGACGCAGTGCACCGGCCAGAGCCCGCCGTGCTCGGCGAAGTGCGGGGTGACCTCGGGGTGCCAATCCCGGGTGTAGACGACCAGGTGCCCGGCGGCCCGGGCCGCCCGGATGGCGTCGTCGACGGCCGCCACGATCTCCTCGCCGCCGCTGACGTACAGCGAGCCGTCGGGATGGCCGAAGTCGTGCTGCATGTCGACCACGACCAGCGCGTGGTCGGGTCCGTGCGTCCAGGTGGATGTGCTCATCGCGGGTCTCCGGTGGGGGGTTCGGTCAGTTGGGTGCTGGAGATGGCGGGCTCCCCCTCGGACAGGGTCAGCCCCTCCCAGGGCAGGGTGGTCAGCGCGTGCCGCAGGTGCTCGCGACCGGCGGCCAGGTCGGGCAGGCCGGGCACCGGTCGGCCGCCGCGGACCAGCGGGACCGGCACCACCCGGTCGTGCGGTCCGGCCGCGGCGGCGGCGTCGGCCTCGGTGCCGCGGAAGATGACCTCCTCGGTGATGGTGCCGCTGGCCTTCGCCCGGCGGATCACCGACTTGCGGCCGCCGTGCGAGACCTTGTCCTTGCTGCGCTTCTCCACCGGCCGGCCGTCCACCTCGACCAGCTTGTAGACCATCCCGGCGGTAGGCGCGCCGGATCCGGTGACCAGCGAGGTGCCCACCCCGTACACGTCGACCGGGTCCGCCCGCAGCGCGGCGATCGCGTACTCGTCCAGGTCGCCGGACAGCACGATCTTGGTGTTCGGCGCGCCCAGGTCGTCCAGCTGACGCCGGGCCGCCCGGGTGAGGGCCGCCAGGTCGCCGGAGTCGATCCGCACCGCACCCAGGTCCGGGCCGGCCACCCGCACCGCGGTCTCGATGCCCCGGGTGATGTCGAAGGTGTCCACCAGCAACGTGGTGTCGGCGCCGAGGGTGGCGACCTGCGAGGCGAACGCCGCCTCCTCGGTGTCGTGCAGCAGGGTGAAGGCGTGTGCGGCCGTGCCGGCCGTCGGGATGCCGTACCGGTGACCGGCTTCCAGGTTCGAGGTGGCGGAGAACCCGGCCAGCCAGGCGGCTCTGGCGGCGGCCACCGCGGATTCCTCGTGGGTGCGCCGCGTGCCCATCTCGATCAACGGCCGGTCGCCGGCGGCCGAGGCCATCCGGGCCGCCGCCGACGCGATCGCGCAGTCGTGGTTGAGCACCGACAACACCAGCGTCTCCAGGATGACCGCATTGGCGAACGTGCCGGTGATGGTCAGCACCGGGGAACCCGGGAAGTACAGCTCGCCCTCGGGATAGCCGTCGACGTCGCCCTCGAACCGGTAGCCGGCCAGGTGGTCGATCGTCGCCGCGTCCAGGAATGGGCGCAGCATCGCCAGCTGGTCGTCGCCGAACGTGAACTCGCTCAGCGCGTCGATCAGCCGGCCGACCCCGGCGACGACGCCGTACCGGCGGCCGGGCGGCAGCCGCCGGGCAAAGGTCTCGAACACGCAGTGCCGCCCGGCCGTGCCGTCGGCCAGCGACGCCGCGAGCATCGTCAGCTCGTACCGGTCGGTGAACAGGGCGGTGGACCCGGGCGAGCTGCGCATCCCTGGAGCGTAGAGACTCGACCGGACCATCTGCGCCGCCCGGTTGTCCACACACCGCCCCGCGCCGTTGGCCGGCGCGCGGATCGGTGCGAAAATGGCGCCGTGGCTGGCGCGGGGCAACTGTCGGAGGTCGGGTCGGTGATGAGCGCGGACCCCGGTGGGGTGATGACCGCGCCCGCGCCGGAGAAGACCGGTTCGCCGGCGACGGTGCTGGCGCCGGACGTGCCCTGGGTGACGATCGTCTGGAACGACCCGGTCAATCTCATGTCCTACGTGACGCTGGTCTTCCAGAAGCTGCTCGGCCACCCCCGGCCCAAGGCCGAGGCGCTGATGCTCGACGTGCACCACAAGGGCCGGGCCACCGTGTCCAGCGGGCCGCGGGAGAAGATGGAGGCCGACGTCGCCAAGCTCCAGGCGGCCGGCCTGTGGGCGACGATGGCCCGGGACAGCTGACCGCGTGCGCCCGTTCCACCGCCGCTTCGGCCGCTACAGCGCCTCCTTCGAACCGGCCGAGGCCTCGCTGATCGCCGACCTGGTCGATCAGGTCCGGCAGTTGCTGGCCGGTCGCCGGGCCGAGGCGCCGACCGACCCGCTGGCCCAGCTGACCGGCATGACCATGGGGCCGGACAGCAAGCCGACCGACCCGGCCGTGGCCCGGCTGCTGCCCGACTTCCACGCCGACGACGCCCAGCTCTCGTCCGGCCTGCGGGTGCTGCACGAGCCCGAGCTGATCGCGGCCAAGGACGCCGCCGCGGTGGCGCTGCTGGATTCGCTGCCCCGCGGGGGCGGGCCGGTCCGGCTGGACGACGACGCCGCGGCCGCCTGGATTTCCGCGCTGAACGACGTGCGGCTGGCCCTCGGGGTCCGGCTGGAGATCACCGAGGACGACAGCCCGCCGCCCGGCGTCGACGACCCGGACAGCCCGCAGGCGGCGATGTACGCCACCTACCGGTGGCTCTCCGCGGTCCAGGATTCCCTGGTCAGCGCCATGCTGGATGGTTAGGAACCACTACGCTGTCCGGGTGCTGCGCATCCCCGCCACGATGATCGACGAGATCGTCGCCCACGCCCGTGCGGACCACCCGGACGAGGCGTGCGGCATCATCGCCGGGCCGGCCGGCTCGGACACCCCGACCCGGCTGGTCCGCATGCTCAACGCGGAACGCTCGCCCACCTTCTACCGGTTCGACTCCGGCGAGCAGCTGCGGTTGTACCGGGCGATGGACGCCGCCGACGAGGAGGTGATCGTCGTCTACCACTCGCACACCGGCACGCCGGCGTATCCCAGCCGCACAGACATCTCCTACGCGGGCGAACCGCAGGCCCACTACCTGCTGGTTTCCACCCGGGAGCCGGATTCCGAGGAGATCCGGTCGTACCGGATCGTGGACGGCGTGGTGACCGAGGAAGCGGTGGAAATCATTCCGGCCTGACCCGGCGTTGCACCAGGGGGCGTCCGCGTCCGTCACAATTGAGCCGTTCCAGCAGCGCCCGATCCGACAACAAACCGCCAGCAACGAGGAGCATCACGATGAGCGTTTCGGTGTCCGTGCCGACGATCCTGCGACCGGTCACCAAGGGGGAGAAGACCGTCTCGGCCGAGGGCGCCACCCTGGCCGAGGTGATCTCCGACCTGGACAGCCGGTACAGCGGGCTGGGCGATCGGCTGATCAAGAACGGTTCGCTGCACCGGTTCGTGAACATCTACGTCAACGACGAGGACGTCCGGTTCACCGGCGGGCTGGACACCGCGGTCGCCGAGGGCGACAACGTGACGATCCTGCCGGCCGTCGCCGGAGGCGACAATCGGGCAACTGTCGCCGGAGGCTGATCTTGTGAGGTACCCCAGCCTGGTCGACGCGGTCGGCGGCACGCCCCTGGTGGGGCTGCCGCGGCTGTCGCCGTCCCCCTCGGTGCGGCTGTGGGCCAAGCTGGAGGACCGCAACCCGACCGGCTCGATCAAGGACCGGCCGGCGCTGGCCATGGTCGCCCGGGCCGAGCAGGACGGTCGGCTGCGCCCCGGCTGCACGGTCATCGAACCGACCAGCGGCAACACCGGCATCTCCCTGGCCATGGTGTGCCGGGTCAAGGGCTACCGGCTGATCTGCGTGATGCCGGAGAACACGTCGGAGGAGCGCCGGCTGATCCTGCGGGCCTACGGCGCGCAGATCATCTCCTCGCCGGCCGCGGGCGGCTCCAACGCGGCCGTCGCGATGGCCAAGGAGCTGGCCGCCGACCATCCCGACTGGGTGATGCTGTACCAGTACGGCAACCCGGACAACGCGCTGGCCCACTACGAGACCACCGGGCCGGAGCTGCTCGCCGATCTGCCGACGATCACCCATTTCGTCGCCGGCCTGGGCACCACCGGCACGCTGATGGGGGTCGGCCGGTACCTGCGGGAGAAGGTGCCGGACATCGGCATCGTCGCCGCCGAACCGCGGTACGGCGAGCTGGTCTACGGGCTGCGCAACCTCGACGAGGGCTTCGTCCCCGAGCTGTACGACGAGTCGGTGCTGACCTCCCGGTTCTCCGTCGGGCCCGACGACGCGGTGCGGCGCACCCGGGAGCTGTTGGAGGTGGAGGGCATCTTCGCCGGCATCTCCACCGGCGCGATCCTGCACGCCGCGCTGGGCGTCGGGTCGCGGGCCGTCCGGGACGGGGTGGAGGCCGACATCGCCTTCGTGGTCGCCGACGGCGGCTGGAAGTACCTGTCCACCGGCGTGTACGACGCCGGCGACGATGCGATCGCCGCGCACGGGCTGGAGGGTCAACTCTGGGCGTGAGGCTCAGGGTTTCTCCCCGATCCCCGGGGCGCCGTCCGTCGGTAGCCTGGTGATCATGACGTCCGGTTCCTACGTTCCGCCCGGTTACGGCATCACCCCGTCCGGTTCGGCCACCCCGGCCAAGAAGTCGGTGCTGCCGGAGAATCTGAAGACCGCGGTCGTCGTGGTCGGCTCGCTGGCCGCCGTCATGGTGGTCGTGCAGGTCGTGAACTGGGCGATGGCCTACCGCCTGGACCAGTTCGGCATCGAGCCGCGCAGCTGGTCCGGGCTGTGGGGGGTGCTGGCGGCGCCGCTGATCCACGGGTCGTGGGCGCACCTGTGGTCCAACCTGATCCCGCTGGTGGTGATGGGCGTGCTGATCACGGTCGGCGGCCTGCGCCAGTTCTTCGCCGTCACCGTGCTGGTCTGGCTGGTGTCCGGGCTCGGGGTGTGGTTGGTCGCGCCGGCCTCCAGCGTGACCGTCGGCGCGTCCGGCGTGGTGTTCGGCTGGCTGACGTTCCTGATCGTCCGCGGCATCTGGACCCGGACGTGGCAGCACATCCTGCTCGGCCTGGTGCTGTTGGTCCTGTACGGCAGCCTGTTCTGGACCGGCATCGTCAAGGTCGCGGCGGCCGACATCACCGGCGTGGTCACCGTCTCCTGGCAGGCGCACCTGTTCGGCGCCCTCGGCGGCCTGCTCGCCGCCTTCATCGTCGGCCGCGCCGACGCCAACCGGCGCAGGGCCGTCACCGCCTGACCGGGGCCGGTAGCGTCGGGGCCGTGAGTTCCGACGTGACCGCGCCGATCGGCATCTTCGACTCCGGCGTCGGCGGGCTGACCGTCGCCCGGGCGATCATCGACCAGCTGCCGGGGGAGCGGGTCCGGTACGTCGGCGACACCGCCAACGGGCCGTACGGCCCGCTGCCCATCGCCGACGTCCGCCGGCACGCCCTGGCGATCGGCGACGCGCTCGTCGACAGCGGGGTGAAGATCCTGGTCATCGCCTGCAACACGGCGTCGGCGGCCTGCCTGGCCGACGCCCGGGAACGCTACGACGTGCCGGTGGTCGAGGTGATCCGGCCGGCGGTCCGCCGGGCGATCGCGGCCACCCGGACCGGGGAGGTCGGCGTCATCGGCACCTCCGCGACCATCTCCTCCGGCGCCTACCAGGACGCGTTCGACGTCAACCCGGGCATCACCGTGCACGCCGTCGCCTGCCCGTCGTTCGTCGACTTCGTGGAGCGGGGCATCACCTCCGGCCGGCAGGTGATCGGGCTCGCCCAGGCCTACCTGGGGCCGTTGCAGCGCACCGACCTGGACACCCTGGTGCTGGGGTGCACCCACTACCCGCTGCTCACCGGCGCGTTGTCGCTGGTGATGGGGGATCAGGTGACGCTGGTGTCCAGCGCCGACGAGACCGCCAAGGACGTCTACCGCAAGCTCACCGAGCTCGACCTGCTCGCCCCCGCGACCGAGCCCGAGGCCCCGCACGAGTTCCTGGCCACCGGCGACCCGGCGCCGTTCACCCGGCTGGGGCACCGGTTCCTGGGTCCGGAGATCGGCTCGGTCATGGCGCTGGGAGCGTCGGTCTGACGTCGGTCCGTCGTCGCCGCGGACCGGCGATCCGGTGCCGTCCGACCCGGCCGCTAGCCTTGCCCGCATGACCCGAGCCGACGGCCGCGCCGACCACCAGCTTCGTCCAGTCACCTTCACCCGCGGATTCCAGCAACACCCGGCGGGCTCCGTGCTGGTCGAGTTCGGCGGCACCAAGGTGCTCTGCGCGGCGTCGGTGACCACCGGGGTGCCGCGGTGGCGCAAGGGGTCCGGGCTGGGCTGGCTCACCGCGGAGTACGCGATGCTGCCGTCGTCGACGCACGAGCGCAGCGACCGGGAGTCGGTGAAGGGCCGGGTGGGCGGCCGGACGCACGAGATCTCCCGGCTGATCGGCCGGTCGCTGCGGGCCTGCCTCGACCTGCGCTCGCTCGGCGAGAACACCATCGCGGTGGACTGCGACGTGCTGCAGGCCGACGGCGGCACCCGGACCGCGGCGATCACCGGTGCCTACGTCGCCCTCGCGGACGCGGTGGCCTACCTGCGGGAACGGGGGCAGCTGGCCGACCCGCAGCCGCTGTCCTGCCAGATCGCCGCGGTGTCGGTGGGCGTCGTCGGCGGCCGGGTCCGGCTGGACCTGCCGTACGAGGAGGACGCCCGGGCCGAGGTGGACATGAACGTGGTGGCCACCGACGTCGGCACGCTGGTCGAGGTGCAGGGCACCGCCGAGGCGGCGACGTTCGCCCGGTCGACGCTGGACGCGATGCTGGACAGCGCCCTGGCCGGCATCGCGACGCTGACCGAACTGCAGCGGGCGGCCCTGGCCCGGCCGCTGGGAGCGACCGGATGAGCCGGGTGGTGCTGGCCACCCGCAACGCCAAGAAGCTGGGCGAACTGGCCCGCATTCTCGGGCCTGACGTGCAGGTCCTGGGCCTGGCCGACCTGCCGGCGTTCCCGGAGTTGCCGGAGACCGGAGCCACGTTCGAGGACAACGCCCTGGACAAGGCCCGGCAGGCGGCCGCCGAGACCGGCGAGATCGCGCTGGCCGACGACTCCGGGCTGGCCGTCGACGCGCTGAACGGGATGCCCGGCGTGTTGTCCGCCCGCTGGTCGGGCCGGCACGGCGACGACCCGGCGAACACCGCGCTGCTGCTGGGTCAGCTGGCCGACGTGCCGGACGAGCGTCGGGGGGCGGCCTTCGTCTGCGCGCTGGCCCTGGCCGTCCCGGACGGCCGGACCGAGGTGATGCGGGGGGAGTGGCGGGGGCGGATCGGGCGCGAGGCGCGGGGCACGAACGGCTTCGGCTACGACCCGGTGTTCGTGCCGGCCGAGAGCGACGAGGCGGGCGACGGCCGCAGCTCGGCCGAGCTGAGCCCGGCCGAGAAGGACGCGCTGTCCCACCGCGGCCGGGCCATCGTCCTGATGCTGCCGGTCCTGCGCGAGCTGCTGGACCGGCAGCGAGGAACCTAAGAGGCGAGCGGGCGACGCCGGCCGACGGCCCGGGCGATGACCACGGCGAAGCTGGCGCCCAGCAGCATCAGGCCCAGAACCAGCAGCCAGCCGGTGATGCCCCACACCACCATCTCGGGCCGGGCGAAGGTCTGATCGACGAAGCTGGCCACCCGATCGGCGCCGTCGTACCAGGCCAGCGACCACACGCCGGCACCCGTCAGGATCGCCCCCGGGATCAGCGTGGCCCACGGCGACCAGCCGTTGAGCAGCACCGCGACGAAGATCAGCGCCGCGCCGACCGACGTCCAGGTGATGTCCCAGCCGGACGGCTGGCCGGTGCCGTGCAGCATCACGTCGAAGATGCCCATCCCGAACTCACCGATCAGGTACAGGCCGGAGCCGACCAGCAGGGTGCCCAGGATCGCGCTGAACAGGCCGGCGACGGCCCGCTGCTTGGTCTGCCGGCCGGACACCCGGCCGTCGCGACGGATCTCGGCCTCGGGCGCCGGCACGTAGGTCGGGCTCGCCGAGTCCGAGACGCCGTACGTCGACGGGTACGACCCGATCGACGACTCGGAGTCCAGCGGCTCGTAGGGGCTGCCGCTCCAGGCCGAACCCGACGACTTCGACGACCCGTACGGGCTGTCCGGGGAGTCGTCCGAGAACGGCGAGGCGGCCGAGTACGCCGACGACACCGTTGTCACCCCGCCCGCGGACTCGGTGTGGTCGGCACTGCTGTCGGACTTCGAGTTCTCCGGTCCGCTCATCGATCTCGCTCCTCTGGTCGAGCAACTGGCCGCTCGCACCGCGCGGTGCCAGCACGCTCATCGTGCTTGTTCACCTGCGCCGGATGTGGTAGCTCGCGCCGCGTGTTGTCGATTCGGAGAATCTGTGGGGCCGGTGGGACTCGAACCCACACTGGCACGGACCTAAACCGTGTGCCTCTGCCAATTGGGCTACGGCCCCGGGAACGGACGCCTCAGCTTGCCAGACCCAGTTCCTTGAGCACCCGGGCCACGTGGCCGGTGGCCTTCACATTCCGCCAGGCCTGCTCGATCCGGCCGTCCGCGCCGACCACGAAGGTGGACCGGATGACGCCCTGCACGGTCTTGCCGTACTGCATCTTCTCGCCGAAGGCCCCGTAGGCGCTCATCACCGACCGGTCGGGGTCGGACAGCAGGACGATCGACAGATCCTCCTTGTCCCGGAACCTGGCCAGCTTCTCCGGCTTGTCCGGGGAGATGCCCAGCACGGTGTACCCGCCGCCGTCGAAGGAACCCCGGGCCGTGGTGAAGTCGCAGGCCTCGGTGGTGCAGCCGGGCGTCATCGCCGCCGGGTAGAAGTACACGATCACCGGGCGGCCGGCGAAGTCGGACAGCGAGACCGGGTTGCCGTCGGCGTCGGACAGGGTGAAGGCGGGGGCGACGTCGCCGGTGCCGACAGGGGGACCGGGTTGAGTGGTGGCCATGCGGCTAGGGTAAACACCCGCGGGGCCGCCGGTGGCCCCGGTGCACGAGCATCCGAAGCAGACCCTTCGATTCAGGAACGGGAGGCGCCGTGGTCCGCGACGCGGAGACCATCCAGGCGGAAATCGAACGCGCGCGGGACTCCCTGGCCGCCGCGGTCGACGAGCTGACGACCCGGGCCAACCCCAAGCGGGTCGTCGAGCAGGGCCGTCAGACGCTGTCCGCCACCCTGGCCGAACCCAAGGTCAAGTACTCGCTGATCGCCGTCGGCGCCCTGGTCGGGCTGGTCGTCCTGCGCCGGCTGTTCCGCTAGGCCGGCTCGTCCCCCGGGCGAACTGAGGCCCAGGTCACCCGGTACTCGATCGTCGCGCCCGCGTGCTTCACGCCGGTCGCACAGCGCGGATCGCTACGCTGGCGGCGGGGCCGTGCATGGTCGGCTGCCGTGGCGGGGGAGATCGGGCCCGCCCGTGGAATCCCGGGAGTGGACGAATTTGACCAGGTTGAGTCCTGCACGTTTCAAGTTGCTCGGCGCGCTGGTGCTGGCGCTCGTCGGGCTGCTGACCCTGTCGGCCTGCAGCGGCGGATCGCTCGGGGCCGAGACCGTCACCTCGACGATGGGGGCCACCGGCGGAGCCACCGGTCCGGACGGGCAGTCCTCGTCCAGCACCGCCAGTTCGACCACCGTCGTGCCGCCGGTCGCCACCGTCGCCGCGACCCCGGCCTTCGGCACCGACGGGTTGTCCCCGATCGAGCCGCTGACCTTCACCGTCGCCAAGGGCACCATCGACACCGTCCAGATGACCAACCCGGACGGCAAGGTCGTCCAGCAGACGATCTCGCCGGACAAGAAGACCTGGACGGTCGCCGAGCCGCTCGGCTTTGGCAAGACCTACACCGTGACCGGGACCGCCACCGGCGAGGACGGCAAGCAGATTCCGATCCAGGGCACCTGGGCGACGGTCAGCGAGGACACCTCGACCCGCAACACGATCAACCCCGGTGACGACCAGACGGTCGGCGTCGCCGCGCCGATCAGCGTCAGCTTCGGGGCGGAGCCGCAGGACCGGGAGGCCGTGGCCAAGCGGATCTCCATCACCACCACCCCCGCGGTGGAGGGCGCCTGGGCCTGGATCAAGCACGACGACGGCCGGTGGGCCCTGGACTTCCGCACGAAGGACTACTGGCCGGCCGGCACCAAGGTGCACGTCGAGGCCAAGCTGTACGGGGTCAAGCTGGACGACACCTCCTACGGCGCCGCCGACATCACCAGCGACTTCACCATCGGGCGAAACCAGGTCGTCAAGGCCGATGTGAACTCGCACGAGCTGGTCGTGACCCAGGACGGCCAGGTCACCGCGTCCTACCCGGCCTCCTACGGTCGCGGCGACGACACCGGCGACCCGAACCTGGTCACCCGGTCCGGGATCCACGTGGTCACCGACAAGGCCGAGCAGTACCTGATGAACAACCCGCGGTACGGCTACACCAACACCCTCGAGTACTGGACCGTGCGGATCAGCAACAACGGCGAGTTCATCCACGCCAACCCGGCCAGCGCCAACGCCCAGGGCAACACCAACGTCACCCACGGCTGCGCGAACCTGTCCATGGCCGACGCCGAGGCGTACTACAACTCGGCCATCTGGGGTGACCCGGTCGAGGTGACCGGCACCGACATCCAGCTCAGCGCCGAGGACGGCGACATCTACATCTGGGCGATGAGCTGGGACGACTGGAAGGCCAAGTCGGTTCCGGTCGGCGCGGACGCCTGAGCCCACCGAGGTGGGTGAGGTCCGGGTCGTCGGCGCGACGATCGTCGCCGACCCGGACCGGATCCTCGCCGACGCGGAGATCGCCTGGTCCGAGCCGACCGGGCGGATCACCTACCTCGGCCCGGCGAGGGGCCCGGCCGGTCCGCCGGACATCGACGGGGCCGGCCGGCTGGTCGCGCCCGGCCTGGTCAACGCGCACACCCACGCCGGCATGGCGCTGCTGCGCGGGCACAGCGACGACGAGCCGCTGCACCGCTGGCTGGAGCACATCCGGGCGTTCGAGGTGCGGATGACCCGGGACGACATCCGGGCCGGCCTGCGGCTGTCCATGGCCGAGATGATCAGATCCGGCACCGTCGCGTTCGCCGACATGTACCTGTGGGACGCCGGGCTGCTGGCCGACGTGCGGGACGCCGGCCTGCGGGTGCTGGCCGCCACGGCGGTGTTCGGCTACGACGCCGTCGCCTACCCGTCCGCCACCCCGGAGACCGGGGCGCAGGTGCTGGACCGGACGCCGGCCCTGGCCGCCGAGTTCGCCGGCGACGAGCTGGTGCAGGTCACCTTCGGCCCGCACGCCCCCTACACCTGCGGGGCCGACCTGATGGCCGACGTCGCCCGCCGGGCCGACGCGCACCAGCTGGCCGTGCACATCCACCTGTCCGAGACCGCCCGCGAGGTCGACGACAGCCAGGACCGGCACGGCTGCACCCCCATCGGGCTGGCCGCCCGGACCGGCCTGCTGGACGGCCGCAGCCACGTCGCGCACGCCGTGCACCCGCGCGGCGACGACCGTCGCCTGCTCGCCCGGCCGGGCGTCACGGTCGCCCACTGCCCGGTGTCGAACCTGAAGCTGGGCGCCGGAATCGCACCGGTACCGGACCTGCTGGCGGCCGGCGTCACCGCCGGGCTGGGCACCGACTCGATGGCGTCGAACAACAGTGCCGACCTGTTCGAGGAGTTGAAGACGGCGGCCCTGGTGTCGCGCGGAGTCCGGCAGGATCCGACCGCGGTGCTCGCCGCGGACGTGCTGCGGATGGCCACCCGGGGCGGCGCGGCGGCCTTCGGCGGTCGGCTGTCCGGCCGGCTGGCGGTCGGCGAGCCGGCCGACCTGATGCTGCTGGACGTCACCGGCCCGCACGCCACCCCGATGCCCGACCCGGTGGCGCACCTGGCCTACGCGGCCCGGGCCGGGGACGTCACCGACGTCGTGGTGGCCGGCCGCCGGCTGCTCGCCGGTGGCATGCTGACCACCCTGGACGAGGCGGCGACCCGGGCCGACGCGCGGGAGCGAGCGGCCCGGATCGCGGCAGACCTCGGCGCGGGCCTCAGGGGGCCGGCTTGACCAGCGACGCCGCGTGGTCGCGGACGTACTTGAACTCGTCGCGGGGCGGCCGCACGTAGTTGGTGACCGGCGGCCGTTCCGGGATCGTCACCGGCTCCGGTTCGATGTGCTGGTAGGGGACGTGTTCCAGGATGTGCGCGATGACGTTGATCCGGGACCGCTTCTTGTCCTCGCTCTCCACGGTGTACCAGGGCGCCTCGGGAATGTCGGTGTGGATGAACATCTCGTCCTTGGCCCGGGAGTAGTCCTCCCAGCGGGTGATCGACTGGACGTCCATCGGCGACAGCTTCCACCGGCGCATCGGGTCGGTGAGCCGGGACTGGAAGCGCCGCTCCTGCTCGATGTCGGACACCGAGAACCAGAACTTGAACAGCTGGATGCCGTCCTCGACCAGCAGCCGCTCGAAGATCGGCGCCTGGTGCAGGAACCGGCGGTACTCGTCCGTCGTGCAGAAGCCCATCACCCGTTCGACCCCGGCCCGGTTGTACCAGGAACGGTCCAGCAGCACGATCTCCCCGCCGGCGGGCAGGTGCTCGATGTAGCGCTGGAAGTACCACTGGGTTCGCTGGCGCTCGGTGGGTGCCGGCAGGGCGACGACCCGGGCGGTGCGCGGATTGAGGTACTGGGTGATCCGCTTGATCGCCGAGCCCTTGCCGGCCGCGTCCCGGCCCTCGAAGATCGCGACGATCCGGTTGCCGGTCTCCTTCACCCACTGCTGCATGGTGACCAACTCGGTCTGCAGGCGCTGCAGCTCGGTCTCGTACGCCTCCTTCTTGATCTTGGGCGGCCGACCGGGGTTGGGGGGCAGCTTCTTCTTGTCACCCACGGGATGCTCCTCGACAGGACTGGACACCGACGCGGCCCCGATGGACCACACCGGGTCAGCTTGTCACGCCCAGGTTCCTTCCGCAGCCCCAGGACCAGGGGATTCAGTGGGCTTCTCGGTTGCCGGGGTCGGTCGCCGCCTCGATCTTCGGGTGCCGGGACCAGAAGAAGCAGAAGATCCCGAAGCAGACCAGCCCGAGGGCGATGACCGTCAGCAGCACCGATCCCAGCGGGGCCGAGTTGACGGTGCGCAGCGCATCGTCCAGGCCGCCCGCCTTGCTCGGGTCGTAGGTCAGCGCCGCCCAGCAGAACAGGCCGCCGACCACTGCGAACGCGACGCCCTTGGCGATGTAGCCGATCTGCCCGAGGCGTTGCACCCCTTCGGACACCCCGCCGGCCAGGTCGTCGGTGAACTTCCGTTGGGCGCCGCGGACGATCAGCCGGACCGCGACGATCACGATGACCACCCCGACCGCGATGACGAGGATCCGGCCGAACGGCAGCGCCATCAACCGGGCCGTCCACCCCTCCTCCTTCTGGTCGCCGGACTGCGACGATCCGCGCAGCGCGGCGACCGCGGCGACCGCGATCAGCGCGTAGGTGATCGCCCGGCCCGCCGAACCGAGCCGCTTGCGGATCCGCTTGAATCCGGCCGGCCTGTCCCGATGACCCCAGGCCGCCTCCGCGGCCTGCCAGACGGCCATCGCCAGCAGGCCGACCACCGTGAACCACAGCACCGCCACGCCCACCGGGTTCTGCGCCATCTGGGCCAGCGCCCCCTGCTGGGAGGCCTCCTCGCCCTGATCGCCGCCGCCCCAGGCGATCTGCACCGCGATCCAGCCGACCAGGATGTGCACGATGCCGTAGGTGATCAGGCCGACGGTCACCAGGATGCGGAACGGGCGGCTGCCCACCGCGCGGTCGCCGGCCCGTTCGGCGGTGTCCTTGGCATCTCCAGCGGCGTTCCTGGCGGCACCGGCTGCGGTCACGTCTCCTCCTCGGTCGTTCCCGGTCGGGTTCCCCGGACGCCGAGCGGTCAATCCGCGGTCGTCGGGGCGACGAGCCCGCGACGAGCGTCGAGTGGACGCCTGCGGCCCGGTGCGCGAGCCTGGACCGATGTCCGCATCGACCACGCTGCGCTCCGGCGCCCGCGAATCGCTCGGCCGGCTCCGGCAGTCGCAGATCTATACCGGCGGCGTCTTCGGGCGCCGGCCGGCGGTCCCGACCAGCTGGCCGGCCCTGGAGCGGGCGGCCCGGGCCCGGCTGCCGGCGAAGGCCTACGGCTACGTGGCCGGCGGTGCCGGGGTCGAGTCGACGATGGACGCCGACCGGGCGGCCCTGAGCCGGTGGCGGCTGGTGCCCCGGATGCTGCGCGACGTGTCGGTGCGCGACACCACGGTGTCGCTGTTCGGGCGTCGCCTGCCGCTGCCGCTGCTGCTGGCGCCCATCGGCGCGCTGGGCATCGTGCACCGGGCCGCGGACGCGGCGGTCGCGAGAGCCGCTGCCGCGCAGGGCATCCCGATGATCTTCTCGAACCAGGCGTCGGTGTCGATGGAGGATTGCGCGGCCGTCATGGGCGACGCGCCGCGCTGGTTCCAGCTGTACTGGTCGACCTCCGACGAGTTGGTGGCCAGCCTGGTCGGCCGGGCCGAGCGGGCCGGCTGCTCGGCGATCGTGGTCACCCTGGACACCACCATGCTCGGCTGGCGGCCGCGGGACCTGGACCGGGGGTACCTGCCGTTCGGCGTCGGTGACGGGCTCGCCCAGTACACCGGCGATCCCGTCTTCCGCCGGCTGGCTGAGTCCGGGGCGGCGTCCGGACCCGCGCCGCGGCCGCGTATCTCGGAGCTGCCGGCGGCCCTGCGCTCGGTGCGCCGGATGGTGTCGACCACCGGCCGGCCGCCCGGCGCGGCCCGGGCGATGGTGCAGACGTTCCTGCAGACCTACTCCCGGCCGTCGCTGACGTGGGCGGACATCCCGACCCTGCGGTCGATGACGGCGTTGCCGATCGTGCTCAAGGGCATCCAGCGACCCGACGACGCCCGGCGGGCGGTGGACATCGGGGTGGACGGGATCGTCGTGTCCACCCACGGTGGCCGGCAGGTCGACGGCGCCCGCGGTGCCCTGGACAGCCTGCCCGGTGTGGTGGCCGCGGTGGACGGGGCCGTCCCGGTGCTGATGGACTCCGGGATCCGCGGCGGCGCCGACATTCTCAAGGCGGTCGCGCTGGGCGCCCGGGCGGTGTGCGTGGGCCGGCCGTACGCGCTGGCCCTCGGCCTGGCCGGGCAGCGCGGTGTCGACGAGCTGCTGGCCAACCTGGCCGCCGAGTTCGACCTCACCTTGGGGCTGTGCGGCTACGCCTCCGTCGACGAGGTAGACCCGGCGGTGCTGGAGCGGGCCTGAGCCGCTGCCGGTGCGGCGGAGTCGATCTGCACCGGATAGCCGGCTCGCAGCACGGTCAGGGTGGCCGGCGGGGTCAGCACGGTGGCCGTTCCGGTGGTCGGGCGGCTGGTCGCCCCGCAGTAGCCCGCGCTCGTCCAGCCGACCAGGGCGTCGCCGATGACCAGCGCGGGCGTGCCGTCGGCCACGACGAAGGCGCCGTCCGGCAGGTCGGCCCAGGGCAGCGGGTGCACCCGGCGTCCCCGCCGCGGACGCCAGCGCTCGGTGTGCAGCCGGCGGTCCAGTTCCGGTGCCCGGAGCCCGCCGAGCGCGTCGACGAACGCCCGGAACGCCGGACGCCGGCACTCGGCGCACGGCCGGTGACCGGCGGCCAGCGCGACCGCCTCGTCGTGGAAGAACAGCGGCGTGTAGTGGCCGGGTGCCCACTGCGGGATCCGTCGGCGCCGGAACGCCAGCACGCAGGTGATCCAGGCGATTCCGGTGTGGTGCCGGACGATCTCGGGCCGGGCGTGGTCGGCGCCCGGACCCGCCCGGTGCAGGATGCCGCGGTTGCCGGTCCACGCGCCGCGCAACGCGATCGCGACGACCTCGCCGAAGGGGTCGACCCGGTTCCGGTGCGGTCCCGGGCCGGATGCCATGCCGCCATCTTGGACCCAGGATTCAGGTCCTTGCGCCCGATGGGCCGACCTGCCATGCTGATTAAAACTCCACGGCTGTGGAATTAGTGAGGTGCCGCGATGGCCACGGATCTGTCGGTCGTGCTCGACCTGTCCACCCTGTCCGCCGACCGCCTCGCCGAGGTGGGTGGCAAGGCGGCCAATCTCGGAGAGCTCATCGCGGCCGGCTTCGACGTGCCGGCCGGCTTCTGCGTCGCCACCTCGGCGTACCGGGCGGCCACCGCGGGGCGGCTGCCGGCGGGGCCGGTGGTGGATGCCGGGGCGGTGCGGGCGGCGGTACTGGCCGCACCGATGCCCGACGACGTGGCGGCGGCCGTCCGGGCGGCGTACCTGAGCCTGGGTTCGGACGTACCGGTGGCGGTGCGGTCCTCGGCGACCGCGGAGGACCTGCCCGGGGCCAGCTTCGCCGGCCAGCAGGACACCTACCTCAACGTCGTCGGCGTCGAGAATGTGCTCGACGCGGTGCGGCGCTGCTGGTCGTCGCTGTGGACCGACCGGGCGGTCGCCTACCGGGCGTCCCAGCACCTCGACCTCGGAACCGACGGCACCGACATTGCGCTGGCGGTCGTGGTCCAGCGGATGGTCGACGCGCGGGCCGCCGGGGTGCTGTTCACCGCCGACCCGGTCACCGGCCGCCGCCACCAGGCGGTGATCGACGCGGCTCCGGGCCTGGGCGAGGCGGTGGTGTCCGGCAGCGTCGACCCGGATCGTTTCGTCGTGGACTCGGCCACCGGGGCGGTGCTCGACCGGAAGGCCGGCGGCTCGGGCAGGCTCTGCCTGTCCGACGACGAGGTCCGCCGGCTCGCCGCCCTGGGTGAGCGGGTGGCGGCGGCGTTCGGTGCACCCCAGGACATCGAGTGGGCGTTCGACGGCGCGGGCCGGTTGTGGCTGACCCAGTCCCGGCCGATCACCACCCTGTTCCCGGTGCCGGTCCGGTCCCGGCCGGCACCGTCGGCCGGTGACCGGGTCTACTTCTGCATCACCCTGGCCCAGGGCCTGCACCGGCCGATCACCCCGATGGGGATCGCGGCCTTCCGGGTGATCGGGAGCGGGTTCCTGACCCTGGCCGGTTTCCCGCCGGCCCGGGTGACCGACGGACCGGCGGGCTTCTCGGTGGCCGCCGACCGGGTGTTCGCGGACTTCACCACCGTGGTGCGGTCCCGGATCGGCCGGGCACTGGCGCCGCGGCTGATGGACGTGATGGAGGCGCGGTCCGCGGTGATCTTCCGGCGGCTCACCGCGGATCCCCGGTTCGCCCCGCTGCCCGGATCGCGCCGGGCCGGCGCCCGGGCGCTGCTGCATGCGCTGGCCGGGACGCGGGCGCCGGTCGTCGTCGTTCGCGCGCTGATCCGGCCGCCGGCGGCGATCCGCGCGACCCGGCGCTACCTTTCCCGGATCCAGGGATCGGCACTGCCGCCGGCGGGGGCACCGGTGCCGGACCGGGTGGACGGCGCCGTCCGGATCCTGGCCGAGTCGTTCCCGTTCGCACCCCGCACCCTGCCGGCCGCGGCCGCCGGGTTCGTCACGCTGGGGGTGGTGTGGCTGCTGCTCCGCGGGCAGATCACCTCCGCCGAGGTGGAAACCGTGCTGCGGGGCGCACCGAACAACGTCACCACCGAAATGGACCTGGCCCTGTGGGATCTCGCGGTCGCGGCGGGGGCCGATCGGGCGTCCGCCGAAGCGCTGGGAGCCGGCGATCCCGACGAACTGGCCGAACGGTACCGGGACGAGGCGTTGCCGCCGGCGCTGCAGCGCGGGTTGGCCGGGTTCCTGCGCCGGTACGGCCAGCGGGCGGTGGCCGAGATCGACCTGGGTGTGCCCCGCTGGTCGGACGACCCGGCCCACCTGCTCGGCGTGCTCGCCGGGTACCTGCGGCTGGACGCCGGCGCGGTCACCCCGGACCGGCGGTTCGCCGACGGTGCCGAACAGGCGCAGGCCATGGTCCGCACTTTGGTCGAGCGCGCGCGCCGGCGCGGCCGGGTGCGCGGCGCCGTGGTGGCGTTCTGCCTGAGCCGGACCCGGGCGTTGGTCGGGTTGCGGGAGATGCCGAAGTTCCTGATGATCACCGCGATCGCCCGGGCCCGCGGGATTCTGGCGGGCGTCGGCGCCGAGCTGGCCGCCGTGGGACTGCTCGAGAAGCCCGACGACGTCTTCTTCCTCGACTTCGACGAGGTGAAGGCCGCCGGCGCCGGCGCCGATCTGCGGTCGACGGTCGCGCGGCGGCGGGCCGGGTACGGGCGGGAGTTGGGCCGGCGGCACGTGCCCAGGGTGGTGCTGTCCGACGGCACCGAACCCGAGGCGGTGGCCGATCTCGCCGACCGCGGTGCCGAGCCCGGTGGGCTGACCGGGACCGCGGCGTCCGCCGGCACGGTGACCGCGGTCGCCCGGGTGATCCTGGATCCGGCCGGCGCCCGGTTGGAGCCGGGGGAGATCCTGGTGGCGCCGTCGACCGACCCGGGCTGGACGCCGCTGTTCCTGACGGCGGGCGGCCTGGTGATGGAGATGGGTGGGGCGAACAGCCACGGCGCGGTGGTCGCCCGGGAGTACGGGATCCCCGCGGTGGTCGGCGTTCCCGGCGCCACCCGGCGGATCGTCTCCGGGATGACCGTCACCGTCGACGGGGCCGCCGGCCGAGTGTCGGTGGAAGCGCAGCCGTCGGGGACGCCGTGACCCGACCGGCGCGGCGGCCCGGCCGTCCCGCCGGCGACCGGCACACCCGCGACGAGGTGCTGGCCGCCGCGCGGCGGGCGTTCACCGAGAACGGCTACACCGGAGCGTCCTTCCGCCGGATCGCGGCCGAGGCGGGGGTCGATCCGGGGATGATCCGGCACTGGTTCGGCGACAAGGCCGGGCTGTTCCGGGCGTCGATGCAGCCGCCCGTCGACCCCGACGCGTTGCTGGCGGACGTGCTCGAGGGTGGCCCGGACGGGCTCGGCGAGCGGCTGCTGCGCCGGTTGCTGGCCCAGTGGGATTCGGCCGGCGCGCACAGCCCGATGATCATCCTGGTCAGATCGGCCGTCTCGCATGACGAATCGACCCGCCTGTTGCGGGAGTTCGTCACCGAACAGGTGCTCGGGCGGCTGGTCGCCACGTTGGACGCACCGGACCGGGCGCTGCGGGCCAGCCTGGTCGGCAGCCAGATGATCGGGCTGGTGATGGCGCGGTACATCGTCGGGGTCGAGCCGCTGGCCTCGGCGCACGTCGATCAGGTGGTCGCCGCGGTGGCGCCGACGCTGCAGCGCTACCTGACCGGACCGCTGGGCTGAGCCTCAATACCAGGCGCCGCGGCGGTACTGCTTGGGGTACCCGGCGTCGTCGCGCGGGATGCCCAGTTCGTGCGCGGCCCGCAGCGGCCAGGCCGGCTCCCGCAGCGCCACCCGGGCCAGCAGCACGACGTCGGCGGCGCCCTCGTCGAGGATCTGCTGCGCCTGCCCGGGTTCGGTGATCAGGCCGACCGCGCCGGTGGCGATGCCGCCTTTGGTGCGCACGTCCCGGGCGAACGGCACCTGGTAGCCGGGCCCGACCGGGATCTGCTGGGCCGGATCCAGGCCGCCGGACGAGGTGTCGATCAGGTCGACGCCGTGCTCCCGCAGCAGCCCGGCCAGCTCGGCGCTCTCGCCCAAGGTCCACCCGCCGTCCACCCAGTCGGTGGCGGAAATCCGAACCAGCACCGGCTTGTCGGCGGGCCACACCGCGCGGACCGCGTCCACGACGTCCAGCACCAGGCGCACCCGGTTCTCGAAACTGCCGCCGTACCGGTCGGTCCGCCGATTGGCCAGCGGGGACAGGAACTGGTGCAGCAGGTAGCCGTGCGCCGCGTGCACCTCGACCACGTCGAATCCGGCCGCCTGGGCGCGCACCGCGGCGTCGGCGAAGGACTGCACGACGGCGGCGATCTGCGGCTCGGTGAGGGCGGCGGGCGCCCCATAGCCGGTGAACGGGACCGCCGACGGTCCGACCGTCGCCCAGCCGCCGTCCTGCTCGGGCACCGAACCGGAGCCCAGCCACGGGGCGAAGGTGGCGGCCTTGCGGCCGGCGTGCGCGAGCTGGACACCGATCGGTGTGCCCTGACCGTGCGCGAAGTCCACGATCCGCCGCCAGGCGGCCACCTGCTCGTCGTTCCAGATGCCGGTGTCCTGCGGGCTGATCCGACCCTCCGGGCTGACCGCGGTCGCCTCGGTGAGCAGCAGACCGTAGCCGAGCGCCGCGCGCGAACCGAGATGGACCAGGTGCCAGTCGGTGGGCACCCCGTCCTGCTTCTCGACGCTGTACTGGCACATCGGCGAGAGCCAGATCCGGTTGCTCAGGGTCAGGTCTCGCAGGGCGATCGGCTCGAACAACGACGACATGGGGCGCCTTCCTCGGCTGGTGGCGGGGATGCGGCGTCGGATCCCGGGGCCGGGTGCCCGGCCTTCACCCGGGGCCAACCGCACCCGTTGCCGACCTATTCCGGGCCGGTCTCGTGGCCTGAGTCATAGGAGTTGACGAGGGTGGACGATGGTGGGCATGGCAACAGCCGAGCACGCAGAGGTCGAGCAGCGGGCCCCAGTCCGGCCGCCGCGGGCGTGCGGCGTTCGTCGGGCTGGCCCGGCGGTTCCGGCTGCCGGTGGTCCGGTGGACGGTTGCCGGAGTGGCGGGCTCGCTGCTTCTTGCGGGCGTCGCCCTGTGGGTGGTGTTCTGACCCAGGGGCCAGAACACCACCGCTGTCAATCGCCCTTCACGTTGACCAGTTGGTGCAGAACGTGCCGGATCTCGACCAGGTCGGCGGCGTCCCGCATGACGACATCGATCGGCTTGTAGGCGTCGGGGATCTCGTCGATGAACGCGTCCGTGTCCCGGTACTCGATGCCGGCCATCCGGGACCGCAACTGGTCGCGGGTGAACAGCATCCGAGCAGCCGACCGGGAATGCTCCCGGCCGGCGCCGTGCGGCGAGGAGTGCAACGCGAGCGCGTTGCCCTTGCCCCGCACGACGTACGACGCCGTGCCCATCGACCCGGGAATGAGGCCGTCGACACCGTCGTGGGCGTCGATGGCTCCCTTCCGGGACAACCACACCTGCTCGCCGGCATGGGCTTCGGGCACGGTGTAGTTGTGGTGGCACTGGATCGTCTCGACCGGATCGACGGGCGAGCCCATGTGCGCGGCGAACGCCGCCTCGACCCGGTCCATCATCTCCCGCCGGTTGAGCAGCGCGAACCGCTGCGCCCAGGTGAGTTCGTCGATGTAGCTGTCGAACTCGGCGGTGCCCTCGGCGAGGAAGGCGAGATCCCGGTCCGGCAACTCGATGCCGTCGCGCTCGGCGCCGTCCTGGGCGACCTTGATGTGGTGCTGGGCGATCCGGTTGCCGATTCCCCGCGAGCCGGAATGCAGGAAGAGCCACACGCTGTCGGTCTCGTCGGCGGTCACCTCGATGAAGTGGTTGCCGGAGCCGAGCGAACCCAACTGGTGCCGCCAGTTCTTGCCGTACCGCCCGGGATCGAATCCGGCTTGGTCGGCCAGGGTGGTCAACTCGTCCAGGTACGTCCGGGTGTTCGGGCCCACGTCCAGCGTCCGGTTGTGGTGCCCGGCGGACAGCGGGACCATCCGCTCGATCCCGGTCCGCAGCCCGGCCAGCGGGCCGGCGGCCCGGACCTCGGTGGCCGTGAACGGCGTCCGGACCGCGATCATGCCGCAGCCGATGTCCACCCCGACCGCCGCGGGGATGATCGCGCCGAGCGTGGGGATGACCGACCCGACGGTGGCGCCCTTGCCCAGGTGGGCGTCGGGCATCAGGGCCAGGTGGGGGTGCACGAACGGCATCGTGCTGGTGCGGATCGTCTGTTCCCTGGCGTTCGCGTCGAGCATCGACGCCCACGAGAGACACTTGGGGGCAAGCTGTGTGGGCATTGGTCACCACCTTTCGTCGGGAGCGGTGCGCGGGTTCCGTCCCGCGGCCTGCCCAGCATTCCCGACGGGGCGTGGTGGCGCACGTCCATTTACCGACAGCTGGGTCAATCGACCTGTCCGTGTGACTGGTCCGCGCTCCGACATGCCTACGGCCCGCCCGACGACATCCCCGCGTTGCTGGCGGTGGCTGCAACGCGCCGCGCCCATTTCGCCTCGACCGACGGACCCAGCGCCGCCGATCCGGCGTGGTCGCGGCACTTGGAGGTGCTTGCCGACGAGGAGGCCGAGGTGGCCCGCCCCATCTGTCCGAAATGCGGTCGGGTGTATCCGATTCCGGACGGCCTTGTCTGACCCGGATCCGCGGAAAGCCGGTCGGACCGAGGTCGGTGCCGTCGGGCGATGGCCTCCAGTTCGGCCGGCGACCGCAGCGTGGTGGCGGCGCTCACGGCGTCACCTGCTCGGGCACTGACACGGTCGCCGGCCGCCCGGCGTCGTCGAGGCGCACGGCAGCGACCGGATCCGGATGACCACCGACCAGGGGCTGGTCATCCTGGACATCGAGCCGGACCGGCTGGACTCGCTGATCGCCGGGCTGGACGAACTCGGGCTG
>JBDHZW010000027.1:0-30483 GCA_039812105.1 Nakamurella sp.
GGCGGTTGCCGCGAAGCACGCTGTCCACCTGGTCCTCGAGGTACCGGCGCCCCTGCTGTCCGCCGGGTCAGCATCGTCGATTTCCGTAGGCAGGCGGGACCGAATCGGGAGGATCGTGCAAGGATGTCCGTGTCGCTGATCAGGGTCGGCTGCACGGACGGGCGGGTGAGTGCCGGTGGCAACCGTCGCGCAGCCGGGCCCCACCGGACCTTCGGCATCAGCTCACTCGCGCCCGGTCGCCCGCCCCGACGCCGACCACGGCCGCCTCGACTCCGCAGCGACAACCTTTTCTCCTTGCGCTGTTCCGGCCATCTTCGGCGAGGCGGTGGCGACCACGCCACCCCTCGTACCCGCGATCCGGAGGTTGCGCGGAACGGCCGGCAGCACGGTCCTGCCGCGACGAGGGACAACCGGGGTTGCCGGCCGCCGACCCGGGGGCGTCTCCAAGCGGCGCCGTCCGTAGGGCGGCCACCAAGGCGAAGGTCAAGATGCCACGATGGGAACCGCGCCTGGGACCCTACTTGCCGCTTGATCATCGTCGACCCACCCTCGCGAACATGACCGAACCGCCCAGCGCGATCGACCGGCACGACCGTGTGCGCCGCATTCCCGACGCCAGAGTGTCGATCTACCCTGACGCCCTGCCCGGTCGGGTCAAGCCGCCGAATGGGGCCACGCCTCAGTTGCTCGGGCACGATCTGGAGCGGGCACTGCGGGACGATCTCCTTGGCGGGAGCCGTTATCGAGAGACACATCGTGCGGGTGACCGGGTCCGGCACGGGGACATCGGCGCGTCGGAGGTGAAGGCCAAGACGACGCTGTCGTCGGAGGATCTCGACCAGGTGTGGCGCGACCTGAACAATCCGGCCCGCGGGCACATCGCACACGTCATCATGCCGACGATCGGCGAACGTTCCGCCAGCGCGCTCGCGCGGATGACCGCCATGTTCGAGAAGCTCACCGGTCATCGGGCGTATGTCGCAGTGCGCGAATACGCACGCGACGAGTGACGAAGGCGGGGAGTGATCGGCGTGGCACGACCGCGACTTGACAGGTGGTCCGCGGTGCCGACCCAAGCACGGACGTTCGAAATAGTCTGCTATAGCTGTTGATTCGCCTTCGCACGGCCAGTACAATCGAACACATGTCGAGCTCGGATCGGTGGACCGCGTTGATCGCGGAGCTGGCCGCGCTCGACGCCGGCACCGATCCCGACCGCATCGATCAGCTGACCGCATTGGAGCGGGTCAAGTCGGCGGCCGCGGCGGCGCAGGCGAGGATCACCGACGCGTTCGCGACGTCCCACCGGGCGAAACTGGTGAAGGCGGGCACCGATTCGGCCGACGCGCGGCGGTCGATCACCGCACAGGTGGGGCTGGCCCGGCGGGACACCCCATTCAAGGGCGGCCGGCACGTCGGGTTGGCCGCCACCCTGGTCCACGAGATGCCTGGTGTACTGAGGGCTCTCGAACGGGGCGACACCAGCGAGTGGCGGGTGACGATCATCGCGCGGGAGACCGCGCACCTGCCCAAGGAGGACCGCGCGGTCATCGACGCGGACATCGCCGATCGACTGCACGAATGGGGCGATGCCCGCACCGAACGGGAAGTCAAGACCTGGGCGCAGCGACTCGACCCGAACGGCGCCACCGAGCGGGCGGCCAAAGGGGCGAAGGATCGGCGGGTGTCGATCCGGCCGGCGCCGGACTGTATGTCGTATGTGACGGCCATGCTGCCGGTCAAGGACGGCTGCGCGGTGTACGGGGCGTTGCACCGGCGGGCGATGGCTGGCGCGGTCGACCCGGACGAGCACCGATCCAAGGCCCAGATCATGGCCGACGAGTTTGTGAAGCGGATCCTCACGCCCGGCGAGGGTGAGCCACAGGATCCGGGTATCGAGCTTCACCTGGTGATGACGGACCGGACGCTGGCGGACGCCGACACTGAGCCGGCCCAGCTGGTCGGCTACGGCCCGATCCCCGCGCCCCTGGCCCGCAGCCTGGTTCGTGCCGACGACACGACCAAGGTCTGGGTTCGTCGCCTGTACACCAATACGGCTGGCGATCTGGTCAGTACCGACGCCCGGCGGCGGGACTTCCCCGAGGTGGCCCGAAAGTTCCTGACGGCCCGGGACCAGGTCTGTCGCACTCCTTGGTGTGGGGCGCCGATCCGGCACGCCGATCACGCCGTCGCGTTGGCCAAGGGTGGAGAAACTGATCTGCGCAACGGAAATGGCCGCTGCGGTCGTTGCAATTTGACGAAGGATTTGGGCGGGTGGGCCACCCTGGTCGAGGACGGCACCATCACCACGACCACCCCGACCGGTCATCGGCACGCCAGCCGGCCGCCGCGGCCGCCGAAATCGGCGTCATGGGCTCCGAAGCCGGGGTCCCGGCGGCCGGAGATCCGGATCGACATCCAGTGGCCCGTCACCGCGGTGCGGAACCGGCGGTGAGCCGATACATATCGGCTCACCGGCCCGGCTCTCGCCACGGATTGACCACCTCGATGCCGGTCGAGATGAAGTCGCCGGTGTTGCGGGTGGCCAGACTCGCGTTCCGCGATGCGTGCCCCAACGACTCGCGGTCGGCGACGATCGCCGCAAAGCGATACGCGGCCCTGGCATCAAAGGGAAGGATCACGTCCTGGAAGTGATCGAGTCCGGTACCGACGACAATCACGACGGATCAGGTAGTTCGGCGTCGTCAAGACCCGCACGCTGATCGCAGCATGTCCCACACCTCCTGCCAGCAATGCAAGGAACGGGCGCGGTCAGTTCTTCTGCAGTTCCTGGGCGAGCATGACCAGGATGCCGCTGGGGCCGCGGAGGTAGGTGAGCTTGTAGACGTCCTCGTAGGTGGCCACACCGCGCAGCGGGTGGCAGCCGTGCCGGGCGGCGATTGCCAGGGCCTCGTCGATGTCGTCGACCGAGAAGGCCACCCGGTGCATGCCGATGTCGTTGGGGCGGGTGGGCTCCGTCTCGATCGCGTCCGGGTGGATGTACTCGAACAGCTCGAGACGTCCGTTGCCATCGGGTGTCTGGAGCATCGCAATCTTGGCATGGTTGCCGTCCAGGCCGACCGCGGTGTCGGCCCACTCTCCGCTGACCGTGTCCCGGCCGAGGACGGTCAGCCCGAGGTCGGTGAAGAAGGCGATGGTCGCGTCGAGGTCCCGCACGGCGATGCCGACGTTCTCAAGTCTGATGGGCATGGGTGGAACGCTACCGAATGTCCACAGCATGCCTGACGCTTATGGAGACCATCCCGAGGATTCATTTCCCTTTCGGCTCGACGTGCCCGATTGTGATACCAGAGC
Organism: Nakamurella sp.; assembly: GCA_039812105.1. Classification (GTDB taxonomy): domain Bacteria; phylum Actinomycetota; class Actinomycetes; order Mycobacteriales; family Nakamurellaceae; genus Nakamurella. The sequence continues at coordinate 3,316 of JBDHZW010000027.1, forward strand.
CCCCCGAACCTCCTGGAGCGTCAATGACGACCGAACCGATGACGTCGAGCAACCTCGACCGGCCGGCGGAGAGCGCCCTGCACCGCGACGCCCCCGCACCGAAGCTGCTGATCCCGCTGATGGCGGTGGCCGCGTTCGGCCTGTACCTGGCCAGCCTGTCGCCCGCGATCGTCACCCTGGCGATCCGGATCGCCGGCCTCGACCCGACCGGCAAGACCGCATCGCTGTCCACCGTGGTGCTGATCGGCGCCGTGGTGACGATCGCCGCGCTGCCGCTGTGCGGGGCGCTGAGCGACCGGACCCGCAGCCGGTTCGGCCGGCGTCGCCCCTGGCTGGTCGGCGGCGCGCTGACCGGCCTGATCGGCCTCGGGCTGGCCGGCGCGGTGCCGTCGGTGACCGCGGTGATCGTCGGCTACGCGATCGCCTCGCTCGGCTACGCCGCCGCGTTCGCCGGATTCCTGCCCCTGATCCCCGAGTTCGTCCCCGATCACCTGCGCGCCCGGCTGTCCGGGCTGATCGGCTTCGTGGTGGCGTTCGCGGTGCTGACCGGGGTGATCCTGGGCAGCGCCCTGGCCGCCTACCCGCTGGCCATGCTGGGCCTGCCCGCGCTGGTCGGCTTCCTGACCGCCGTCGTACTGGCCGCGTTCATCCGCCGGGTCGACCGGCCCGTCGACATCGCCTACCTCCGGTTCGGCGTGCGCGAGTTCGTCGCCAGCTACTGGCTGCGCACTCGCGGCGACCGCGATTTCGCCTGGAACTGGACCAGCCGGTTGCTGGTCGGCGTCGCCTACGTCGGGGTGCAGACCTTCGCCGTGTACTTCCTGACCGACACGGTGGGCCTGAGCACTGAGGCCGCGGCCGGCGAGTACGCCCGGATCACCGCGATCTCCACCCCGATCTCGATCGCCTGCTTCCTGCTGTCCGGCTTCCTGTCCGACCGGCTGGGCCGGCGCAAGGCGTTCGTCGTCCTGGGTTCGGTCCTGATCGCGGCCGCGCTGGTGGTCGCCGCGGTCACCCAGAGCCAGGGCGGCTTCTTCGTCGCCTGGATGGTGCTGACCGTCGGGCAGGCCGTCTACCTGACCGTCGACATCGCGATCGCCGCCGCCCTGGTGCCGGACGACGCCCAGGCCGGCAAGGCGATGAGCGTCTACCAGGTCGCCACCGTGCTGCCGAACGTGGTCGCGCCGTTGCTCGCGGTGCTCGTGCTGGCCGCCGGCGCCGGCAGCTACTCGACGTTCTTCCTGGTCCTGGGTGGGGCCGCGCTGCTGGCCGCGGTGGCCGTGCTGTTCGTCCGGAAGGTCCGCTGACCATGACTACCCCCCACGACCTGCGCACCGAGCACCTGGCGAACCCGCTCGGCCTGATCGGCCGGTCGCCGCGGCTGTCCTGGCAGCTGCCGGACGGCGCCCGCCGCCAGTGCGCCTACCGGTTGCAGGGCGACAACGGTTGGGACACCGGCTGGGTCGCCTCCGACCGGTGCCTGTTCGTGGACTACGACGGCCCGGAACTGACCTCCGGGCAGCGGGTCATTTGGCGGGTGCGGGTGCGGACCGACCGGGGCGAGTCCGGCTGGTCCCCGGCCGCCTGGTTCGAGACGGGACTGCTGTCGCCCGCCGACTGGACCGCCGGCTGGATCGAACCCGGCCCAGAGCCGGCGGCGAAGGCGGGCGACCGGCCGGCCGCCCTCCTGCGGTTCGAGTTCGACGTCCCCACCACGGTGGTCGCGGCCCGGCTGCACGTGACCGCGCTGGGCCTGTACGAGGCGTTCGTCAACGGAAGCCGGGCCGGGGACGCCGAACTCACCCCCGGCTTCACCCAGTACGACACCCACCTGCAGGTGCAGACGATCGACGTCACCGACGCGATCGTCACGGGACGCAACGCCGTCGGGGTGATCCTGGCCGACGGCTGGTACCGCGGGCAGATCGGCATCACCCGGGCCGGCGATCAGTGGGGGAGCCGCCTGGGTCTGCTGGCCCAGTTGCGGCTGACCCACCCGGACGGGACGGTCAGCGTCGTCGGCACCGGGCCGGGCTGGCGAAGCAGCCATGGGCACATCCTGTCCGCCGACCTGATCGCCGGCGAACGGGTCGATCTGCGTCGCTACCCGCACGGTTGGGACCGCCCCGGCTTCGACGACTCCGCTTGGGCGGCGGTCGCTCTCGCCGACCATGGGCTGGACCGGCTGATCGACTCACCGGCCCCGCCGGTCCGCCGGGTCGAGGAGATCACCCCGCTGACGGTCCGCCGGCTGCCCGGCGGCGGTCAGCTGGTCGACCTGGGCCAGAACATCAACGGGTGGGTCCGGCTGACCCGGCTCGGGCCGGCCGGCAGCACCATCACGCTGACCCACGGCGAATGGCTCGGGCCGGACGGCGACCTGACCACCGACCACTTGCGCCCCGACCTGCCGTTCCTGCCGCACCCGCTGGCCGCCGGCCAGGTCGACCAGGTGACGTCGGCCGGCGTCGAGGGCGAGGTCTTCGAGCCGCGCCGGACCACCCACGGGTTCCGGTACGTCCGCATCGACGGCCACCCGGACGAGCTCACCCCCGACGACGTCCGCGGGATCGTCGTGCACACCGACATGCGCCGCACCGGCCACTTCGCCGGCAGCGACGACCGGGTCAACCGGCTGCACCAGGCCGCGGTGTGGAGCCTGCGGGACAACGCCTGCGACATCCCCACCGACTGCCCGCACCGGGAGCGGGCCGGCTGGACGGGCGACTGGCAGCTGTACGTGCCGACCGCCGCGTTCCTGTACGACGTCGCCGGATTCAGCGCGAAATGGCTGCGGGACGTGGCCGTCGACCAGTGGCCGGACGGGACCGTCGCCAACATCTCGCCGACCGCGCCGGCCGAGGGTCGACACAGCCCGATCGCCGGGCTGAACGGGTCCGCCGGCTGGGGCGACGCGGTCGTCATCGTGCCCTGGGAGCTGTACCGCGCCTACGGCGACACCCGCATCCTGCACGAGCTGTGGCCGACCATGGTCCGGTGGCTGGACCGCACCCGGCGGATGGCTCGCACCGGGCGTCACCCGTCCCGCGCGGCCGCCCACCCGACCCCCCGCGCGCACGAGGAATACCTGTGGGACACCGGGTTCCACTGGGGCGAGTGGCTGGAACCGGACGCCGAGGCGGACGACCTGACCGCCTTCGCCGCGCTGGATCAGGCTTGTGTGGCCACCGCGTACTACGCGCACAGCGCCCGTTTGATGGGCCGCATCGCCGCCGTCCTGGGACGGTCAGCGGAGGCCGACCGGTACGCGGAGCTGGCCGGCCGGGTCCGGGCCGCGTGGCAGGCCGAGTTCGTCGGTCCCGACGGGCGGCTCACCCCGGACACCCAGGCCACCCACGTGCGGGCGCTGGCCTTCGACCTCGTCCCTTCCGCACTGCGGCCGGCGGTCGCCGACCGGCTCGTCGAGCTGATCCGGTCCGCCGGAATGCGTTTAGGCACCGGCTTTCTCGCCACACCGATGCTGCTGCCCGCGTTGGCCGAGGCAGGACATGCCGACGTCGCCTACGAGTTGCTGATGCAGGACGGGGAGCCGGGCTGGCTGGCCATGATCGATCGGGGTGCCACCACGATGTGGGAGCGCTGGGACGGCGTCGACCGCGACGGCGTGCCGCGGGACTCGCTCAACCACTACTCCAAGGGCGCTGTGATCTCCTTCCTGCACCGCTACACGGCCGGCATCCAGCCCATCGACGGCGAACCGGCCTACCGCCGGTTCCGCATCCACCCGCACCCCGGCGGCGGCCTGACCTGGGCCGAGGCCACGCTGGAGTCGCCGTACGGGCGGATCGAGTCGCGCTGGCAGCTCTGTGCGGGTGCCCTGGAGCTGACGATGCTGGTGCCGGCCGGGACGAGCGCCGAGGTGGTCCTGCCCGACGGCACCCGGCGCAGCGCCGGCCCCGGCCGCCACCGCTACACCTGCCCCGCCGACCCCACCGACCCCACCCACCCCGACCACCCCGACCACCCTTCGGCCCGCGGCCGCAAGCTGGCCGCGGCCACCGCCGGCTGACCCTTCGTGCGCGCGGATCAACTACGCCGGCGCGGATGAACTCGCACGGAATGTGCTTGGTGTGACGGGAGTCAACGACTTCATCCGCGCGGCGAACGGGGGCGGGGGCGGGGCGGTGCGTTTCGGTGCGGCCCGGGGCCGATCCGCGGACGCGGCGGGCCTGGTGATCCCGGCACCGTCCTCGGGAAGATCGAGTCCCCCGGAGCGACCGGAACCCCAGGGAGCTGGGACCCGGGGGGCGTTCGTCGCCGACGCCGCGTGGGTGGCGCACCACCGGCTCAAGTGAACCGGCCGTGCGCCGGTCGCCGCTGGGGTCGCAGCCAGGGGTGGGCGAGCGCGGCGGACCCCTCCGACGCCGGCGGACGCGCGGATGAAGTCGTTGACACGCTGCACTCCAGTCACATTCGGTGCAGTTTCATCCGCGCCGGCGTAGTTGATCCGCGCGGGAAAGGGCGCGCCGGCGTAGTTGATCGCGCGGCAAAGGGCGCGCCTACCCGACGCCCAGGGAGGCGGAGGCGGTCTGCAGGACCGAGCGGAGCCAGCGGTGGCCGGCGTCGCGCTCGTGGCTCGGATGCCACCACAGGGCCTCCCGCAGCGCGGCGGTCGGGAACGGCAGCGGGCGGATCACCACCCGGGCCAGCGGGGCGAGCCGGTCGGCCAGCCGGCGGGGCAGGCAGGCGATCCGGTCCGTGCCGGCGACGAAGAACGGGATCGGCTGGAAGCTGTCCAGCACGATGTCCACCACGGGATCGATGTTGCGCGCGTTGAGTTCTCGCACGATGACGGCCACGTCGCGGGGCGGGTTGTGATACGGCACCACCCAGCGCAGCGCGGCCAGGTCGGCCAGCTCCAGCGCCGGCCGATCGCCCAGCACCGAGTTGCCGGCCCCGGCCACCGCCACCCACTCGTCGGTATACAGGTCCAGGCACGGATAGCCGCTCATCACGCCGTGCGGGGCGATGAACCCGTCGACCCCGCGCAGCACGTCGTCCAGCTGGGTCACCATGTCGACCGCGATCTGCCGCAGCTGCAGGTGCACGCCCGGACCCACCCCGTCCCACGCCCGGCTCAGCGCATCGCCGAGCACCGCCACCGCCTGGTCGGTGGCCAGCACCACGAACTCCCGCTCGGCGGTGGCCGGATCGAAGGTGGCCTGGGCGGCGAACACTCGCGCCGCGATCCGGCAGGTCAGGGTGACGTCGTCGGCGAGCGAGCGGGCCAGCGGCGTCAGCTCGTACGCGCGGCCGTTGCGCACCAGCAGGGGATCGCCGAAGTGCCGCCGCAGCCGGGCCAGTGCCTGGCTGACCGCCGGCTGGCTGATGCCCAGCCGCTCACCGGCCCGGGTGACGCTGCGTTCCTCCACCAGCGCCTGCAGGTAGACCAGCAGGTTCAGGTCGAGACCGGACAGCGGGCTGAGCATCGACATGCTCGAACCTTATATCAACGATAGGAGACATTCATTTCACTTCTGCCAACGGATGCGCCACCCTTGAATCGACAAGCCCGCCGGATCCAGCGGCCCTTCTTGACCCAACGACGAGATGAGAAGTCCAGTGTCCAAGAGTTTTTCACCCCCGCAATCCGCCCTGGTCGAGGAGACCGGCGGGCTCACCCGGGGCACCTTCATCACCACCCTGCTGGCGGTCTTCGCCGCCCAGGTCGGCGGCGTCCTGGTCGCCTCCCTGCTCGGCGAGATCTCCACCTCGCTGGCGATCAGCGGCTCCCAGCTCACCTGGGTCACCGCCGCCTACGGGGTGCCGACCGCCGTGCTGACCCTGAGCTACGGCCTGATCGGGGACCTGTTCGGGCACAAGAAGGTGCTGCTGGCCGGCACGGTCCTGCTCACCGTGGGGGAGGTCGTCAACTCCTTCGCCGGCTCGATCGGCGTGCTGCTCACCGGTCAGGCCATCGCCGGCCTGGGCGCCGGCGCCATCTTCGCCTCGGCCCTGTCGCTGCTGAGCCTGCTCTCGCCCGGCGCCAAGGACCGGGCCAAGGCGATCGCCCTGTTCACCGTCGCGTTCGGGCTCGGCGCCGCCGGCGGCCCGCTGGTCTCCGGGCTGGTCGTGCACTTCGGCGCGTCCTGGCGGTTCGCGTTCGTGCCGGTCGCCGCGCTGGCCGTGGTCACCGGGCTGATCGCCCTGTTCGCCTGCTCGGACGCCAAGGCGCCGACCGCCCGCTCCTTCGACTGGCCCGGCCAGATCACCGCCGCCGTCGCCGTTCTCGCCGGCCTGTTCGCCGTCGTCGAGGGGCCGTCGCTGGGCTGGGGGTCCACCCCGGTGGTCGGCGGCTTCGTGCTCGCCGCGCTCGCCCTGACCGCGTTCATCGTGGTCGAGCTGCGCACCGCCGAGCCGATGCTGCGGCTGTCCCTGTTCCGTTCCCCGGCGTTCACCGGTGCCGCGCTGATCGCCCTGCTCGGCTACGGCGGCTTCATCGGCACCGTGTACGCGCTGGCCGTCCGGCTCGAGGTCGGCCAGCAGTACGAGGCACTGCATTCGGCCGTGCTGCTGCTGGTCGTGCAGCTGGTGCCGCTGGCGCTGAGCCCGTTCCTGGGCGGCATCCTGCGCCGGGTCAGCCCCCGCCTGCTGCTGTCGGTCGGCCTGCTGCCGATGGTCGCCGGCCAGGTCTGGCTGTCCCGCATCCCCGCCGACGCCGGCTCGTGGGCGTACGTGCCGGCGATGCTGCTGCTGGGCGTCGGCTTCACCTTCCTGGTCTCCTCGATCACCGCGGCCGCGGTCGGCGCCGTACCGCTGCACCACAGCGGGATGGCCGCCGCCGGCAACAGCCTGATCCGCGAGTACTCGGGTGCGATGGCCGCGGGCGTGTTCGGCAGCATCGGGCTCAGCGTCGCCGCCACCGTCCTGGGGAACTCGTTGTCATCGCTGGGCCTGCCCGAGCCGCTGCAACAGGTGGTCGACGGCATCGTCGGCGAGGGCGGCCCGCTGGCCCTGGCCGCCGCCCCGTTGCCGGACGCGCTGGCCGCGGCCTCGGCCGCCGGCCGGGACGCGATCGTGCAGGGCTACGACGTCGCGCTGCTGGCCTGCGCCGGCGCGGTGTTCGTCGCCGCAGTCATCGGCTTCACCATGCTGCGCGGCGGCCGGGTGCAGGACGCCCGGGAATTCACCGACCACGACACCGTCACCGCCGACGACCGCGACGACGACGTGCACCGGGCCCCGGCCGCCGTCTGACCCGCAGCCGCCCACCCCGCATCGACCTGCCTCATCCGCAGGTTCCCGGCCCCGCCGATCCTGCCGATGAGGCACGTCGGCGGGGAAGGGCACGGGATTCCTGCCACCCAGTGGCAACCGGGATGGGCGGCACGACGGTCACCCCGCAGGATCGACCCCGAGGCGCCCACCACCGACTCCCGACCTGACCCTGGAGAACCTCGATGACGAGTTCCACCCCGACCCGGGCGTCCCGCGCCGCGTTGGTCGTCGTCCCGCTGATCTGCTGGCTCGGCCTCATCTCGGACGGCTTCGACCTGTTCGCCTACGGCGCCACGCTGCCCGGCATGATCGGTCGGGAGCCCTGGCACATCACCGCCGGCGAGGGCGGCGCGGTGGCCAGCATCGCCCTGGTCGGCATGCTGGCCGGCTCCCTGGTCGCCGGCACGCTGACCGACATCCTGGGCCGTCGCCGGCTTTTCCTGTTCTCGGTGGCGCTGTTCTCGGTCGCCATGCTCGGCTGCGCGGTCAGCCCGACGTTCGCCGTCTTCGGCATCTGCCGGTTCCTCACCGGGTTCGGCGTCGGCGGCCTGCTGCCCACCGCGGTCGCGCTGGCCGGCGAGTTCGCCGACCCGCGGTACCGCTCCCGGATCCTCGGCGCGGTGCTCACCGGCCCGCCGGTCGGCGGCTTGCTCGCCTCGGTGGCCGCGATCTACCTGGTGCCCGGCGGCAACTTCCGCTGGGTGTACGCGATCGGCGCGTTCGCCCTGGTCGTCGTGCTGCCGCTGGCCGCGATCACGCTGCCGGAGTCGCCGTCGTACCTGCGCAGCAAGGGCCGCGTCGCCGAGGCGAACCGGATCGCCGCCACCCACGGCCTGCCCGTCCCGGCCGCCCGCCCGCACGCCGCAGCCACCGGTTCGCCGGTCAAGCTGCTGTTCCGCCCCGGCTACGCCGGCCCGACCGTGGGGCTGTGGGCGGTCAACCTGTGCAGCCTGCTCGTCTCGTTCGGCGTCAGCACCTGGCTGCCGCAGATCATGCGGTCGGCCGGCTACGACATCGGCTCGTCGCTGACGTTCCTGCTCGTCTACAACGTCGGCGCGATCGTCGGCACCCTGGTCGCCTCGACCGTCGCCGAGCGCATCGGCGCGAAGTACCTGGTGCTCACCGGGTTCGGCGCCGCCGCGGTCGCGCTGGCCCTGCTCGGCACCCATCCCGCGACGTTCGTGCTGATGATGCTCATCGCCATCACCGGCTTCGGCGGCCTGGGCACCCAGAACATGCTCAACGACCACGTCGCCGGCTTCTACCCGGCCGACGCCCGGGCCACCGGCCTGGGTTGGGCGCTGGGGGTCGGCCGGCTCGGCGCCATCGCCGGGCCTACCTACGGCGCGTTCTTCGTCGCCGCCGGCGCGAGCGTCGTCGTCAGCGCCCTCGCCTTCGCCGCCCCGGCGCTGATCGGCGCCGCGGTGATGAGCGCGCTGCCCCGCCGCGGCCCGCTGACCCCGGCCGAATCCGCCGACGAGATCGACTCGATCGCCACCCACTAGAACACCGAAACCCATTGGAGTCCACCATGACCAGCACCCCGGTCCTCATCGCCGGCGGTGGCCCGACCGGACTGTCGGCGGCCATCGAGCTGGCCGGCCGCGGCGTCGGCAGCATCGTCGTCGAACCCCGCGTCACCATCGACACCGACCGCCCGCGGGCCAAGACCACCAACGCGCGCACCATGACGCACCTGCGCCGGTGGGGCCTGGCCGACACCGTCCGGGCCGCCGCCCCGCTGCCGGTCGACTACGCCCAGGACGCGGTGTTCGTCTCCACCCTGCTCGGCCGGGAGGTCACCCGGTTCACCGAGATCTTCCAGCTGACCGTCGCCCGCCCGGAGGACACCCCCGAGCGCGGTCAGCAGGTCGGGCAGCCGATCATCGAGGAGGTGCTCCGGGCCAAGGTCGCCACCCTGGACCTGGTCGACCTGCGGCTGGGTGCCCGGGTCACCGAGGTCACCCCGACCGACCCCGGCGCCCGCGCAGTGATCGAGGCCGCCGACGGATCCACCGAGACCATCGAGGCAGAGTACGTTCTCGGCTGCGACGGCGGCTCCAGCGTGGTCCGGCCGGCCCTCGGCGCCCGCTTCGAGGGCGGCTCCGGGGTCAAGCCCAACCTGTCCATCCTGTTCACCTCGCCCGGACTGGCCGACCGGGTCACGCACGAGAACGCCATCCACTACTGGGTGCTCGCCCCGGGGGCGGGCGGCATCGTCGGCCGGATGGACCTGAAGGACACCTGGTGGGCGATCGTGCAAGGGGTCGACGTGACCGCCGCCGAGGCCGACCCGGTCGGCATGGTCCGCATCCTGGTCGGCGACGACGAGCTGCCGGTCGACGTCATCGCCACCGACCTGTGGAACTGCCGGATGCTGCTGGCCGACCGCTACCAGTCGACCGACCACCCGAACCTGCTGATCGCCGGTGACGCCGCCCACCTGAACCCGCCGTGGGGCGGGCACGGCTTCAACACCTGCGTCGGTGACGCGGTGAACCTGGCCTGGAAGCTGGCCGCGACGATCCAGGGCTGGGCCGGCCCGAACCTGCTGCCGAGCTACGAGCCGGAGCGACGGCCGGTCGCCGCCCGCACCATCGCGGACGCATCGGCCAACAACAACGCGCTGGCCCACCACTTCGCCGACGAGCTGCTCGGCGCCGCCGGACCCGCCGGAGACGCCGCCCGCGCCGCCGCGGCCGCCGGGTTGCAAGTGAAGAAGAGCGAGTTCCACTCGCACGGGCTGGTGCTCGGCTACAGCTACGCCGGCTCACCGGTCGTCACCGACGACGGCTCCGGCGCGCCGCCCGAGGACCCGATCCGCTACACCCCGTCCGCGCACCCCGGCGGCCTCCTGCCGCACGTGTGGTTGGCCGACGGCCGGTCGGTGTACGACGCGCTGGGCACCGGGTTCACCCTCGTCGCGCTGCCCGGCGTCACCGTCGGCCCGGAGGTGACGGATGCGGCGGCGCAGCACGGCATCCCGCTCACCGTCCGGCAATTGAGGCTCGGGGATACCGAACCGGACGAGGACGCGCTGCGCGAGCGCTGGGGCGCCGACCTGCTGCTGGTCCGCCCGGACCAGCACGTGGCCTGGCGGGGCAGCGACCCGGCGGCCGCCGCGGCCGGCCTGCTGCGCGCGGCGGGGTGGTGAGACGCCATGATCGGCAGCAACTTCCGTGATCATCTGCTCCCGGCCGACGATCCCCGGCTGACCGACCTGCGCGGGCTGACCGTCCGCGAGTACGCCGAGTACGCGAAGACCGACCCGTTCGCCGGCCCGATGATCGACGGCTGGGCCACGCTCTACCCGGAGCCCTATGTCGGCGTCACCACCGACGGCACCGTCGTGCCGGACCTGTTCGGGCGCGACGAGATCCGGCCGGGGGAGGAGGCGCCGACCAAGGAGATGGTGGTCGCCGCCGAGTCCCTGCTGGCCACCCTGGACGACACCGGCCGGGCCCGGATCGGCTACGACGTCGACGCGCACGAGTGGCGGTCCTGGGCCAACCCCGAGTTCCTGCAGCACGACACCGGCGTCCGGCTGGACGAGGTGTCCGCCGAGACCCGGGACACCGCCCTGACTCTGGTCGCGGCGACGCTCAGCCCGGCGGGCTACGAACTGGCCCGCACGGCGATGACGATCAACGGGTTCCTCGGCGACGTGGTCGGCCTGCCCCGGCTGATGAACGAGTTCAGTTACAACCTGGCGATCTACGGCGAACCGTCGGTGACGCGGCCGTGGGGCTGGCAGCTGTTCGGCCACCACCTGGCGATCAACGCGGTGGTGATCGGGCCCCGGCTGGTGGTCACGCCCGTCTTCTTCGGCGCCGAGCCGAACACCACCGACGACGGCGATCCGGCCGGCCCGTTCGGCCGGCGGATCGAGCTGGCCCGGGCCGCGATGGCCGCGCTGCCGGCGGACCTGCGCCGCCGGGCGGTGACGTACGAGCGGATGGTGGATCCGGCGATGCCGGAGGGGCGGCTGCACCCGGGCGACGAGCGCACCCTGGCCGGCTGCTTCCAGGACAACCGGATCATCCCGAACGAGGGCCTTCGGCTGTCCGAGATGCCGGCACTCGCGGCAGATCTGGTCCGCGAACTCGTCGCCGACGCGCTCGGCTACCTGCCCGCCGGACCGCTGGCGGCCCGGCTGCGGGAGGTCGAGGAGCACGCCGACGACACCTGGTTCTCCTGGATCGGCGGGTGGGCGGGCGGCGAGCCGTTCTACTTCCGCATCCAGAGCCCGGTCGTGCTGACCGAACTGGACCACCACTGCGGCGTGTTCCTGGCCAACACCGAACCCGCCGTCTTCCACATCCACACCACGGTGCGCACCCCGAACGCGGGGGACTATGGCAGGGCGCTCATCGCGCAGCACCGTCCGACCGAACCGAGGCCCCAGCGATGACCTTCGAGTACCTGATCAAGCCCGACCAGGGACCGCAATGGAAGGGCGTGCTGCCCGGCAAGCCCGAGCCCTACGTCCTGCGCAAGGGGGAGGGCGAGCACGCCATGCTGTTCGGCGACCTGTTCACCGTCCTGCTCTCCGGTGACGAGACCGACAACCAGTTCGGCGTCATCACCAGCGACTGCCCGTCCGGCAACATCATCCCCACCCACTCGCACGACGAGACCCACGAGACGTTCTACATTCTCGATGGGAAGGTGCGGCTGTTCTTCACCGACGCCGGCGGCACCAAGACCAGCCGGCTGCTCACCCCGGGCGACTTCGCCTACGTGCCGGCCGGCACCCCGCACGCCTACCGGGTGGAGGAGGCGGCCCGGATCATGGGCACGATGACCGGCGGGTTCGAACGGTTCTTCCAGCACATGGGCACGCTGACCGACCACAACACGAAAGACCAGCCGCCGTTCGTCCCGGACTTCCCGCGGATGCAGGCGGCCGCAGGGCAGCACCGGATGGAGTTCATGCCCGACTTCGACTGGCCGGACGCCTGATGGCCGCCCCCGCCACGGCGCCGGCCCCGGTCGGCCCGCCGCCGGTGGAGTGGGCTGAGCTGCCGCCGGCCCGGCACGCCGCGGGCGGGGTGCGGATGCTGGCCGGGGTGCCGTACGCCGCGCTGCCCGGCGCCCGGCCGCTCGAGCTGGACCTCTGGCTCCCGCCGAACGCCGGAGGGCCCGTTCCGGCGGTGGTGTTCCTGCACGGCGGCGGCTGGCGGCTGGGCAGCCGGCACGGCGCCGGACCCGCCTACGCCGGCGCGTCGCCGCACCCGTTCGAACTGGTCGCGCAGGCCGGGATCGCGGTGGCCAGCGTCGACTACCGGCTCTCCGGCGAGGCGACGTTCCCCGCGCAGTTGCACGACGCCAAGGCCGCCGTCCGCTGGCTGCGGGTCCGGGCCGGTGACGTCGGCATCGACCCCGACCGGATCGCCGCCTGGGGCGAGTCGGCCGGCGGCCAGCTGGCCGAGCTGCTCGGCCTGGCCGGCGACAATGCCACGCTGGAAGGCGATGTCGGCCTCGACGGGTCGAGCGCGGTGGCGGCGGTGGCCGCCTGGTACGCGCCGTCCGACCTGTCCGCTCTCCCGGCCGATCTCGGCGCCGACCCGCTCGACGCGACCACCCGGGAGGCGCTGCTGCTCGGCGCGCCGGCGGCGACCGTCCCCGAGCGGGCCGCCCAGGCCAGCCCGGTCAGCCACGTCGGTGCCGATCACGCCGCCGCCGCGCCGCCGTTCCTGCTGCTGCACGGCCGGGCCGACCACCTGATCCCGTGCGGGCAGAGTGAGCGGCTGCACCGGGCACTCGAAGCGGCCGGGGTGGACGCGCAGTTGCACCTCTACGCCGACGCCGACCACATGTGGCTCGGCTCGCCGGCGGCCGCCGCCGACGCCGTCACCCGCACCATCGACTTCCTGCACCACCACCTGTCTGGAGAACGACCATGAGAATCGTCGGCATCGACCGACCCGACGGCGTCGCCGTCGCCGCGCTGGACGAGAGCGGCGACGCCGTCACCGTTATCGCCCCGTTGCGGCAGTTCTGGGCCGACCCCGCCGGCCACCTGACCGCCGCGCCCGCCGGCCCGACACTGCCCGCCGCCGAGGTGACGTTCGTGCCGCCGGTACTGCCCGAGGCCCGGGTGATCTGCATCGGGCTCAATTACCTCAAGCACGTTGCCGAGGGCAGCTACGCCGATCAGGTGCTGCCCGAATACCCGACGCTGTTCGCCCGGTGGAGCCGCTCGCTGTCGGTGGACGGCGCCGAGGTGCCGGTTCCGGCCAACGAGGACGGCCTGGACTGGGAGGGGGAGATCGTCGCCTGGGTCGGGCAGCGGCTGGTCGACGCCACCCCCGAGGAAGCCCTCGACGCCGTCGTCGGCTACTCGACGTTCAACGACCTGACCGCCCGGCGGGCGCAGAAGATCACCTCGCAGTGGATCCTGGGCAAGAACGGCGACCGGTCCGGCCCGCTCGGCCCGATGGTGCCGGCCGCCGAGGTGGGCGACCTGCGCGACGGGCTGCGGGTGCGGACCCGGGTCAACGGCACGACCGTGCAGGACGGCTCCACCGATCAGATGGTCTACACCGTCGGCGACACCCTGGCGCACATCTCCCGCACCTTCACCGTCGAGCCCGGTGACCTGCTCGCCACCGGCACCCCGTCCGGCGTCGGTTACGCCCGGACCCCCGCCTGGTTGCTGCAGCCGGGCGACGTCGTCGAGGTCGAGGTGGACCGGCTGGGGGTGCTGCGCAACGTCATCGTCGGGCCGGAGGAACGCAAGCGGTCCTGAGGCTGCCATCCAGTGGTAGCTTGCCGGCATGCTCCGGCCCGCCGACGCCCGCTGATGGCCGGCCGCCCGGCAGCCGGACCCGCCGCCGACGAACGCGGCGACCCGGTGATCGAGCGGGCGTTCGCCCTGCTGGCCGGGTTCGACCCGGCACACCGGTCGCTGTCGCTGTCCGACCTGGCCCGCCGGTCGGGCCTGCCGCTGTCCAGCGCGCTGCGGTTGGCCAAGCAACTCGTCGCGCAGGGTGCACTGGAGCGGCGGGACCGTCGGTACGTCATCGGCCTGCGCCTGTGGGAGCTGGCGTCGCTGGCCCCGCGCAGCCAGGGACTGCGCGAGGCGGCCATGCCGGTGATGGGCGACCTGGCCGAGGCGACCCGCCAGCACGTCCTGCTGGCCGTCCGGGAGGGTCCGGAAGCTGTTCTGGTGGAACGACTGTCGGGACGGACGGCGATGTCCGTGCTGTACCGGGTGGGCGGCCGGTTGCCGCTGCACTCCACCGGCGTCGGCCTGGTGCTGCTGGCCAACGCCGACCCCGACTTCCAGGAGCAGGTGCTGAGCCGGCCGCTGACGCACGAGCCCGAGCACGTCCCGGTCGACCCGGCGGCGCTGCGCCGCACCCTGGCCGACGCCCGCCGCGACGGCCTGGTCACGCTGCGACGAGCGGTGCCCGAGCCGCTGGTGTCGGTGGCGGCGCCCGTCCGGGACGAGAAGGAGACCGTGGTCGCCGCCGTCTCGGTGGTCATCCCGATCGGCAGCCTGGACGCCCGCCGGGTCGGGCCGGCGGTCCGGGCCGGCGCCCGGGCCATCTCCCGCGCCCTCGGGTCGCCGACCGCCCTCGCTCCGCCGACCCTGCCGGACGCCCACCCGTACTGAAGCGGGCGTCAGCGCGCCTCCCGCCAGGCCCGCTCGAACGGCAGCCGCCACGCGTGCGGCGCGATCAGCTGGTGAATGGCGTTGGGCCCCCAGGAACCCGGCGCGTACGGCTTGACCGGCGGCGGGTTGTCCAGCAGCGGAGTCGAACGCTCCCACAGGCTTTCGATGCCCTCGGCGGTGGTGAACAGGGTGTGGTCGCCGCGCATCGCGTCCAGGATCAGCCGCTCGTAGGCCTCCAGCACGTTCCCCGCCGTGTCGGTGTCGTGGGTGGAGAACTGCATGCTCAGCTTGTCCATCTTCATGCCCGGACCGGGCCGCTTGCCGTAGAACGACAGCGACACCTTGGTCTCGTCGGCCAGGTCGAACGTCAGGTGGTCGGGCCCCTGCAGGCCGACCCCGGAACCCGGCGGGAACATGCTCTTGGGCGCCTCCCGGAAGGCGATGGAGATGATCCGCTGACCCTCGGCCATCCGCTTGCCGGTCCGCAGGTAGAACGGCACGCCCGCCCAGCGCCAGTTGTCGATGCCGCACTTGAGCGCGATGAACGTCTCGGTCTCCGAGTCCGGCGACACCCCCTCCTCGTGCCGGTACCCGTTGTACTGGCCGCGGACCACGTTCGCCGGGTTGATCGGCAGCAGCGAGCGGAAGACCTTGTTCTTCTCCTCGCTGATCGCCCGCGGCTCCAGGGCGGTGGGCGGCTCGATCGCGACGAACGCCATCACCTGGAACAGGTGGGTGACGACCATGTCCTTGTAGGCGCCGGTCGACTCGTAGAAGGCCGCCCGCCGGTCCAGCCCGAGCGTCTCCGGTATGTCGATCTGCACGTGGTCGATGAAGTTCCGGTTCCAGATCGGCTCGAACAGGCCGTTGGCGAACCTGAACGCGAGGATGTTCTGGGCCGCCTCCTTGCCCAGGAAGTGGTCGATCCGGAAGATCTGGCTCTCGTCGAACACCTGGTGCACCTGGGCGTTCAGTGCGACCGCACTGTCCAGGTCGGTGCCGAACGGCTTCTCCATCACCACCCGGGCCCGGTCCACCAGCTTGGCCTCGTCGAGCATCGTGATCACGTTCAGCGCCGCCTTCGGCGGCACGCTCAGGTAGTGCAGCCGGCGGGCGTCCGGGCCGAGGCCGGCCTCCGCCTCGGCCACCGCGTCGGCGAGGGCCTGCGGCCCGGCGGACTGCGGCACGTACCGGATCTGCGGCGCGCAGCTGTCCCAGTTGGCCACGTCGGCCGGGTGGGAGCTGAACTCGGTGACCGCCTCCCGGGCGAACTCGCGGAACTGCTCGTCCGTCATGTCCTCCAGAGAGGTGGCCACCACCTGGATCTCGGGGGTGAGCGCGGACAGCGACAGGTGGGTCAGACCGGGCAGCAGCTTGCGCCGGGCCAGGTCGCCGGTCGCCCCGAACAGCACCACCACGTGCGGGTCGACGTGCTCGGCGTCGCGGCGGTAGGGCCGCGATCCGGGTGCCGGGTAGGCGATGGTCTGCACATTCGGTTCCGACATGCCGCCATGATCGCACCGACCCCCGGTGCACGGTTCCCCGGGGAAGCGCACGGATGCCCGGGGAAGCTCGGGTCGTCCGGAGCGACTCGATCTTCCCCGGGCCGGGGTGGCTCGGTCAGTGCGCGGCCGGGTGACGGACGGCTGTGCCGGACAGCAGGCGCGCACGCTGCTGCGGGTCCCGGGCGGCGGCGACCGCGGCGGCGGCCAGCCCGAAGGCCGCGTCCAGCACGGCCCGGTCGGCCGACGCGGATGCGCCGTGCCGGGCGAACTCGGCCGTGTGATGCACCGCGCCGTCGACCTCGTAGCCGACGAGCGGGTGAATGGTCGGCACCAGGTGCGAGACGTTGCCCATGTCGGTGGAGGCCGTCGGCCGATCGTCGACGACGACCGTGCGGCCGCGGGTCCGCAGCGCGTCGCGGTAGGCGCGGCCCAGGTAGTCGTCCGGCCGCAGGTCGGCGAAGGCATGCCCGGCCGGCACGATCGTCAGGGCGCACCCGGTGGCCACCGCGCCGGCCTCCAGGCACCGCCGCACCCGGTCCTCGACGCTGCGCAGCAGCTCGATCCGGGGGGCGCGCATCTCGACCGACACCTGGGCGCGGTCGGGGATCACGTTGACCGCACTGCCGCCCTCGGTGACGATCAGCGACACCACCGTTCCGGCCGGAAACTGTTGCCGGGCCAGGCCGATGGCGACCTGGGCGACAGTAACCGCGTCCAGCGCGTTGACCCCGTGCTGGGGGGCGGCCGCGGCGTGCGCCGCCGACCCGTCGTACCGCACGTCCCACTGGCCCATGGCCAGCGACGTGCCGCCGACCACGTCGTCGGCGGCGGCGTGCGCCATCATGGCGAACCGGACGTCGTCGAAGAAGCCCTCGTCGATCAGGTCGATCTTGCCGCCGGTGGTCTCCTCGGCCGGGGTGCCGAGAACCTTGACCGTCAGGCCCAACTCGTCGGCGACCTCGCCCAGCGCGATGGCGGCGCCGACCGCCGAGGCGGCGTTGACGTTGTGCCCGCAGGCGTGCCCGATGCCGGGCAGCGCGTCGTACTCGACGCAGATCGCGACGACCAGCTCACCGCTGCCCCGGCGGACGGCGAAGGCGGTCGGCGACGACGGTTGCCGCTCGTCCGGGACGAAGCCGGCGGTCCGCAGCAGGTCGCCGACCCGGCGCACGGCCCGGAACTCCTGCCCGCCCAGCTCCGGGTCGGCATGGATGGCGTGGCTGAGCTCGATCAGCGAACCGGCCCACCGGTCGACGGCGTCGGCGATCCGCGCGGTGATCGGCGCGGGGGACAGGGTGGCGGTCATGCCGCCCGCCCGGCGACCGATCCGGCCCGACGCGGGTAGCCGGCGGCGGCCGCCGCGGCGACCAGCGCGGCGACGCCCAGCGCGATCCAGATGGCCAGCACGCCCGCCTCGCCGATCCGCCCGGTGTCCGAGACGAAGGCCGCGGACAGCAGTCTCACCACGGCGGCGCCCACCGCGATGCCCACCGACAGCGCCAGCTCGTTGAGCCCGGCGGCGGTGGAGGTCTCCTCCAGCGGCACGCCCTCGACCGACAGCGCCCGGGTGCCGGCTTGGTACATGCCCAGCGCCCAGTTGAACACCGCAAACCCGGCGCAGTACCAGGCCAGCGACCCGTGCCCGAGCGCCATCACGGCGAACGAAGCGGCCAGCAGCACGCCGGCGGTGACCAGGGTGAGCCGCTCCCCGATGACCCGCATGGCCCGGGTGGTCAGCAGCGAGCCGGCCAGTGAGAACAGCGCCGCGACGGCCAGCACCACCGCGATCTGGAACGGGCTGAGCGCGAAACCGTAGCCGGTGGCGGCCGGATCGGCGTGCAGGAAGATGCCGTTGGTGCCGAAGTAGCTGATCGAGGCGAAGCCGAAGAAGAAGGTCGCCAACGAGACCGCGCGGATCCGGGGCAGCGCGAACAGGCGCAGGTCGACGAAGCGCCGGCCGGCGGCGCCGGTGCGCGAATCCAGCCGCACCCAGACCACCAGCAGGACCAGCCCGACGATCCCGGACAGCAGCGTCCTGGCGTCCAGCCAGCCCCACTCCGGGCCCATGGACAGCGCGGTGACGAACCCGACCAGACCGAGCGAGCAGGCCAGCAGCGGGGCCATAGCCAGCGGTTCGCCGGTCGGCGTGCCGGCGTCCGGCAGCAACCAGGTGCAGATCACCGCGATCGCCGCGAACGGCACCGCGACCCAGAAACCCTTCGTCGGTTCGTCGATCCCGACGATGCCGGCGAGCAGACCGCCGACCCCGACCGTGACCATCAGCATGCCGATCATCACCGACACACCGGGGCGGGTGTGGACGGGGCTGGTCACCCGCAGGATGCCCATCATCAGCGGGATGAAGCCGACCACCAGGGTCAGCAGCACCACCCCGACGATGACCGTCCAGAGCGACGGCACGATCGCCATCAACAGCACGCCGAGCGCGACCAGGGCGGTCGATCCCCGGAGAACCCTTCGGTAGCCGTAACTGTCGCCGAGGCGGGAGACGATCGGGGTGACGACCGCGAAGCTCACGCTGGAGATCAGGAACAGGCCGCTGATCGTCGGGTCGCTGATGTCGAAGACCGGGCCGAGGGCGGGCAGGATCGGGTTGAGGTAGCCCTGGGTGACGCCGCTGAGCGACTCGATCAGGGCCATCGCCACGATCATCCCGATCACCGTGCGACGGGTGGACCTCTCCAGGTGCGATCCGGCGATCTGCGGTGCCTCCGCTCTGCCAGTTGTCATGACGCTGTTCCTTCCAGGATGTCGCCGATGTCGAGCCGATGGACAATCAAGTTAGGATCCGGTGCACTGCACGCCAGGAAATTGCCAGAAACCTCCACGAAGGAGGAATAGATGACGGAATCGGCCGCCATCGGCGAGTTGGATCTCGCGATCGTGAATGCGCTGCAGGTCAACCCGCGGGTCGACTGGGCTCGGCTCGGGCAGGCGCTGGGTGTCTCGGCCAGTACCGTGTCCCGGCGCTGGCGGGAGCTGAACGAGCGGGGTCTGGCGTGGGTCGCCCCCGCCCCCGGGGCCCGCTACCTGAGCGCGGGATGGTCGGCGTTCGTGCACATCGCCTGCCATCCGGCGGAGCAGCAGGAGCTGGTCGAGCGGCTGTGCGCCGAACCCGCGTTCGGCACCGTCTCCGCGGTCGCCGGTCCGTCCGACCTGTTCGTCGACTGCTTCGCCACCAGCAGCGACGCACTGATGGAGATCGTGGTCGGGGCGTTCGCCGCGCTGCCGGGCGTGATCCGCCGCGAGGTCGTGTTCGTGACCAAGCTCTACCGGCAGGCCCACCAGTGGCGCGGCGGCAGCCTGGACCGGGCGCAGGCCCGGCAGCTGCTCGACCCGGTCCGGCCGGCCGAATCCGGCTACCGGCCGGACCGTGTGGACGTGGAGTTGCTACACCGGCTCGGGCTGGACGGCCGGGCCGGCTGGGCCGACCTGGGCCAGGCGTGTGGGGTGTCCCCGCAGACCGCCCGGCGCCGGGTGGAGCGGCTGCTGGCCGTCGGGGTGATCTCCCTGCGCTGCGACGCCGCGCCGGCCATCCGGCAGGGTCAGCGCGAGGTGAGCCTGATCATGAACGTGCCGGCGACCAGGGTCGACGCGGTGGCCGGCTACTTCGCCGCGCTGCCCGGCTGCCGGGTTGCCGCCCAGGTGCTGGGCGTGCAGAACCTGCTGATCACCTTGTGGGTGCGGGATTTCCTGGAGATCCAGGCGCACGAACGCAAGCTGGCCGAGATGGCGCCCGGCACCACGGTGATCGCCCGGCAGGCGGTGGTCCGCGGGTACAAGCGCGGGGGGCACCTGCTGGACGATGCCGGGCGCAGCGTGGGCATCGTTCCGCTCCCGCTCTGGCAGTGACGATGTGGCGGGTCAGCATGGGGTGGGCGCCGCGCGGCAGCGGACCGGGCCCGGGTCGATGCCCCGGCGCGGTCGGCACCAGGGTGGCGGCTCTGGCAGACTGCCCGTCATGCCCGAAGGCCACGTCACGCACCGACTGGCGGCCGGGCTCAGCGAGCGGTTCGCCGGCTCGCCCACCCGGTCCACCAGCCCGCAGGGCCGGTTCGCCGCCGAGGCGTCGGAGATCGACGGGCATCCGGTGGACGCCGCCGAGGCGTACGGCAAGAACCTCTTCGTGCACTTCGGCGACCGGGCCGTGCACGTGCATCTCGGCCTGGCCGGCAAGCTCGGCTTCGGCGACGACGACGCCCGCCCGGTCGTCGGGCAGATCCGTTGGCGGCTGGAGAACGACCGGTACTACGCCGACCTGCGCGGGCCGCAGGCCTGCCGGCTCGTCGACGACGCGGGGATCGCCGCGATCACCGACGTCCTCGGCCCCGACCCGCTGCGCGAGGACGCCGACCCCGACGCCGGCTGGCAACGGGTCCGGGGGTCGGCGACCCCGATCGGGCTGCTGCTGATGGATCAGCGGGTGACCGCCGGGGTGGGCAACATCTTCCGCGCCGAGGTGCTGTACCGGCACCGGATCGACCCGATGATGCAGGGCCGGCTGCTCCGCCGGCCGGAGTGGGACGCGATCTGGACCGACCTGGTCGGGCTGATGCACGACGCGGTCGGCGCCGGCCGGATCGACACCGTCCGACCCGAGCACGACCCGGTGGCGATGGGCCGGCCGCCGCGGGTGGACCGGCACGGCGGCGAGGTGTACGTGTACCGGCGGGCCGACCAGCCGTGTCTGGTGTGCGGGACCCGGGTCCGGACCAAGGAACTCGGCGGCCGGAACCTGTTCTGGTGCCCCACCTGCCAGCGGACGAGCCGCCGCCGGGTGCCGGCCGCGACCCGGACCCCGGCCCGCCGCGCGACCCCCGCCCGCCCGGCCCGCCCTGCTCGCCCGGCCCCCAGCTGACCGTCCCGCCCGGCCCCCGGCTGGCCGTCCCGTCCTGCCCCCGGCTGACCGTCCCCACCCGCCGCGCGGATCAACTACGACGGCGCGGATGAACTCGCACCGAATGTGACTGGTGCGCACCGTGTCAACGAGTTCATCCGCGCGCACCGAGGTCGCGGACCGGCGTCCGGTAGGTCTCCCGCGCGGTCAGCGCGCCGATCGCGGAGACCAGGCCGCAGGCCGCCGCGAAGATCGCCACCGGCACCCAGCCGTGCCCACCGCCACTCATGATCGCGAAGCCGATCGACGGGGCGAACCCCGCGATCAGGAAACCGATCTGGGTGCCGATCGCGAACCCGGTGTAACGCACCCGGGCGTCGAACATCTCGGTGAAGAACGACGGCCACAACCCGTTGACCGCGCTGTACACCACTCCGGCGAACAGCACACCGACGACGAACACCAGCGGCAGCGAGCCGGTGGAGATGGCCCACAGGTACGCGACGACCAGCACCGCCGAGCCGAGGCTGCCGATCAACCACACCGGCCGGCGGCCGATCCGGTCGGACAGCGCCGCCCACGCCGGGATCGCGGCGATGGCTACGACGTTCGCCAGCGCCGACACCCAAAGCATGGCCGTCCGGTCGAGTCCCACCCCGTCGCCGGTGGCGTAGGCGAGCGCGAAAACGGCGAAGATGGACTGGAAGACGGCGAAGAGCGAACAGGCGACCACCCGCAGCAGGTCGCGCCACTGGGTGCGGAGCAGGGTGGCCAGCGGCCGGGCGGCCACCTCGGCGTCGTTCTCGACCTCGTGGAAGACCGGGGTCTCGTCGAGCCGGCGCCGGATCAGGTAGGCGACCACCAGGACGACACTGCTGAGCAGGAAAGGGATCCGCCAGCCCCAGGCCATCAATTGCTCCTTCGGCAGGGCGGCCACCGGGATGAACACCAGGGTGGCCGGCACCATACCCGCGGCGAAGCCGGCCATGGTGAAGCTGGTGAAGAATCCACGGCGACCCTCCGGCGCGTACTCCAGGGTCAGGGTGCTCGCCCCGGCCGCCTCGCCGCCGGCCGACATGCCCTGCAGCAGGCGGCAGATCACCAGCAGCACGGGGGCGAGGGCGCCCACGCTGCCGTAGCCGGGCAGCAGCCCGATGGCCAGGCTGCTGATCCCCATCAGCAGCAGGGTGGCGATCAGCGCGGCCCGGCGGCCGACCCGGTCGCCGATGTGGCCGAACACCACCGCGCCGAGCGGGCGGGCCACGTAGGCGATGCCGAAGGTCGCCAGCGACAGCACCGTCGCCAGGGCCGGATCGCCGGACGGGAAGAACACGGTGCCGAACACCAGGGCCGCGGCCGAGCCGTAGATGAAGAAGTCGTAGTACTCCAGCAGGCTGCCCAAGAACGCGGCGAGGGCGGCCCGGCGGGCCTGGCCGGTCCTCGGGTCCGGTTCGGTGCCTTGGTCGATCGTGCGGGGCTGGGTGACTGACATGGGATCTCCCTTGACCTCGATGGGCGTCGTCCGCGCCGGCGTCGGGCGCGTCGCTCCGGTGTCGAGAAGGGTGCGGGCGGGTGGCTGGGCGGGAGAACCGCGACTCCGTTGAATGGAAAGCCGATGTGCGCGACGATGGGTCGATGGCGCGGTCGACATCGGGGGAATCGGTGCTCACCCGGATCGACCGCATCCTGGGTAGCTTCGACGCCGACAGCCCCGCCCTCACCGTCTCCGAGGTGGCCCGGCGGGCCGGCCTGCCGATCGGCACCGCCCATCGGATCGTCAACGACCTGGTCGAGGTCGGCTACCTGGAACGGGCCGCCGGCAAACGGGTTCGGGTCGGCGTGCGGCTGTGGGAGCTGGGCTCCCGCGGCTCCCGCACACTCGGTCTGCGGCAGGCCGCCCTGCCGTTCATGGAGGACCTGCACTCGGTGGTCGGCCACCACACCCAGCTGGCCGTGCTGGACGGGAAGGACGCGTTGTTCGTCGAGCGGCTCTCCGCCCGCAGCGGGTCGGCCAACATCATCCGGGTGGCCGGCCGGCTGCCCGCCCACGCGTGCTCGAGCGGGCTGGTCCTGCTCGCCCATGCGCCGGCCGAGGTGCAGGACGAACTGCTGGCCGCGCCCCGGCAACGGTTCACCCGGCGCACGGTGACCGACCCGGCGGAGTTGCGCGGCCTGCTGGCCGACATCCGCCGGCAGGGCTTCGTCATCGCCGACGGCCACATGACGGACGGGGCGACCGGCGTCGCGGTGCCGGTCCGGGACGGTCGCGGGATGGTCGTCGCGGCGCTGAACATCGTCGTGCCGTCGGCCGAGGGTCGCGCGCCGGCCCAGGTCGCGGCCCTGCTGGCCACCGCCCGCGGCATCTCCCGGGCGATGGGCCTGCGCCCCGTCGACCCCGACACCGTCCGCCACTGATCCCGTCCGCCGTCCATCCGCGCGGATCAACTACGCCCGCGCGGATCAAACTGCACCGAATGTGACCGGTGGGCAGCGTGTCAACGAGTTCATCCGCGCGTACACCCGGCGCCGGACGGTGCCGAACCCGGCGCACTCGTCGTCGGCGGCGCGGCGCCACCCACTGGCGCAGGACCGGTTCACTTGAGCCGGTACCGCGCCACTCGCACCCACGGCGACGCCCGGCCCCGGATCGGCGGAGTTCAGCGCCTCCCACCGCCGGGCCGCGCGGATGAAGTCGGCGACTCCCGTCCCTCCCGTCACATCCGGTGCGACTTCATCCGCGCCGGCGTAGTTGATCCGCGCGACAAGGGGCGCTTTCCATTGAACGGAGTCACGGTTCCGGCGGCGGGCGCGCCCGGGCATGGTCATCTCATCGCCACCGCGTTCCACTGTCGCAGATCACTGGAGATCACCGATGACACAGCTTATCTCACCCACCCACCGGATCCGGCACGTGGTGCTGTTCCGCTGGAAGCCGGGCTTCGACCCCACCGAGTGGCTGACCCTGATGCGCGGCCTGCCGGACCGGATCCCGCAGATCAAGAATCTGTCGGTCGGCCCGGACGTGCTGGGCGCCGACCGGTCGTTCGACGCGGCGATCGTGGCCGACTTCGACCGCATCGAGGACGTCGCGGCCTACACCGACCACCCCGCCCACCAGGGGCTGATCGCCATTTCCGGGGCCGGGGCCAGCGAGATCGTGTCCGTCGACTTCGAGATCCCCCCGTACCCCTCGTCAGCAAGGAGCGCCCGATGACCCGCATGTCCGACAAGATCGCATCCTGACCGGCGGCAGCGGCGACCTCGGCGGGGCCACCGCCCGGCTGCTCGCCACCGAAGGCGCCACCGTCGTCAACGTCGACCGGGTCGCCGCCGGCGGCTGGGACGGCCTGGCGATCAAGGACGTCGTCGCCGACATCACTCGTCCGGCCGAGGTCGAGCGGGCCGTCGCCGACGTGGTCACCGAGTTCGGCGCGCCGGACGTGCTGATCAACGCGGCCGGCATCATCGGCCGGCCGGCGCCCTCGCACGAGGCGACCGTCGAGGAGTTCGACCTGATCTTCGACGTCAACGTCAAGGGCGTCTGGCTGATGACCCGCGCCGTGGTCCCGCACATGATCGCGGCCGGACGTGGCAGCATCGTCAACTTCTCCTCGATCCACGGCATCACCGGCGGGAAGAACGTGCCGCTGTACCACGCGACGAAGGGCGCGGTCCGGCTGCTGACCAAGAGCGACGCCGCCGCCTACGGCGAGCACGGCGTCCGGGTGAACTCGGTGCATCCCGGCTCGATGGACACTCGGATGAGCCGCTCGTCGGCCCGGCGCAGCCCGATCGGCGAGGCCGCGTACTACCGGCAGCTGATCGGCGGCAACCCGCTGCCCCGCCAGGGCAAGCCGGATGAGATCGCCTACGCCGTCATGTATCTGGCCTCCGACGAGGCCGGCTTCACCACCGGCGCCGAACTCGTCGTCGACGGCGGCTACACCGCCGTCTGAACTCCCACCCGACACGACCGACAAGGAGCAGGAAATGACCGAGAAGACCATCGACACCGACGTCCTGGTGATCGGGTCGGGCGCCGCCGGCATCGCCGCCGCGCTGCGCGCCGCCTACGAGGGCCACGACGTGATCGTCATCGAGAAGGACGAGAAGCTCGGTGGCACCACAGCGATCTCGGGTGGCTGGCTGTGGGTGCCCGGCAACGAGCAGGGGGTGCGCGAGGGCGACACCCGGGAGGAAGCGCAGACCTACATCAGGCATCTGGCCGGGGACAGCCACAATCCGGCCATGGTCGAGACGTTCCTGGACGAGGTGCCCGGCGCGATGCGGTTCTTCGCGCAGGACGCCGGCATCGAGTTCCAGTACCCGGAGAAGGCGCCCGACTACCAGATGGACGCGCCCGGCGCGAAGGTGTCCGGGCGGGCGGTGACGGTGAAGGCGGCCGATGCGCGGATGCTCGGCGACGACCGGCTTCGCGTGCAGCCGTACCTGCAGTCGTACACAGTGTTCGGCTACATGCCCGAGGTCGGACCGGACATCGCCACCTTCCTGAAGGCGAACCAGAACCTGAAGGCGTTCACCTACGCGGCCCGCAAGTTGACGAAGACCTGGTGGGAAACCCTGCTGCACAAGCGGGCCTACGGCCGGACCAACGGCAACGCGCTGATGACCAGGATGATCACCGCTGCCCGGCAGGCGGGCATCCCGATGTGGACGTCCACGCCGGCGCTGGACATCGTCACCGGCGACGACGGCGGGGTCGCGGGCGCCCGGATCGGTGGCGAGCACGCCGGGCGGGTCCGCGCGCGGCTCGGCGTCGTCATCGCGGCCGGCGGCTTCTCCGGCAACGCCGAACTACGCAGGCGCTACTTCCCGCACGATCCGGACGGCACCAACCACTGCACCCCGACGATCGGCCACCACGGCGACTCGCTGCGGCTGGCGCAGCCGCTCGGCGGTCACATCGACGACTCCCCGCACCAGCCGGCGTCCTGGGGTCCGGTCACCACCTTCACCGGCCTGCGCGGACAGCAGCGCTGGTTCCCGCATCTGCGCGCTTTCGGCCTGCCCGGCCTGATCGCCGTCGACCGGGACGGGGTGCGGTTCGCCAACGAGTCGCTGTCCTACCACGATTACGGCGTCGAGATGATCCGCAACGACGCCGGGCGGGAGGGCACCTACGGCTGGATCATCGCCGACGAGAAGGCGATGAAGCGGTACGGCATCGGGTACGCCAAGCCGTGGCCGTTCCCGCAGACCTACTTCCGCCGCTCCGGGTTCCTGCACAAGGCGGCCACCGTCGCCGAGCTGGCCCGGATCATCGACGTGCCGGCCGACCGTCTGCAGGCCACCCTGGACGAGTTCAACGCCGGCGCCGCCCGCGGCGAGGACCCGAAGTTCCACCGCGGCTCCAACTGGTTCCATCACTTCAAGGGCGACCTGGACCACAAGCCCAACCCGAACCTGGCGCCGATCGACCGGGGCCCGTTCTACGCGGTCAAGATCGAGATGGGCGACCTGGGCAGCTACGCCGGATTGGCCGTGAACACCCGCAGCGAGGTGCTCGACGCCGACGGTGACGCCATTCCGGGACTGTACGCCGTCGGCACCGCGGCGGTCAGCGTGTTCGGCGGCGGCTACCCCGGCTACGGGGCGAACATCGGCCCGGCGATGATCTTCGGTCATGCCGTCGGCCGGGACATCGCCGCCCACGCCGCCGAACGCACCGCGCGGGTGGCCGCCTCGGCCTGACGCCGACCGGGCGCGGATAGGCTCGGCGCATGGTCGTCGAGCCGCCCGCGCCGCCGGCCCGGCGGACAGTCGATCGGACAGTCGATCGGACGGCCGATCGGACGCCCGGTCAGACGGCCGGTCGATGACGAGCGCCGGCCCGTTCGACCGGCGGCTCCTGCCGCCGCTGATGCTCGGCGCGATCCTGAACCCGATCAACTCCTCGATCATCGCGGTCGCCCTGGTCCCGATCG
>JBDHZW010000028.1:0-30278 GCA_039812105.1 Nakamurella sp.
CCGGACGGGCGGACCGTGCGGGCCCGGCTCGGAGCCGCCGTGTTCAACCCCTATCTGGTGACCAGCGGAATCCTGCGCTTCCCGGAATCGGCCGACGACTGGCTGCTGGTCGGCGACGACACGCTGCTGGCGGTCGGCGACTTCTTCGCCAGCGCCGCGTTTCTCGACCTGCCCGTCGGCGCGGTCGACCCGGCCGACCCCACCGTCGACCGGCCGGCCATTCTCGGATTCGTGCCCCCGGGCCGGTTCTGGCACCACCTGACGCCGCGGGACCGCGGCGGTTCCGCCGCCCTGCGGGCGATCGATCGCGATCAGGTCGACGCGCTCCGGGCGGCCGTCGACGACGATCTACGATCGCCGGATCCGGATCGGCCGATGGCCCGACGAGCGATCCGGATCCACCTTCCCGGCATCACCGACCCCGGCCTGGCCCACGCGGTCATCGAACTGGGCGTCCGGACCGCCGGGCTGGAACGGCTGCGGTCCGAGCTGCTGCGCCGCCTGACCTCCCCGACATAGCTGCGCGACTTCGTACCCGCGCCTTACTAATAGACGGTCGTCGGCAGGTGTTGCCACCCGGCCGCCGGTCGGACCCGGCGGCGACACCCGCCCGCGTCGGGGCGTTCGGGAGGGCCGCCGGCGGTTGGCCTGGTTCGGCCAGTGCCCACCCTGACCAAGCCCGGATCACCGGATTGACACTGTGTTCCACATCGACCGACAGTGCCGGGTCCAAGGTGGGGGGCGAGCGGGCCGGCCGGCCGACCCGCGGGCGAACCCGCCCGACCCGCCGCCGTCGGCAGCGACCGCTCACCATCGCATCGAGCCGCTCTTGACGCCCGGTCGACTCTATGGTTGTATCCGGTTACTAACCCGATGAAAGTATGAGCCGCCTCACTGGAGACCCGATGCCCGAGCCGATCCCCGAGGATCTGGTGCACCTGCGCTCCGGCGGGGTCAGCCTCGTGTTGGACGCGGCGGGGGGCGGCCTGCCGGCGGTGCTCCACTGGGGCGCCGATCTCGGTGAGCTGTCGGTCGGCGCCCTCGACGAGTTGCGGCGGGCCACGTCGGCACCGTTCGGTGACAGCCGCATCGACGTGCCCGAGCGGGTCAGCGTGCTGCCGACGCCGGCCGAGGGTTGGGTCGGGCGCCCGGGAATTACCGGAAGCGTGGCCGGGCAGGCATTCTCGCCTCTCTTTCGGGTCACCGGGGCGACGGCCATCGAGCCGGACGCGATCGTGGCCACCGGCGTGCGCTACCTGGCCGGCGATCCGACCGCCGAGCTGACCCTGGCCATGGACATCCGGTTGACCCATTCGGGCCTGGTTCAGCTGCGCGCGGCGGTGACCAACGACGGCGAGAGCACCTACCAGCTCGACGGTCTGGTGCTGGCGTTGCCCGTGCCGAGCCGGGCCGACGAGCTGTTCGACCTGGCCGGCCGGCACACCCGGGAGCGGGCGCCGCAACGGGCACCCTTCCACGTCGGCGTGCATTCGCGTGAATCCCGCCAGGGCCGGCCGGGGCTGGACTCACCGTTCCTGCTGGCCGCCGGCAGCACCGGGTTCGGCTGGGAATCGGGCCAGGTGTGGGGGTTGCACGTCGGCTGGTCGGGCAACCAGATCAGCTACGCCGAGCGGATGTACAACGGGCTGCGGACGATCGGCGGCGGCGAGCTGATCCTGCCCGGCGAGATCCGGCTCGCGCACGGGCAGATGTACGAATCACCCTGGGTGCACGCGGTGTTCGGCAACGGTCTGAACGAGGTGAGCCGACGCTTCCATCGGTACCTGCGCTCCCGTCCCGAGCACCCACGAACCGTCCGACCGGTGCTGGTGAACACCTGGGAGGCCGCCTACTTCGACCACGACCTGCCCCGATTGCTGGAACTGGCCGAGCATGCCGCCGATGTCGGGGTCGAGCGGTTCGTCCTGGACGACGGTTGGTTCCTGGGCCGACGGCACGACTCGGCCGGTCTGGGTGACTGGCAGGTCGATCCGACGGTCTGGCCCAACGGGCTCAAGCCACTGATCGACCGGGTCGACGAGCTGGGCATGCAGTTCGGACTGTGGGTCGAGCCCGAGATGATCAACCTGGACTCCGAACTGGCCCGGGCCCACCCGGATTGGATCTTCCGCGCCGGCGGCCGGGAGGGCATCGCCACCCGGCAGCAGCACGTGCTCGACCTGGGCGATCCCGAGGCGTACGCGCACATCGCCGGCTGCCTGCACGCCCTGCTGGACGAGTACGACATCGGTTACCTCAAGTGGGATCACAACCGGATGGTGGTCGAGGCCGGCCACGGACCGACCGGCGTCCCCGGCGTCCATCGGCACACCCGGGCCGTCTACCGGCTGATGGACGAGCTCCGGGCGGCCCACCCGGGCCTGGAAATCGAGTCCTGCGCCGGTGGTGGCGGACGGATCGACCTGGAGATCATCGACCGGACCGACCGGGTCTGGCCGAGCGACTGCATCGACGCCCTGGAGCGACAGCAGATCCAGCGCTACACCCAGCTGCTGCTCCCTCCGGAGCTGGTCGGCACGCACCTGGGGGACGCCGAGGCGCACTCCACCCGGCGCCGTCATCATCTCGGATTCCGGGCCGCCGCCTCGATCTGGGGCCACATGGGCATCGAGTGGGATCTGACCGCCACCAGCCCGGGCAAGCTCGACCAGGTTCGCCGTTGGGTCGAGCTGCACAAGTCGCTGCGCCCCCTGCTGCACACCGGCGACGTCGTCGTCGGCGATCACCCCGACCCGGCGGTATGGGTGAACGGCGTTGTCGCGCCGGATCAGTCGGACGCCGTCTACGGCATCACCACGGTCGGCCGGTCGGTCACCTTCCCGCCGGGCCGGGTCGGCCTGCCCGGCCTGAGCCCGGATACGACCTACCGGGTGACCCCGTTGCCGCCGGCCGACCGCTACCCCGGCACCAACCAGTACCCGGGCTGGTGGCCGGACGGCGTGACACTGTCCGGCCGCGCCCTGGCCGAGGTCGGGTTGCAGATCCCGGCCATGTTCCCCGAATACACCCACATCATCCGCGCTCACGCCGTCACGGCCTGAGCAGCGGCCAGCGAGCCGCGGGGATCCCGCGCCGGCCACAAAGGAGTGACTGCACATGTCAGCGACCCCTTGCCCGAGAACGGAGGCCCGACATGAGCGTGGACACCGCGACCGCCACCGGTACGCCGGGCACGACGACGGCCAAGCCCAAGCGGAACCTCGGCGACCTGAAGATCGCTCTGGTGTTCATCCTGCCGGCGTTGATCGGCTTCGGTGTCTTCTTCGTCTGGCCGACCATCCGCGGCATCTACCTGAGCTTCACCAACTACGACGGCAGCAACCGCCCCGGCAAGTGGGTCGGACTGGCCAATTACCAGCAGATGCTGCACGACCCGGTGCTGGCGAAGTCGCTGCTGGTCACGCTCGAGTACGTGCTCATCAACATCGTGGTACAGACGATCCTGGCCCTGGCGATCGCGTTGCTGATGCAGAAGATCGCCACGTCCACACTGTCTCGCGGGATCCTGCTGCTGCCCTACTTCATCGCGAACGTGATCGTCGCGTTGGTGTGGTTCTGGATGCTCGATCCGAACCTGGGCATCGTCAACGTGTTCCTGGAGAAGATCGGCATCGGCAGCATCTCCTTCTTCGGCAGCAGCACCTGGGTCATCCCGACCATCGCCCTGGTCAACGTGTGGCGGTACATGGGCTACACCGCGCTGCTGATCTTCGCCGGATTGCAGACGATCCCCGGGAGCGTGTACGAGGCCGCGTCGCTGGACGGCGCCGGTGAGATCAAGCAGTTCTTCGCCATCACCCTGCCGCTGCTGCGACCGGTGCTGGTGCTGGTGCTGATCACGTCGGTCACCGGCTCCTTCCAGGTGTTCGACACCGTCGCCGTCACCAGCAAGGGTGGGCCGGCCAACGCCTCCAACGTGATCCAGTACTACATCGTCGACCAAGCCTTCAACCGGAGTCATTTCGGCTACGGCGCCGCCATTTCCGTTCTGCTGTTCGTCATCCTGATCGTCGTGGCGCTGGTTCAGTTCCGGGTGCTTCGCGGCCGTGAGTCGGACCTGGCGTAGGAGAGACCGATGACCTCACACAATCCCCCGGTCGCGCTCGACGCGCTGGACTCTGAGGAGGGCGGCTTGGCCGGCGGCCACCCGGAAAGGGCCGACAAGCGCCGGTTCTCGGTGGGCCGGGCGATCGCCTGGATCGTCACCATCGGCTTTCTGCTGGTCACCCTGTTCCCGTTCTACTGGATGGTGCGGACCGCGTTCTCCAACGGCGCCACCCTGGCCACCGAGCCGTCCAGCCTGCTGCCGGTCGACTTCACCTTCGGCGCCTTCAAGCGCGTGCTCGGCCTGGGCACGGTCCAGGAGGCCCAGGCCCAGGGCGGATCCGGCGCATCGGTGAACTTCTGGGTGTCCCTGCGGAACTCGATCATCATCGCCACCGTCATCACCGTCGGGCAGACCCTGTTCTCCGCGATGGCCGCCTACGCGTTCTCGCGCCTGCAGTGGCCGGGCCGCGATCTGATGTTCGGCCTGTTCCTGGCCGCGCTGATGATTCCGCCGATCTTCACCAGCCTGCCCAACTTCCTGCTGATCAACAACCTGGGCCTGCTGAACACCCTGCCCGGCATCATCCTGCCGTTCCTGTTCATGACGCCGTTCGCGGTGTTCTTCCTCCGGCAGTTCTTCCTGGGCATCAGCCGGGAGGTCGAGGAGGCGGCCAAGATCGACGGCGCCGGCAACTTCCGCATCTTCTTCAAACTGATCGTGCCGATGAGCTCGGCACCGATCACGACGCTGGCCATCCTGACGTTCATTGCGTCGTGGAACGAGTACCTCTGGCCGCTGCTGATCGCCCGGGACGAGTCGGTTCAGCCATTGACCCTGGCCCTGGGCATCTTCCGCTCGCAAACACCCGGCGGTTCGCCGGACTGGCCGGGTCTGATGGCGATGACCCTGTTAGCCGCGCTGCCGATCATCGTCCTGTTCGTCATCTTCGGCCGGCGCGTCGTCAACTCCATCCAGTTCTCCGGCATCAAGTAGCCGGACTGCTCCCCCTGCTCCCGCTCCGCTCCGGGACACGGCTCGACCGTGCCCACAATCAGGCCGCTACGGCCGCACAACCCTCGGGGCCGTCCGGCCCACCTGAGAAAGGATCACCGGAACATGAAACGACATCGCTCGATCCGATCGGCGTGTATCGCCGGCACCGCGGCCCTGGCCCTGGTCCTGACGGCCTGCGGGAGCAGCAGCGACTCCGGTAGCAGCGCCACCGCATCGGTGGGCGGCGCGGCCACCGCCGAGGCGGGCGGCGACGTCACCGGCACCATCGAGTACTGGCTGTGGGACTCCAACCAACTGCCCGCCTACCAGGAATGCGCCGACGCGTTCGCCAAGAAGTATCCGGGCGCCAAGGTCAACATCACCCAGTACGGCTGGGACGACTACTGGTCCAAGGTCACCAACGGCTTCAACTCCGGCACCGGGCCGGATGTGATCACCAACCACCTGTCCAAGTACCCGGAGTTCGTCAACAAGCAGTACATCCTGAACCTGTCCGACGCGCTCAAGGCCGACGGCGCCGACAAGGACATCTACCAGAAGGGCCTGCTGTCCCTGTGGACCGCCCAGGACGGCGGAATCTACGGCTTGCCGAAGGATTTCGACACGGTCGCGATGTTCTACAACGAGGACATGATCACCGCCGCCGGGTACACCGATGCTGACCTGCAGAACCTGACCTGGAACCCGACCGACGGCGGCACGTTCGAGAAGTTCGTCGCCCACATGACCGTGGACGCCAACGGGGTCCGCGGTGACGAGCCCGGGTTCGACAAGACCAACGTCAAGACGTACGGCTTCGGCCAGGAGAACCTGACCGACGGCAACGGGCAGACCCAGTGGAGCCCGTTCACCGGCAGCAACGGCTGGACCTACACGAACAAGAATCCGTGGGGCACCGAGTTCAACTACGGCGACGACAAGTTCAACGAGTCGCTGACGTTCTACAAGTCGCTGTCCGACAAGGGTTACTCGCCGACGATCGACAAGACCGTCGGGGTGGACACCGGGACCCAGCTCGGCGCCGGCACCTTCGCCACCGTGTTCGAGGGGGACTGGAACACCAGTAGCTACCTGAACAAGGGGGTCAACCTGAAGATCGCACCGACCCCCATCGGGCCCAGCGGCGAACGCGCCTCCATGTTCAACGGGTTGGCCGACTCGGTCAACGCCGCGACCAAGAACCAGCCGACGGCGGTGAAGTGGGTCGAGTTCACCGGATCCCAGGAGTGCCAGGACATCGTCGCCTCGCACGCCGTGGTCTTCCCGGCCATCCCGGCCTCGACCGACAAGGCCGAGGCGGCCTTCAAGGCCAAGGGCGTCGACATGTCCGGCTTCACGGTTCAGGTCAAGGACGGCACGACGTTCCTGTTCCCGATCACCGATCACGCCGCCGACGTGACCGCGATCATGGCCCCGGCCCTGCAGTCGTTCATGGGCGGGCAGACCGACGTCAGCTCGTTCACCGACGCCAACGATCAGGTCAACGCGCTCTTCCAGTAGGACCGCCGCTCCGGCGGGACACGGGTCCCGCCGGAGCGCACACCCGGGGGCTGAGGTGTCCGGCAACTTGGTTTCACCGGTTAAAGTACTCGGCATGTCCGGGCGGGCCGACTCCTTCCCAGCCCTCACCGAGGGCAGTCGGGCCGTGCTCGTCCGGCTGCTGGTCCACGGGCCCGCCTCCCGGGCGGATCTGGCTCGGCGGTCACGACTCTCGGCGGCCAGCCTGACCCGGATCGTCCGCTCGCTGGAGGACAGCGGCCTGGTGGTCGAATCCGGAACCGCGGTGCCGCAACGGATGGGCCGGCCGTCGCAGGCCATGGACGTCAACGTTGACGCCGTCCATCTCGTCGGGATCAAGCTGCTCGCCGGTGAGATCAACCTGGTCCGCACCGACATGCGCAGCACCGTGCTCGGCCACCGCACCATCCCGCTCCACACAGTGCCGGTCGAGCCGGCCATGGACCGGATCGCCGAGGCCGTGCTGGCCGAGGTGGCGGTCGATCCGGCGGTCGCGACCGTCGGGATCAGCCTGGCCGGTCCGGTCGATCCCGGATCGGAGATGGTCACCCACTCCCCGTTCCTCGGCTGGGAGGACGTGCCGTTGGCCCGGCTGATCCACGCACGGACGGGCCTGCCGACCGTCATCGAGAACGACGTGCGGGCGCTGACCGCGGCCGAGCACTGGTTCGGCGCGGCCGCCGGGGCCACCGACTTCGTCCTGGTCACCATCGGCGCCGGCATAGGCTGCGGCGTCGTCATCGGCGACCGGCTGGTCGACGGCAACATCGGCGGCGCCGGGCAGATCGGCCACCTGCCGATCACCCCGTCCGGGCCGCTGTGCGAACGCGGTCACCGCGGCTGCGCGCGCTCCTACCTGGCGTCATCGGCCATGGTCAGCCAGGCCGCCGGAGCCCTGCACCGGCCCGACCTGACCTACGACGAACTGGTGTCGCTGGCCGAACAGGGCGAGCGGGTCGCCGCCCGGGTGGTGCGCGACGCCGGTTACGCCCTGGGCACCCTGATCGGGCTGGTCACCGCCATCACCGGACCGAGCAAGGTCATCGTGTCCGGCGAGGGCGTCGGCATGGTGCCGCTGGTCATGGACGTGATCCGGGCCCGGGCAAGCGAGGTCGAACACTGGGCCGTGCCCGACGTACCGATCGAGATCGCCGAGTTCGGCTTCATGGAATGGGCCAGAGGCGCCGCCGTCATCGCCCTGCAACAACTGCTGGAGTCGGCCATCGGCCCGGCCTGACCCGCCCGGCGACCCGACAACCCCGGTGCCGAGCGCTATCTCGGGACCGATCCCACCCACGTCAACGGATGTGAGCACACCTTCATGACCCCACCCGTCAGCACTCCCACCCGCACCGCCGCCCCGGCGGACGCCGGACCGATCCACCCGGGCTCGGCGGTCCGGCACCTGCGGGCCGCCGGCGTCAGCATCGTGCTCGACTGCCGGGGCCCGCGGCTGCCTCGCGTCGTGCACTGGGGTGCCGACCTTGGCGACCTCGATCGGAACACCCTGGAGAACCTGGTCCTCGCCGACGTGCCGGCCGTGGTCAGCAACGTGCCCGACCAACCGGTGACCCCCGGGCTGCTGGCCGAACACGCGACCGGCTGGCTGGGGCTACCGGGGCTGCTGGGACACCGCGGCGGTCGGGACTGGTCGACCCGGTTCGAGGTCACCACCGTGGCCTCCCGCACCGACGGCGACGGAACCCAACGCGTCGTCGTCGACTCCGATGATCCGGCCGCCGCCCTGCGGCTCACGCTGACCCTGGAGCTGCTCCCGGCCGGGGTGCTGCGCACCCGCGCCACTCTCACCTCGACCGCCGAGCCGGCTCGCGACCCCTACACCCTGGACGGGCTGATCCTGTCGCTGCCGGTGCCGCCCCGGGCCGCCGAACTGCTCGACCTCACCGGACGGCACCTGCGGGAGCGGCACCCGCAGCGTCGCCGGTTCGACGTCGGCAGCTGGGTCCGGGACAACCGCCGCGGTCGCACCGGGGCGGACGCCACCCTGCTGCTGGCCGCCGGCACCCCCGGTTTCGGATTCGGCACCGGCGAGGTCTGGGCGCTGCACACCGCGTGGAGCGGCAACCATCGCACCGTCGCCGAGCGCGACCCCAACGGGCATGCCCTGCTGTCCGGTGGCGAACTCCTGCTGCCCGGCGAGATCGGCCTGGGCGCCGGCGAGTCGTACACCTCGCCCTGGCTGTACGGGTCGTACGGGACCGGACTGGACCCGGTAGCCGGCCGTTTCCACGACTTCCTGCGGGCCCGGCCCCAGCATCCCCGCGCGCCCCGGCCGGTCATCCTGAACACCTGGGAATCGGTCTATTTCGACCTGGACCTGCCCACCCTGCTCGCGCTGGCCGAGGCCGGCGCGGAGGTCGGCGTCGAACGCTACGTGCTGGACGACGGCTGGTTCCTCGGCCGCCGCGACGACACCGCCGGCCTGGGCGACTGGCAGGTCGACCCGGACGTGTGGCCCGCCGGCCTGACGCCGCTGGTGGACCGGGTCACCGCGCTGGGCATGCAGTTCGGCCTCTGGGTGGAACCCGAGATGATCAACCCCGACTCGCATCTCGCCCGCGCCCACCCCGAATGGATGCTGTCCACCGGCAACCGGCTGCCCATCGAATCCCGCCACCAGCAGGTCCTGGACCTGGGCAACCCGCAGGCCTTCGACCACATCCTGCGCAGCCTGGACGAGCTGCTGGCCAAAAACCGGATCGGCTACCTCAAGTGGGACCACAACCGGGACCTGATCGATGCCGGGCACAGCCCCGACGGGCAGCCGGCCGTGCACGACCAGACGGTCGCCGTGTACCGGCTGATCGACGAACTGCGCCGGCGTCACCCGACGGTGGAGATCGAGTCCTGCTCATCCGGCGGGGCCCGGGTCGACCTGGAGATCCTGCAACGCACCGACCGGATCTGGGCCAGCGACTGCATCGACGCCCTGGAACGGCAGACCATCCAGCGTTACACCGGCCTGCTGGTCCCGCCGGAGATGATCGGCGCGCACGTCGGCACCGGCCAGGCGCACACCACCGGGCGCCGGCACAACCTGTCCTTCCGGGCCGGCACCGCGCTGTTCGGGCACATGGGGATCGAGGCCGATCTCACCCGGATGTCCCCGGCCGAACGGGCCGAGCTGGCCGACTGGGTCGCCCTGCACAAGCGGCTGCGACCGCTGCTGCACAGGGGCCGGGTGCGGCACCTGGACGACGTCGACCCGTCCCTGATGGTGCACGGCGTCTGGGCCGCGGACGGCTCCGAGGCGGTGGTGAGCGTGGCCGCGGTGACCACCGCGGACAGCGCCCCGATCGGCCGGCTGGTGATCCCCGGCCTCGACCCGGACGCACGGTACCGCGTGTCCCTGCTGCCGCCCGGCGACGTCATTCAGAGCGAGGACGCCGCCCGACCCACCGGCAACAACACGCTGCTGCCGCCGTGGATGGCGACCGGGATCGAGCTGACCGGGTCAGCGCTGGCCCATGCCGGCCTGCAGCTACCGGACCTGTTGCCCGAACAGCTGCTGCTGCTGCACGCCCGCCGCCGCTGATCGGGCCACAGATTCAACAGAACCGCGCACAATTCGACTCGCTCTGTGTTCAGCCATGTTGACTTCTGGTGAGCGACCCGAGAGGATGGCACCGTGACCTCTACACCTTCTCGCCCCGCCGCGGCGGCCACCTCCGTGGCCCCCGCGGCCGGCGGCGGACCCCGGTACGTCGACGAAGCGCACCGTCACCACCGGGTGCCGGTCGATCCGCGGGATCCGCGGACGATCCCGCAGGCCCGCGACGGACGTTCGCGGGACGCCCGGTGAAGGCGTTGGTCGTCGGCGGCGCCGGCTACATCGGCTCGGTCGTCACCCGGCTGCTGCTGGCGCAGGGGCATCGGGTCGTGGTGCTGGACGACTGCTCCACCGGCCACGCCGACTCGGTGCCGGCCGGGGTCGATTTCGTCCGGGCCGACATCACCTCGGCGGCAGATGTTCTCGCCGGCGGCGGGTTCGACGCGGTGCTGCACTTCGCCGCCAAGTCGCTGGTCGGCGAGTCGGTGGGCAACCCGTCGCGGTACTGGCGGACGAACGTGGCCGGCACCCGCGCGCTGCTCGACGCCATCACCGACCACGGTGTGCCGACGCTGGTGTTCTCCTCCACCGCGGCCACCTACGGCGAACCCGAATCGGTGCCGATCACCGAGGACGCCCCCACCCGGCCGACCAACACCTACGGCGCCACCAAGCTCGCGGTCGACATGATGATCACCGGGGAGTGCGCGGCGACGCGATTGGCGGCGGTGTCGCTGCGGTACTTCAACGTCGCCGGGGCGGCTCTGGGCGCCGGCGAACGGCACGCGGTGGAGACCCACCTGATCCCCAACGCGCTGGGTGCCGTCGCCGGCACCAAGGAGCCGTTGACCGTCTTCGGCGACGACTGGCCGACCCCGGACGGCACCCCGA
This sequence comes from Nakamurella sp., assembly GCA_039812105.1. GTDB lineage: Bacteria > Actinomycetota > Actinomycetes > Mycobacteriales > Nakamurellaceae > Nakamurella. The sequence goes on from JBDHZW010000028.1 coordinate 11,064, forward strand.
TCCGGGACTACGTGCACGTGCTCGACCTGGCCCGGGCCCACGTCCAGGCGCTGGCCGCGGCCACCCCCGGGCAGCACCTGATCTGCAATCTGGGCAGCGGCGACGGCTACTCGGTCCGCGAGGTGCTCACCGCCATCGAGGAAGTCACCGGCCGGCCCGTCCCGCACACCGTCGGCCCCCGGCGGGCCGGCGACCCGACCCGGCTGGTCGCCTCCAACGACCGGGCCCGGCACCGGCTGGGCTGGGTCCCGCAGCTCACCCTGGCCGAGATGGTCGAGGACGCCTGGCGGTTCGCCTCCGACGGGGCCACCATCCGATGAGCGGCACGAGCGCGGCGGAGCTGTTCCGCCGCACCTACGGCCGGGAGCCGGACGGGGTGTTCTCCGCGCCCGGCCGGGTCAACCTGATCGGCGAGCACACCGACTACAACGGCGGCCTGGTGCTGCCGTTCGCCATCGACGCCCGCGCCCAGCTCGCCGCCGGCCGCGGCGCCGGGGACGCGATCCGGATCGTCTCCGCCCAGAAACCCGGTGCGGTGACGTCCATCCCGCTGAGCGACCTGCGGCCGGGATCGGCGGCCGCCGCCGGCTGGCCGGGATACCTGGCCGGTGCCCTGTGGGCGTTGCGGGAGGCCGGCCATCCGGTCGGGCCCATCGACCTCGTACTGGATTCGCAGGTGCCGTCCGGGGCCGGGTTGTCCTCCTCGGCCGCGGTCGAGTGCGTCACCGTGCTCGCCGCATCGACGCTGGTCGGGGCCGACCTGGATCCGCTGACCGTCGCCCGGCTCGCCCAGCGGGCCGAGAACGACTTCGTGGGCGTGCCCTGCGGGCCGATGGACCAGACCGCCTCCGCCGCCTGCCGGCAAGGGGCCGTGCTGCTGTTCGACACCCGGTCCGGCACCGTCGAGAACATCCCGTTCGACCCGGCCGCGCACGGCCTGGCCGTGCTGGTCGTCGACACCCGGGTGGCCCACTCGCTGGCCGACGGCGAGTACGGCAAACGGCGCGCCTCCTGCGAACGGGCCGCCGGGATCCTCGGCGTCGACCGACTCCGGGAGATCACCGTGGACGAGTTGCCCGCGGCCCTGGACACCCTTCCCGACGACGAATTGCGCCGCCGCGTCCGGCACGTCGTCACCGAGAACGACCGGGTGGAGAGCACCGTCGAGTTGCTCCGGGCCGGCCGGGTCGCCGACATCGGCGGGCTGCTCACACGGTCCCACGCCTCGCTGCGCGACGACTACGACGTCTCCTGCCGCGAACTCGACCTGGCCGTCGAGACCGCCCTGGCGGCCGGCGCTCTCGGCGCCCGGATGACCGGCGGCGGCTTCGGTGGGTCGGTCATCGGGCTCGTCCCGACCGAGCTCGTCGGCGCCGCCGGCGCCGCGGTGACGGAGGCGTTCGCCGACAACGGCTTCACTTCCCCGGTGCTGCGCCGGGTCAGCCCCGCGCAGGGCGTCCGGCGCGAGCGCTGACCACCCGGCCGGTACCGGACACGTTCGCAGACAAGGAGTCCCAAATGGCCGTCGACGGCCTCGAACAGGCACGCACGCTGATGGCCCGGGCGGGTGTCGACCCGGCGGCGATCGCCGCGTTCGCGCACTCGTACCGGCAGCTGGCCGGCGGGGAGACCGGCCTGCTCCGGGAGGACGACCTGGACCCGGTCGACGGCCTGCCCCGGCTCGACGACCTGGACACCGATCCCGACCGATCCCGGGCCGCCCTGGCGGCGACCGTGGTGGTCAAGCTCAACGGCGGCCTGGGCACCTCGATGGGCATGGACCGGGCCAAGTCCCTGCTCCCGGTCCGGCCCGGCCGCACCTTCCTGGACGTCATCGCCGGGCAGGTGCTCGGGCTGCGGCGCGGGTACGGGGTGCCGCTGCCGGTCACGTTCATGAACAGCTTCCGGACCTCGGCCGACACCCTGCGGGCGCTGGCCCGGTATCCGGACCTGCCGGTCGGCGGGGTGCCGCTGGAGTTCCGGCAGAACCGTGAACCGAAGCTGCGGGCGGACGACCTGACGCCGGTGCGCTGGCCGGCCGATCCGGACCTGGAGTGGTGCCCGCCCGGTCATGGCGACATCTACACCGCCCTGTACGGGACCGGACTGCTGCACCTGCTGCTGGCCAAGGGTTTCCGGTACCTGTTCGTGTCCAACTCGGACAACCTGGGCGCCCGCCCGGATCCGCGGTTGGCGGCCTGGTTCGCCGCCTCCGGTGCGCCGTACGCCGCCGAACTGTGCCGCAAGACCGACGCCGACCGCAAGGGCGGCCAGCTGGTGCGCCGCCGGTCGGACGGGCAACTGATCCAGCGGGAGACGGCGCAGACCCGGCCGGAGGACCTGGACATCTCGCTGGACGCGACCCGACACCCGTTCTTCCACACCAACAACCTGTGGATGGACCTGCGCGCGCTGGACGAAACCCTGCGCCGCAAAGACGGTGTCATGGGCCTGCCGATCATCCGCAACGTCAAGACGGTCGATCCCACCGACCCGTCGTCGCCGGCGGTGATCCAGATCGAGACGGCGATGGGCGCCGCGGTGGGCGTCTTCCCCGGCGCCGTCGCGATCGAGGTCCCCCGCGACAGGTTCCTGCCGGTCAAGACCACCAGCGACCTGCTGGTGCTGCGATCCGACGCCTACCGGATCACCGGCGACGCCGAGGCTCGGCTGACCGAAACCCGAACCACCGCACCGCTGATCGACCTGGACCCGGCGTACAAGCTGGTCGGCGACTTCGACCGGCTGTTCCCGCACGGAGCACCGTCGTTGGTCGACTGCGAACGGCTGACCGTGCGCGGCGCCTGGACCTTCGGCCGGGATGTCGTCGTCCGGGGTTCGGTCACCGTGCCCGCCGACGGTGCCCCCGGGGTCATCGCCGACGGCTCCGCCCTGGCGGGCTGAGCAAGTCGGCCGCTCGGGCGCCGCCGCTGTCGCGCACCCGCTGATCCGACCCGGGGTCGCCGATACCGGGTGACGCAGCTCACCGATCTCCGGCCCTTGCGCCGTCACTGGTCACGTGTATAGCCTTCTGGTCATGCGTACAGCCACCGGCTCGCATGACCGCCCGGCGTCGGACCTCACCGCGCGGGCCAAGGTTCGCGACGCCGCGATCGCCTGCTTCGCGGAGCAGGGCTTCGACGCCTCGTTCCGGGTGGTCGCGGCCCGGGCCGGGGTGTCCCCCGGTCTGATCACGCATCACTTCGGCTCGAAGCGGGTGCTGCGCGCCGAGTGCGACGCCGAGGTGCTGCGCCGGTACCGGGCGCTGAAGACGTCCAGCATCGCCGACCCGAGCGGTTATCTGTTCGAGCACCTGGCCGAGCCGGGCCCGGCGGCCGAGCTGACCGTGTACATGCTGCGGGCGATCCATGCCGGAGGTCCTCCCGCGCGGGAGTTCCTGGAGCACCTGATCGACGACGCCCGCGAGATCATGAAGCGGAGCGTGGCGTCGGGGCTCGCGCGCCCCTCGCGGGACGAGGAGGCCCGGACCCGGTACCTGGCCTACCAGACGATGGGCGCCATGCTCATCCAGTTCATCACCCTGCCCGACCCGTCGCCCGACTCCTTCGTCGAGGCGATGCGCAACCGCCGGCAGAACCAGATCCTGCCCACCCTTGAGCTTTTCACCGAGGGCTTCCTGGCCGAGCGCAGCATGCTCGACGACTACCTGCGCTATCTCGAAAGCACGCCGGACGCCACCGGCGACCCCGCGCCGCGGACCGCCTGACGGCGCCCGCCGGACCCCTTCCAGACCCTGGAGGAAGCACCATGTCCATGAACCAGATGGCCGTCGAGATCGAAGGGCTGACCAAGTCTTTCGGCCGTTTCCAGGCGCTGCGCGGCCTCGACCTGCAGGTTCCGGCCGGTCAGGTCACCGGCTTCCTGGGACCCAACGGCGCCGGCAAGACGACGACGATCCGTATCCTGCTCGGCCTGTTGAAGGCCGACGGTGGCCGCGTCACCGTGCTCGGCGGCGACCCGTGGTCCGACGCGGTGCGCCTGCACCGGCAGTTCGCCTACGTGCCGGGCGATGTGACGCTGTGGCCGAATCTCACCGGCGGCGAGGCGATCGACATCCTGTGCCGGTTGTCCGGCCCGCTCGATGCCCGGCGAAAGCAGGCGATGCTCGAGCGTTTCGAGCTCGACCCGACGAAGAAGGCCCGCACCTACTCCAAGGGCAACCGGCAGAAGGTCGCGCTGGTCGCCGCGCTCGCCTCGGATGCCGAACTGCTGCTGCTCGACGAGCCCACCAGCGGCCTGGACCCGATCATGGAGGCCGCCTTCACCGAGTCGATCCGCGAGGTGAAGGAGCAGGGCCGGTCGGTCCTGCTCTCCAGCCACATCTTCTCCGAGGTCGAGAAGCTGGCCGACCGGGTGGCCATCATCCGTGACGGTGTCACGGTCGAGACGGGCACCATGGCCCAGCTGCGGCACCTGACCCGCACCCAGGTGACGGTGGTGCTCGATGAGGGGGCCGGCGATCTGGCCACCCTGCCCGGCGTCCACGACCTCGGGACCGCCGACGGGCACATCACCTTCGCGGTCGACGAGACCGACCTTCCGGGCGTGCTGGCCGCCGTCGCGGCCCGCCGGCCCCGCTCGCTCGTCGCGAACCCGCCCTCGCTCGAGGAACTGTTCCTTCGCCACTACGGCGACGAATTGGCCGCGGTGGCCGCCGGGAGCGAGAAATGACCGCCGCCGGCCGGGCACCCACGGCCGCGCCGCCGGATCGGCCGACCGAACGATCGTCGGCCCAGCGGCGGACGCCGGTGCACGGGTACCGCGGCCTCGGCGCGATGGTCGGCCTGGTCCTGCGCCGCAACCGGGTCAGGCTGGCCGTCTGGGTGGTCGCGCTCGTCGGGATGTACCAGTACATCGTCAGCTACTACCAGACGGTGTTCCCGAACCAGCAGGCGCTGGACGACTTCGCCGCGCTGTCCAACACTCCCGGCATCAAGGCGCTGACCGGACTCTCGCCGGCGGCGAACACCATGGGCGGCGCGGTCTGGACCAAGGGGTGGATGACGGTCGTGATCGCCCTGGCGATCGGCGCGGTCTTCCTGGTGACCCGTAGCGGGCGGGCCGACGAGGAGGCCGGCCGCACCGAACTGCTCCGCTCGCGGGTCCTGGGCGTGCACGCGTACTCGCTGGCCTCGTGGCTGGTGATCGGCGCGCTCTGCGTGGCGGTCGGCGCGCTCCTGTCGCTGGTGTCGATCGGTGGGTCGCTGGACCCCGCTGGGACGGGCATCGCCGGGTCGCTGATCCTCGGGGCGTCGGTGGCCGGCATCGGGCTCGTCGGCCTCGGCGTGGGAGCCGTCGCCGGGCAGCTGTCGTCGACCGCGCGGGGCGCCAACTCGCTCGGTTCGAGCGTCGTCATCGTGCTCTACGTGCTGCGCATGATCGGCGACATGGGCAACGGGGCGCTGTCCTGGGCCTCCCCCATCGGCTGGGGCCAGCAGATGCAGCCCTACGCGGGCAACCGGTGGTGGCCGTTCCTGCTGATGCTCCTGCTCACCGGGATCCTGCTGACCGTGGCGAACCGGATCGAGGCCCGGCGCGACCTGGGCGCGGGGCTGCTGCCGCAGCGCCCCGGCAAGGCCGGCGCGCCGGCCCGTTACGGCACGCCGCTCGGCCTTGCGCTGCGGCTGCAACGCAACCCGATCATCGGCTGGACCGTCGCGATCGTGCTCGGCGCGATGCTCATGGGCTCCGTGGTCCAGGCCATGACCGACCTGCTGGCCGACGCCGGCTCCGGCGCCCAGGACCTGCTGCGGGGCACCGGAGTGGGCGCCCTGCTCGCCCTGTTGGTCAGCATGATGGCGCTGATCACCGTCATCTTCGCACTGCAGACCACGGTGTCGCTGCGGTCCGACGAGGCCTCCGGAATCATCGAACCGCAGTTGGCCGGTGCGCTGTCCCGCCGCCGGTGGAGCCTGCAGCGGCTGCTCATCCCGGCGGTGTGGTCGGCGGTGTTGCTCGCCCTCGGCGGCTACCTGATCGGCGCGGTGTACGGCGCCTCCATCGGCGACTCGTCCCAGGGTGGGCGGCTCGCGTCGGCGGCGCTGGCGTACTGGCCGGCGGTGATGGTGTTCGTCGGGTTGGCCGTCCTGCTGTGGGGTTACCTGCCCCGGCTGGCGATTCCGCTGGCCTGGGGGGTCATGGCGGCGATGTGGTTCGTCACGATGTTCGGCGAGGTGTTCCGCCTGCCGCAGTGGTTCATCGACCTGTTGCCGCTGTCCGCGACGCCGTACCTGCCGCTGGAACCGATGGCCTGGACCCCGCTGGTGATCATGACGCTGGTCGCGCTCGCCCTGACCTGGCTGGGCATCGACCGGTTCACCCGCCGGGACATCCAGCCGGCCTGATCCCTCGACATCCGTTGGGGGACAGGACGAACCGTGGTGGTCACAGGGTCGAGATCATCCCCCCGTCGCAGCGCACGGCCGTCCCGGTGACGTACGAGGCGGGTCCGCCGCACAGGAACGCCGCCACCGCGCCGAACTCGCCGGGTTCACCGAGCCGGCCGGCCGGGATGGCCCGGACCGATTCGGCGGTGACGTCGGCGACGTCGCGGCCGGTCCGGTCGGCGATGGTGGCGTCCAGCGAGCGCATCCGGTCGGTCGAGATCCGGCCCGGCAGCAGCATGTTCACGGTGACGCCGTCGGCGGCGACCTCGCTCGCCAGGGTCTTGAGGTAACCGGCCAGCGCGGCCCGGCCGGTGTTCGACAGGGCCAGGCCGGTCAGCGGGGAATGCACCCCGCTCGACCCGATGGCCAGGATCCGGCCCCACTGCTGGGCCCGCAGGTGCGGCAGGGCGGCCTCGACGATCGCCCGCGGGACCAGCAGCAGCGACTCCACCGCCCGGGCCAGCGCGTCCGGGTCCAGCCCGGCAGCGGCGCCGGGCGGCGGCGGGGGGCTGTTCAGCACGACGATGTCCGGCGGGCCGACGGCCTCCACCGCGGCGGAAAACAGGGTCAGGCCGCCGTCGACGGTGGACAGGTCGGCGGCCAGGGCGACGCAGCCGGGATACCGGCCGGCCAGTTCCCGGGCGAGTTCGGCGCGGCGGCCGGCGAACACCACCCGGCAGCCCTCGGCGGCCAGCGCGGCGCCCGTCGCGGCCCCCAACCCGCCCGTCGAGGCGCACACCAGCGCCGCCTTGCCCGCGATCCCCAGATCCATCTATCTCCTCCGATACCTGCGAATGGCGTCCACATGATCGCCCAACAGCGGGCGCAGCACCTCGGGCAGGCCGGCCGCGGGCGGGCGAACCCCGCCGTGGCCGATCAGGCCCCGCGCGACGAGGCACTCCTTGCGGATCGCCAGCGCGATCCGGGCCTGTTGCTCGAACGTCACCAGCGGCAGGTACGGCGCGTACACCTCGCGGGCCTTGGCGTAGCCGCCGGCCCGGAACGCGGACACGCAGTCCTGCAACGCCTCCGGGAAGGAGAACCCGGTCATCGCCCCGGCGCTGCCGCAGGCCAGCTCGTCCAGCAGGCCGATCCCGCCGAGGCCGCCGAACACGGGGACCTCGCAATCGGTCAGCGCCGCGATCGCCGGGGGCGTGGGCGGCGCCTCGGCCTTCACCGCCGCCAGGGCACCGGCCGTCCCGAGCGCGTCGACCACGCGACGCAGCGCCGCCGCCGGGATGGTGACCCCGCTGGCCACCGGGTAGTCCTGCACGACGACCGGCCGGCCGGTGGCCGCCGCGATGGCGCCGAGATGATCGGTGGCGACGGCCGGGTCGGCGCTGTTCACCTGCACCATCAGGGCGGTGGCCCGGTCGCCGGCGACGTCGAGCACCGCCTGCGCCTCCTCGACCGCCGGCGCGGTCGCCAGCGAGGTCAGCCCGACCACCAGCGGCAGGTCGACCGCGTCGACCACGGTGCGCAGGACGGCCGCGCGTTCGGCCCGGGAGAGCGCGGCCGCCTCGCCGAAGACGCCGAGCACGGTCAGGCCCTGCACCTCGATGCCGGCGTAGTGCCGGACCAGGCGGTCCAGGCTCCGCCGGTCGAGCGCCAGCGCTTCGTCGAACGGGGTGGCGACCACACCCCACACCCCGGGGTCGAGCGTCATCGGCCGGTCCAGACCGGAGCGCGCTTCTGCCGGAAGGCCAGCGGGCCCTCGTCGGCGTCCGCGCTGGCCACCGCGGCGATGACGGCGGGCAGCCGGGCATCCCGCGCTTCCCGCGGCGAGAGCTGCGCGGTGCGGACGGCCAGTTGCTTGATGGCGCGCACCGACAGCGGCGCGCACGCGACGATGTCGTCGACCCACCGCTGCACCGCGGCGTCCAGGTCGGCCGCCGGCACCACCTCGTTGACCAGGCCGAACCGGTGCAGCTCGGCCGCCCCCACCTTGCGGCCGGTGAGCAGCATGCCCATGGCCGCGTTGTACGGGATCTTGCGCTGCAGCAGCACCATCCCGCCGTCCAGCGGCAGCCGGCCCACCCGCGGCTCGGGCAGCGCGAACCGGGCGGTCTCCGCGGCGATCACGATGTCGCAGCCCAGCACCAGCTCCATGCCCCCGCCGAGCGCGTACCCGTTGACCCGGGCGATCACCGGGATGTCCAGGGTCTGCCGCAGCGACAGGCCGCCGAATCCGTCCGGTTCCAGCGCCGCCCAGTAGTCCAGGCCGCTCTTGCCGACGCCGGCGGTGGACATGTCGGCACCGGTGCAGAACGCCCGGTCGCCGGCGCCGGTGAGCACCACACACCGCAGGTCCGGGTCCGACTCGATGCGCGCCCAGATCTGCTTGAGTCGCCCGGTGGCCGACTCGTCCAGCGCGTTCAGCACCGCCGGCCGGTCGATGGTGACATGGGCGACGTGGTCGCGGATCTCCAGCCGGATCTCGTCGACCACCGGCCGATTCTCGGTGACGGTCACTCAGATCACCCGCTCGGCCCGCAGCCGGGCGATCCGCTCGTCGTCGTAACCCTTCTCGGCGAGCACCTGGGCCGAGTGCTCGCCCAGCGTCGGCGCCCGGTGGCGCACCGCCGCCGGGGTCGCCGACAGCGTGATCGGCGCGTTCAGCACCTGCACGGTCCCCTCGATGGGGTGGTCCATCGTCACGATCATCTTGTTGATCTCGGTCTGCGGGTCGGCCAGCGCCTGCACCATGGTCAGTACCGGCGCGCACAGCAGGTCGACGTCCTCCAGCCGTTTGATCCAGTAGTCGGTGGTGTTGGTGGCGCACGCGGCCCGGAAGATCTCCTGCAACTCCGGCTTGTTCGCCATCTGGCCGTCGTGATCCTGCAGATCCGGCCGCTGCCAGAGCTCGTCGCCCAGGTCCAGCGCCTCGCACAGGTCGCGCAGCGGCTGCGCCTTGAACGCGCCGACGAAACACACCGCCCCGTCGGTGGTCGGGAAGACGCCGGACAGCGGCATCGCCGCCCAGTTCACCTCGGCGCCCCGGTTGAGCTGGGTGGCCGCCTCCTGCATCTGCATGTGCAGCATCGAGTCGAACATCCGGATGTCGACCCGCTGGCCCTCGCCGGTGCGTTCCCGGGCGAACAGGGCCAGCAGGATGCCCTGCACCAGGTGCATGCCGGCGGTGTAGTCGCACAGCGTCGTCGGGTACACCGACAGCGGGGTGTCCTCGCTCTGCCGGCGCCACATCACCCCGGACAGCGCCTGCAGCAGGATGTCCTGGCCGCCCTTGTGCGCGTACGGCCCGATCTCGCCGAAGCCGGTGCCGGACGCCCAGACGATCCGCGGGTTGATCTCCCGGAGTTTGTCGTAGCCGAAGCCCATCCGGTCCATCACGCCGGCCCGGAAGTTGCTGACCACCACGTCGGCGTCCCGGACCAGGTCGTAGACCACCTGCTTGCCGGCGTCGGTGCGGGTGTCCAGGGCGATGCTGCGCTTGTTCCGATTGATCGAGTAGAAGATCGGGTTGTCCCGACCGCTGGAGTCCGGGAACGAGTTCCGGGACAGGTCACCGACCCCGGGCCGTTCGACCTTGATCACCTCGGCGCCGAAGTCGGCCAGCAGCTGCGTCGCCGACGGGCCCATGTAGACCTGGGTGAAGTCGACGACGGTGATCCCGTCGAGCGCGCCGGGTGTCACCGCGGGGGTGTCATGTCCGGTCTGCGGTGCGGTCATCAGTGCTCGACCTCCGATTCCAGGTCCTCGGGGTTGGCGGTGCCGGCGTTGGCGCTCGGCACGTCTCCGGGGTCGGCGCCATGCTTGCGCATCTGCTGCTGGATGTCGACGGGGCCGACCTGGCGGACGGTGATCCGCTGGTCGACGGCGATCGCCGCGGCCAGGCCGGCGGCCTGGCCCATCGCCATGCACGGCGGGATCTCCCGGGACATCTTCTGCGCCTGCGGGGTGGCCGAGTAGTGCCGGCCGGCCACCAGCAGCTGGTCGACCCGCTTGGGCAGCAGCGACCGGTACGGGTAGTAGTAGTCGCGGCCCCGGGCCACCGAGTCGGCGAAGTGCCGCCGTTCCCGGACGTCGTCGACGGTGACCACGTACTCGCCCTCCAGCAGCCGGGTCTGCCGGACGCCCATCTGCTCGGCCACGTCCAGCACGTAGCAGTTCTCGAACCCGGGCAGCGTCCGGCGGGTGAGATCGACCGCCTCCGCGATCTTGTCCCGGGCGGCGAACTCGGCCCGGGTCAGCGAGACCGGGTCGGTGCCGTCGAACCCGGCCATGTGCGGAGCGTTGCACCAGACCACGCCCGGGATCGGGGTTTTCAGCCACCAGAGTTCCCAGGCGCCGCCCAGGGCCCGCTTGATCGCCTTGTTCAGCGCGCGGGCCTTCCTCGGCTCGGCCTGCTCGAACGCCTCCGCGGCCGCGGTGTCGACGCCACCGAGCCGGAACACCAGGGTCGTGATGTAGGAGTCCTTCACGTACGGCGCGCCGGCCCGGGCGGCCACGTCGATGTCGCCGGTGGTGTCGATGACCACCTCGGCGCGGACGGCCTGCGGTCCGCTCTTGGTCTCCGCGACGACCCCGCGCATCCGACCGTCCTCGACCAGCGGCCGGGAGAACCAGCTGTGCAGCCGCAGGTTCACCCCAGCCTCGCGGACCAGGTCGTTGGAGACCCGCTTCCAGCCGTCCGGGTCGAAGGCCACCGCGTAGCAGATCGGCTTCGGGTTGCTCGCCGTGTGGAAGTCGAAGGTACCGAAACGTCCCCACCGGTTCCAGGTTTCGGTCGACGCGCGGCGATCCTCCTCGGGCGGCACGACGGCCAGCCCGATCCGCTGCAGACGTTCGACGTATTCGCTGACGATGCCGGTGACGGTGATCTCGGACCCGTTGATCATGTCGTCCAGGACCAGGACCATGCCGCCGGAGGCGAGCCCACCCAGCGCCGGGTAACGCTCCAGCAGGGTGACCGAGACACCGCTGCGCGCGGCGCTCACCGCGGCGGCCACCCCGGCGGGACCCCCGCCGACGACCACCACGTCGGACTCGGCGACGACCGGACAGTCGATCGCGGCCATCTCAACGGTTTGCTCATTCACCGACGAACACTCCTTCGCTTCGGCGTGCCCACTGGTAGAGCACGATGCTGATCAGGGCGAGAACTGCGGCGTAGACGGGGAACAGCCAGCTCAGGCCGATGCTGCCCAGCCACACCACCAGGTAACCGGCGGTACCACCCATGGCCGCGACGCCGACGCCGTAGCCCAGACCGCCGCCGGCGGCCCGGATGCCCTTGGGGAACAGGGACGTGCTGGTCACCACGTACAGGGTCATGTTGACCAGCAGCACCGGGGCGCCCAGCAGCAACACGGCCGCGAATCCACCCAGCCCCTGGCTGGTGTACCAGAGCATCAGGAAGACCGTGGGGATCATCAACCACCGGCCGATCAGGAAGGTGCGGCCGAGCTTGAACCGGTCGGTGATCCGGCCGACGACCGGCGAGCCCAGGACCATGAACAGGGCCAGCAGCGTGGTGATCCCGAAGACCGACGTCAGGTCCTCGTGGTAGGTGGAGCGGGCCAGGTTCGGCAGCCCGATGTTCCAGCCGTAGTTGAACGCCTGCGCGGCGCCGACGATGAAGATCACCGCGAGCAGGCTGCGCCACCGTCCGAACACCTGCCGCCACACCTCCGACGTGCGGCCCACGTACTCCGGTTCGGTCTCGTGCAGGGTCTCCGGCAACGAGCGACGCAGCCAGACGACGACCACACCCATGGCCGCGCCGATCCAGAACGGGATCCGCCACGCCCATTCGGCCATGGCGGCCGAGCCGAGCCCCAGGCCCAGCAGGAACGGCAGCAGCGAGCCCAGCATGATGCCGAGATTGACGAAGCTGGAGATGATCCCGGCGGCCAGTCCGGACCGTTCCTTGGGCATGATCTCCACGCCGTAGGCGGTGGACAGCGGCGCCTCGATCCCGGTGGACAGGCCCTGCAGCAGCCGGCAGACGAGCAGCACGATCGGGGCGATCGCGCCGATCGTCTCGACTCCCGGGAGCACTCCGATGACGAGCGTGGTGCCGGCCATCACCCCGACCGACCAGAGCATGACCGCCTTGCGGCCGACCCGGTCGGCCACCCCGCCGAGCAGGATGCCCCCCAGCGGCCGGGCGACGAACCCGACGGCGAACACCGACAGGGTCAGAAGCGTTGCCTCCAAAGGATTGTCGGTGCGGAAGAAGTGTACCCCGATGGTTGCGGCGAGCAGGCCGAAGACCTGCCAGTCGTACCACTCCAGGGTGTTGCCCAGGCCGAGACCGAGCATGGATCGGCGGAGCCGGCCGGCCTCGGTGGCGGGCGGCTGGGCCGGTCCCGGATTCCTCACGGGTTCGGGTCGTGACGACGTCACGGACATGATCGTGCCTTTCCGATGACAGCGGTGTCATCAGGTCGGGGATGGGGCACGGGAGAAGGCTGTGTTTCCAGCGGTTCTCCGGCGGTGCTGCGCCGGTGCGGCGGCGGCGATGGGCAGGCAGGGCCGCCCGGCGCGGCGTCGGCCGCGCCCGGTGGGGATGGATGTGGGGCCGGACGGCCCGGTCGGTGGAAGGGTGCGGGTCTACCAGGTCGGCGGGGTGGACACCCACACGGCGTCAACGGGTTCCGGTCCCCGGTTGACGAACCAGTGCGGGACGGTCGAGGAGAAGCGGATGGAGTCGCCCGGCCCGAGCAGGTACCGATCGGCGCCGACGTGCACCTCGAGGCGGCCGGAGACGACGACGCCGAACTCCTCACCGTTGTGCAGGAACGGGGTGCCGCTGGTGTCGTGCCCGGGCCACGACCGCACCCAGGTGGCCTGCAGCGCACCGGACAGGTCCGGGGTGAGCATCTCGTACCGGCAGTGGTCACCGGCGATGTGCGGTCCGTCCAGCCGGCGTCGTTCGTCCGCCCGGACCACCGGCGAGGTGGTTCCGCCGACCAGCATCAGGCGTCCGACCGGAACGTCGAGCCCGTGCGCGATCTGCACCAGGGTCGCGAAACTGGGGTTGCCCTTTCCGCGCTCCAGTTGGCTGACGATGCCGGAGGACAGGTTCGCCCGGTCCGCGAGCTGTTCCAGGGTCAGCCCCGCCTCCTTGCGCAAGGAGCGGACGCTGGCCCCGATCGCGGCCACCATGGGCCCGAGATCCGGAACGGCTCGATCCCCGGCCTCCCGTGCTTCCGTCATGGACACAAACCATAATGAAGTTCTTCACTTTGTCAAGGGTCGGTCGTAGGCTGTCCACCATGACGACATCAGTGATCACCGACATCCCCAGCAGCAGCCCGGCCGACGTGGAGTCCGTTCTCGCCGCCGCGGCCGGCGCCGCCGAGCCCCTTCGCGAGTCCTTCGGCGCCGATCGCGCCGGTTGGTTGCTCGCGGTCGGACGCGCGCTGGAGTCCGCCCGGGCCGAGCTGGTCGATCTGGCGGCGGCCGAAACACACCTTCCGGTGCCCGCGCTGAGCGCCGAGTTGAGCCGGACCGTCTTCCAGCTGGGTCATTTCGCCGAGGCCGCGCAGTCGCCGGCCGCGCTGGACGTCGTGGTCGAGCGGGCCGACCCCGACTATCCGGTCGCGCCGCGCCCCTCCCTGGTCCGCGCGGATCAACCGATCGGCCCCGTGCTCGTCTTCACCGCCAGCAACTTCCCGTTCGCGTTCTCGGTCGCCGGCAACGACACCGCATCGGCGCTGGCCGCCGGGTGTCCGGTCATCGTCAAGGCCAATCCCGGCCACCCCCGCCTGTCGGTCCGCACCGCGGAACTGGTGGGCGACGCGCTGGACGCGGCCGGCGCCCCGGCCGGCACGTTCGGTCATCTGGTCGGCGTCGAGGCCGGCACCGCCGCCCTCACCGATCCGCGGGTCAAGGCGTGTGGATTCACCGGCAGCGTGGCCGGCGGCCGGGCGCTGTTCGACATCGCCAACCGCCGCCCGGACCCGATTCCGTTCTACGGCGAACTCGGTTCGCTCAACCCGGTTTTCGTCACCCCGGCGGCGGCCGCGGCCCGCGGCCCGGAAATCGGTGCGGCGTTCGCCGGCAGCGTCACCGGACGGGGCGGTCAGCTGTGCACCAAGCCGGGGGTGCTGTTCGCGCCGGCCGGTTCGGCGGTCGCCACCGCCGCCGCGGAGGCGATCGGCGACCCGGGCCCGGCGGCCCTGTTGACCGATCGGATCGCCGACGCCTACCGGGACGGCATCGGTCGGCTCGCCGGCCTTCCCGGCGCGCGGGTGGTCGCCGGCGGCACCTCGACCTCGCCGACCCTGGTGGTGCTGCCCGGCGATCGGATGCCGGCGGCCGATTCCGACCTCGAGGAGTGCTTCGGCCCGGCCGCGGTCGTCGTCGAATACGACGACCCCGCCCGGCTGGCCGAATTCGCGGCCCGGCTGGGGGCGAACCTGACGGCGACGGTGCACGGCGAACCCGACGACGAGGTGGCCGCCGGCCTGGTGCCCGCGCTCACCGAACGAGCCGGCCGGGTGATCTGGAACGGCTGGCCCACCGGGGTGTCGGTGACCCGGGCGATGCAGCACGGCGGACCGTACCCGGCCACCACGGCCCCCGGGTTCTCCTCGATCGGCGCCGACGCCATGCGCCGGTGGCTGCGCCCGGTGACCTACCAGAACTGGCCGACCGAGCTGCTGCCGGCGCCGGTGCGGGCGGCCATCGGGACCTGACGGAGCGCCGTCGCCGGGCTCACAGCCAGTGGTGCCGGCGGAACAGCACCCACAGGATCAGGCTGAGCGCGATCATCAACCCGATGGCGGCCGGGTAGCCGAAGGTCCAGGTCAACTCGGGCATGTTGGTGAAGTTCATGCCGTAGACCCCGGCCACCACCGTCCACGAGATGGCGATCGTGCCGTACGCGGTGATCCGGCGGACGA
This sequence comes from Nakamurella sp., assembly GCA_039812105.1. GTDB lineage: Bacteria > Actinomycetota > Actinomycetes > Mycobacteriales > Nakamurellaceae > Nakamurella. Next base: position 26,344 of record JBDHZW010000028.1, read on the forward strand.
ACCGGTTCAGCTCGTTGGACAGGCGGGTCTGCAGCATCTCCAGCACTTCTCGCAGGTAGTCGCGTTCCATCTCGGCGGAGTTCTTCAGGTGCCCGTACTGCTGGCGCAGCAGCGCCAGCCGGCGGGGATCCAGCTGCAGCAGGTCCTGGTCGACCGCCAGCGTGTCGATCAGGTTGTCGTACAGCTCGTAGGTCTGCGCGGCGTTGATCCGGATGGTCTGCAGGTCGTGGCCGAGCTCGGACAGCTCCTCCAGCACGCCCTCGGCGGTGACCGGGTCGCCGGTGGACGCCCGTCCCTCCAGGTCGGCGACCCGCCGGGCGCTGACCGCGATCAGGTCCTCCTGGCTGCGCACCATGACCGCCCGGATCGCGGCGATCAGCTCGAAGGTCGTCGTCGGGGCGATCTCGCCGTCGGCCAGCTCGCGCCGGACCACGTTCAGGTCACGCTCGACCGCGTCGTCGTCGAGCGCGGCGGTGGCCGGACCGAAGACGGTCCACAGCACGCGCGGGGTGAGGAAGACCTTCAACGGCTGCAGGTGCAGCAACCCGTCCGTGCCCCGGACCAGGCCGTTGATCGCGCTGAAGTGGTGATCGGCGTGGATGCGCAGCCGGGGCACTGGGGTGCGGCTGGCCACCTCCCGCAGGTCGTCGGGCCGCGGCGCCACCGTCATGATCAGCACGCTCATGCCGAATTCGTCGTCGTGCCGCAGGTGGGCCCAGACGAAGCCGTCGTCGCGGGCGGCGTACTCGTTGATCCGGTCCGGCGGCACCGCCGCGGTGCCCGCCCGGCTCACCCATCGAACGTCCACGGCGACCTCCGACACCCGATCCGCGTGGCGGCTGTCGCGGACCCTACTCGGGCACCGCCGGGTCGGCCATCCGTCGCCGGTTGGGACGGGTCCTCGTCATGACGGGGGGCCGCGGTCCACCGACCGCAGCAGGTCGGCGACCGACGCCGCCGCGGCCGGGACCGATGCGGTGGGGATCGCGCCGAAGCCCAGGAGCAGTCCACCCACCGGCCGGCCGAAGCCGTAATGACGCCGGAGCAGGCCGAGGGCGATGCCCCGCCGGTCCGCCGCCGCCCGCAGCCGACCGTCGTCGGGCAGGTCCGGATTCACCACCGCCACGTGCAGGCCGGCGTGCGACGGCAGCCGCCGGTATTCGTCCGGCAGGGCCGACCCGAGCGCCGCCCAGAAGCGCCGGTACCGCTCGCCGTACACCGTGCGGGAGCGTCGCAGCAGCCGGTCCAGATGGCCGTCGGTGATCATCGAGGCCAGCGCATCCTGGGTCGGTCCGGGCGGTGCCCAGTCGGTCACCTGCCGGACGACGGTGATGGCGGGAACCAGGGAGCCCGGCGCGACCAGGAAGCCCAGGCGCAGGGCCGGCGACAGGGTCTTGCTGAAGGTGCCCAGGTAGATCACCCGGCCGTCGCGGTCCAGCCGGTGCAGCGGCTCCAGCGGGCGTGCGGTGTACCGCAGCTCGCTGTCGTAGTCGTCCTCGACGATCGCCGCGTCGGTGTCGGCGGCCCAGCGCAGCAGCTCCAGCCGGCGGGCCCGGGACATCACCACGCCCAGCGGGTACTGGTGCGACGGCGTGACGTAGACCAGGCGGGTGCGGCGCGGGATCGCGTCCACCACGAGGCCGTCCTCGTCCACCGGGACGCCGCGCACCCGCAGCGAGTGGCTGCGCAGCAGCTCGACGACGGGCGGGTAGCCGGGCTCCTCCACCGCGACGACCGAGCCCGGGTCGGTCAGGACCCGGGTGACGAGGTCGACGCCGTGCCCGGTGCCGGAGGTGACCACCACGTCGTCGGCGGTGGCCGTGACTCCCCGGGACCGGTTGACCCAGGCGGCCAGGACCGACCGCAGCTCCGGCGAACCGGCCGGATGCGGGTACTGACCGGGTGCCCGGTCCAGCGCGCGAACCACGCACCGGCGCCAGGCGACGGTGGGGAACAGGGTGGGATCCACGCTGCCCGGCCGCAGGTCGAACGCCGGCGGCCGCTCCGGCCGGTGCCCGTACGGTTGCCGCGCCTGCGCCCGGGCGGTGGGTCGAAGAGCGGTGGGCCGCCGGCGATGTCGGACGGCCGGCGGCATCCGGCCGACCACCGTGCCGCCGCCGGCGCGACCCTGAACGTACCCCTCGGCGACCAGCCGGCGGTACGCCTCGCTGACCGTGGACCGGGAGACCCCCAGATCCTGCGCGGCCGCCCGGGTCGGCGTCAGGCGGTCCCCGGCGGCCAGCCGCTCCTCGACGATGGCATCCCGGATCTGCTCGTACAGCTGGAGGCTACGAGCGCGTCCGTCCGTCGGGTCGAGGAACAGCTCCACGAACCGACGATACGTCCGTCCCGCGGCCGACGGCCGGGCTCCGAGGGCCGAACTTGGACCGGTCGAACTGGCCGGGTTTGGATCTGAGCGGTAGTCCGTTCTCGGCCTACCCTCGATCGTGTACTGGGCACGCGAAGGAGCGGTCCGGATGTCCGGACGGCCGCGATCAGGCCCGGAATCGGGGGCTCACCACGATGATCTGCCACGCCATGACGCCGATCCGGCTCGGTTCGGCGTCGGTCGGTCTGTCCCGGTTCGCGCTCACCCCGGTGGCCGAGGTCATCGGCACCGTCCGGTCCCGGGGGCGCGGCTCGTCGTCGCACGTGCGCCGGTGGTACCGCCACGCCTGGGGCTCGCTGGGCGCCGATGCCTGGCGAGATCTGCACATCCTCATCCCCGCTCGGGACGACGAGCCGGTTCCGCATTTCCTGCTGCCGCCCCGTTCGCACCGGGAGGGCATCGACGAGGCCGTCGAGCGCGTGCGGACCGCCGATCGGGACGAGATCGCCGCGGCCTTCGACGATTCGGCGTGCCGGGCCGCCTCGCCCGACCGGGCATTGCACCGGGCTCGGCGCGAACTCGCCGCCGCCGGTCCGGATGCGGTGGCCCGCCGGGCCGGCGACGCCCTCGACGCATTCTTCCGGTCCGCCGTCGAACCCGACTGGCAGCGGGTGCGCGCGGTCCTCGAAGCCGACGTCGCGTTCCGCGCCGACTCGATGGTGACCCGGGGCAGCCACCATGCGCTGGGCGAGATCGCCGCCGACCTGCGCGGCGCGCCGGAGCTGAACCGGCTGACCGTCGGCGGCGGCCCGGCGCCGTCGACCGGGGTGGTGCTGATCCCGACGACCACCCCGGTCTGGTCGATGCACCCGGGCCCGACGCAGGCGTCCCGCACCGTGCTGTATCCGGCGCGTGGCGTGGGTCGGCTGTGGGAGACGCTCACCGGGCTCGACGCCGGCGAGGCGCTGGCCGGGCTGATCGGCACCACCCGGGCCGCGCTGCTCGACCAGTTGCACCAGGCGTACACGACCCGCGCCCTGGCCGCCCGTTCCGGCTGGTCGGAGGCGACCGTGTCCTACCATCTGGGCCTGCTGCACCGGGGCGGTCTGATCTCCCGCACCCGGGTGGGCGCCCGGGTGCTGTATGCCAGGACGGCCGTCGGTGACGCGCTGATCGACGCAGTCGAGCTCGAAGCCGCATGATGGCGCATCGTGGCTCAGCCCGTCGTCCCCGACCTGCGCGAGCACGCCCGGTCGCTGCTCGACCGCACCGCCTATCTCACCCTCGGCACGGTGGGGCCAGATGGCCGGCCGTGGACCTCGCCGGTCTACTTCGCCGCCGCGGGCCTGGACACCTTCTACTGGACCTCGACCCCGGACAGCCGCCACTCACGCAACCTCGCCGCGCACCCGCCGGTGAGCCTCGTGGTGTTCGACTCGACGGTCGAGCCCTACCACGGCCGGGCCCTGTACGCGGCGGGCACGGCGCGCGAGCTGGCCGCCGACGAGATCGGCGTGGCGCTGACCGCCTACCCGCGCCCCGCCGGGCGCGGCGGCGGCCTGACCGAGCCGGACGTGACCGGGGCATCGCCCTGGCGGCTCTACCG
>JBDHZW010000029.1:0-29889 GCA_039812105.1 Nakamurella sp.
CACGACCTGGCCGACCGGCTGACGGCGGAGCTGGACGTCATCGAACGGGAGGGACCCCGGTCCGGCCTGCTCGTCGGCGGCCTGTGGGCCGGGCTGGCCTGTTCGGCGTTCGCGTTCCTCATCGGCGGCGGGCCGTTCGAGGTCGCGGGGGCCCTGCTCGGCGGCTGGGTCGGCCAGATCGTGCGCCGGGTGCTGCTGGGCCGGGGTTTCAACCAGTTCGGCGTGACGATGCTGGCCGGGGCCGCGGCCTGCCTGGTCTACCTGGGCTTCGTCGAGGCGCTGCGGCTGGTCGACGAGCCGGTGCTGGCGCACCAGGCCGGGTACGTCGCCGCCGTGCTGTTCCTGATCCCCGGGTTCCCGTTGGTCACCGCCGGTCTGGACCTGGCCCGGCTGGACCTGTCGGCCGGGGTCGCCCGGCTGACCTACGCGGTGCTCATCGCCGTGTCCGCGGGCCTGGCCGTGTGGGCGGTGGCCATCGTCTTCGGGCTGACCCCGTCCGAGTTGCCGACCCCCGATCTGGGCCTGGGCTGGCTGATCCCGCTGCAGGCGGTGGCCAGCTTCGTCGGCGTCGCCGGCTTCGCGTTGATGTTCAACGGGACGGTGCGGATGGCCGTCGGGGCGGGGCTGATCGGCATGGCGGCGAACGTGCCGCGGCTGGAACTGCTCCGGCTCGACGTGCCCCCGCAGGCGGCCGCGGCGATCGCGGCGCTGCTCGTCGGCCTGCTGTCCGCGTTCGCCGGCCCGCTGCTGCGGGTGCCGCGGATCACCCTGTCGGTGCCCGCGGTGCTGGTCATGGTCCCCGGCGTGCTGCTCTACCGCGCCGTGTACGCCGTCTCGCAGGGTGACACCACGGCCGCGGTCGGCATCCTCGCGCAGGCCTCGTTGGTGATCGTCGCCCTGCCGATCGGCCTCACCCTGGCCCGGATGCTGACCGACCGGCAGTGGACGTTCGCCCGCTGAGCCGGCTGCGGGGCGCCGTCAGTCGTTGAACTGCTTGGCCTTCTCGGCGACCTGGTCGACGACGGTGTCGATGTTGTCCGGGGTCCTGTCCTTGATCGCCCCGGCCACCTGGTCGATCCGCTCGTCGGTGAGCAGCTCCTTGGCCTTGTCGATCAGCCCGGCGGCGGCGCCGGCGTCCGCGGCGGCGGCCTGGCTGTCGCCCGCGGCGGCCTCGCCGGCCGCGGCCTGGGCCTTCTGCTCGCCCTGTCCGAGCAGGTCCTTGGCCTGGTTCACCAGATCATCGAGGCCCATGCCGGGCTCCTTCCCCATCGGTGCCCGGCCGGTCGTTCGGCTGACCGGCGGGCAGGACCCGCAGGCTATGCCCCACCGGTGCGGACCGGCAACCGCCCTAATGCAGCAGGCCGCGCCAGTTCGCCGGCACGTTCTCGGCCGGTCCGGGCACCGGCTGGTTCGGCGGATGGTGGTGCGGGGCTGCCAGCGCCGGACCGTTGTAGAACTGCTGGTCGGGGTAGCTCCAGAACCAGTCCTCGCCCGGTTCGAAGCTCTGGATCAGTGGGTGCCCGGATTCCCGCGAATGCGCGCTGGCGTGCTGGGCCGGGGAGCTGTCGCAGCAGCCGATGTGCCCGCATTGCGCGCACCGGCGCAGGTGGAACCACCAACCATTGCCGGCCAGACATTCCGCGCAGCCGTTGCCGCTCGGCGTCGCCGACGGGTCGATGCCCTCGATCTCGCTCATGCTGGGTGGGCCCCTCTCCTCGTGTTGATCATGGCGCTCTGCTCCCGACACACCGACCGAATCCGCCACACGCCGATGTGTGGCGTGCAGCGCCCCATGATCAACTTCCTTCGACCTCGTCGGCGATGCGCCGACCGATCTCCAGCGACGCTGTCGCGGCGGGGGAGGGGGCGTTGAGCACGTGCACCTGCCGGATGCCGCGCTCATAGTAGAAGTCGTCGACCAGCCGGCCGTCCTGGTGCAGCGCCTGCGCCCGCACTCCCGCGTGCGAGGGGCGCAGGCAGCCGTCCGGCAGGTCAGGCACCAACTCGCGCAGCGACGCCAGGAACCGCTTCTCCGACACAGACCGGGCCACCTCGCCGATCCCGGTGCGCCAGTACCGCTTGCCCAGCTTCCACAGTCCCGGCCAGGCCAGGCTGTCGGCCACGTCGTGCCGGTCCACCGCGCCCCAGGTGTAGCCCTCCCGGGCCAGCGCGAGCACGGCGTTCGGCCCGGCGTGCACGCCGCCGCCGATCATCCGGGTCAGGTGCACCCCCAGGAACGGCAGGGTCGGGTCGGGCACCGGGTAGATCAGCCCGCGGACCAGGTGCTCCTGATCGGGGGCGAGTTCGAAGTACTCGCCGCGGAACGGCACGATCCGCACGGCCGGCCGCAGCCCGGCCATCCGGGCCAGCCGGTCCGAGTGCAGCCCGGCGCAGTTGACGAACCGCTGGGCGGCGATGTCGCCATGCGACGTCGACACGGTGACGCCGTCGAAACGGCCGTCGATCGCGACGATCTCGGTGCCCAGCCGCACCTGCCCGCCGTTCTCGACGATCAGCCGGGACAGCACGTCGCACACCCCGACGAAGTCGACGATGCCGGTGGTCTCCACCCGCAGCGCCGCCACGCAGGACACGTGCGGCTCGAACTCGCGGGCCTCCTCCGGCGAGATCAGCCGCACCGGAACGCCGTTGCTCCGCCCCCGGTCCAGCAGCCGCAGCAGCGCCGGTACCTGCGCCTGGGTGGTGGCGACGACGAGCTTGCCGCAGATGTCGACGGCCACCCCGTGCTCGGCCGCGAAGTCCCGCATCGACGACGCCCCGGCCACCCCGAGGGTGGCCTTGAGACTGCCCGGCGCGTAGTACAACCCGGAGTGGATGACGCCGGAGTTGTGCCCGGTCTGATGCGCGGCGACCCGGGACTCCTTGTCCAGCACGGTGACTCCGTGCCCGCGGCGGGACAGCTCGTAGGCCGTGGCCAGGCCGACGATGCCGGCACCGGCGACCACCACTTCGCTCACGAAGCGGCCGAGGTGTCGGTCACGGTGATCTCTTCGGACGACCCGGCGGCGATCGTCGCCAGCTCGTCCGGCCCGGCCAGCGGCAGCCGCACCCGGAACCGGGTGTCTCCGGGCACGGACAGCACGGTCAGGTCGCCGTGGTGCTTGTTGACGACGATCCGCCAGGAGATGTCCAGGCCCAGCCCGGTGCCCTGGCCGACCGGCTTGGTGGTGAAGAACTGCTCGAAGATCCGGCCCTGGATCTCCGGGGGGATGCCCGGCCCGGTGTCCGCGATCTCCACCGTCAGGCACTCGCCGTCCGACGACGTCCGCACGGTCAGGGTGCCGTGCCCGTCCATCGCGTCCAGCGCGTTGTCGATCAGGTTCGTCCACACCTGATTCAGCTCGGCGGGGTACCCGGGGATCTTCGGCACGCCGCGGTCGTATTCCTTGACGACGGTGATCCCGCTGAACTTGGCGCCCAGCATGGTCAGCGTGCTGTCCAGCAGTTCGTGCACGTCGACGGTCTGGAACGGTGCCCGGTCCAGTTGCGAGTACTGCTTGGCCGCGCCGACCAGGCTGGAGATGCGGGTGCTGGCGTCGCTGATCTCGTTCATCAGCAGCTCGGTCTCCACCGTGTAGTAGAGCCACTTGAGCGCGCCGTCCAGGGTGCCGTCGGGGACGGTGTCGGCGACCCGCTCCAACCAGGCCACGTCGATGCCGGCCTGCACGTACGTCGGCGCGATGTCCCAGGCGTAGGGAATGGCACGGTCCTCCAGCCACTCGCCGATCGCGTCCTCGGCGTCGCCGGCCTCTATCGGGGTGAGCGTCGGCGCCTTGGCGACCAGGGCCGCCGCCTCCTCCTGCAGCGCGATCAGCGGCTCGAAGGCGATCGGGTGCTTCTTTCCCGACGCGATGATGGCCAGCTTGTGCCGCATGCCGGCGACCCGCTCGCGCAGCGCCGCGGTCGCCCGGACCGCCGCCGACGCCGGGTTGTTCAGCTCGTGGGTCAGCCCGGCCGACAGCGAGCCCAGGGCGAGCAGCCGTTCCCGCTGGCTGACCGCCTCGTTGCTGCTCTGGATGCCGTAGAACAGGCCCTCCAGCAGGTGCACGGCCATCGGGAACCACTCCCGCATGGCCTGCGCGAACAGCGGCGCATCGAGCACGAAGAAGCGGGACGGCTCGGTCACCCGCATGCTGTTGTTGTAGCTCTCGGGCGCCTGTTCGCCCAGGTAGGAGCGCCAGGCGCCGGCGTACACGCCGGGCTGGGACGTGCGGGTGGTCTCCACGTCGTCCGGTCCGACCCGCCGGGACAGCACGACGGTGCCCTCGATCAGCACGTAGAAGCAGGTCGCCCGCTCGCCTTCGGTGAACACCGGGCCGGGATCGAACACCTTGATCCAGCCGTTGGCGCACAGCCAGTCGAGCTGCTCGTCGGTCAGCTTCTCGAACAGGAACAGGGTGCGCAGCTCGGCCGGGCTGCAGCGCAGCGGCGCGTCGGACGGGGTGAGGTGATCGGTCATCAGCGCGTCTCCAGATAGCGATGGACCAGGGTGACGGCCAGCGCGCCCTCGCCGACGGCGGAGGCGACCCGCTTGACCGAGTTCGCCCGCACGTCGCCGGCCACGAACACGCCGGGCACGCTCGACTCGAGCAGGTAGGGGTCGCGGTCGGGCTCCCAGCCGGTCGGCCGGTCGCCGTCGAGCAGCAGATCGGGCCCGGCCAGCACGAACCCGCGCGAGTCGCGGACCGCCACCCCGTCCAGCCAGTCGGTGCGGGGCGCGGCGCCGATGAACACGAACAGCGACCCGGTCTTGACGTCCTCGGTCTCGCCGGTCTCGTTGTTGCGCAGGGTCAGGCTCTCCAGGTGGTCGCTGCCGGCCCCGGCAACCACCTCGGTGCGGGTGCGCACGGTGATGTTCTCGATGTCCTCGATCTGCTTGATCAGGTAGTAGGACATCGACGCGGTGAGCGAGACCCCGCGCACCAGCATGGTCACCGAGCGGGCGTACTTGGCGAAGTAGACCGCCGCCTGACCGGCCGAGTTGGCGCCGCCGACGATGTAGACGTCCTGGCCCTTGCAGCCGGGCGCCTCGGACAGCGCGGAGCCGTAGAAGACGCCGCGCCCGGTGAAGTCGGCCAGGCCGGGGGCGTCCAGCTTCCGCCAGGAGACGCCGGTCGCCAGGATCACCGTGTGCGCGTCGACGCTGCCGCCGTCGGCGAACCGCACGGTCCGGGCCGAGCCGTTCACCTCGACCGCGCAGGCGTCCCGGGTGGTGATCATCTCGGCGCCGAACTTGAGCGCCTGCCGGCGGGCCCGCTCGGTCAGCTGCGCGCCGGACACCCCGTCCGGGAAGCCCAGATAGTTCTCGATCCGCGAACTCTGGCCGGCCTGACCGCCGGTGGCCAGCCGTTCGACCAGCACGGTGCGCAGCCCCTCGGAGGCGCCGTAGACGGCGGCGCCGAGACCGGCCGGGCCGGCACCGATCACGATCAGGTCGTAGAAGTCCTCGGCCGGGGCGGTCGTCATGCCGACCTGCCCGGCGATCTCCGAGTCGCTGGGTTCGACCAGCACCTGGCCGTCGGCGGTGATCAGCACCGGCAGCTGGGTGCTGGACACCCCGGCGGCGGCCAGCAGCCGCTCGCCCTCGGCGTCGTCGGCCAGGTAGGCCCGGAACGGCACCTGGTTGCGGGCCAGGAAGTCCTTGACCTCGCTGCACCGGGCCGACCAGCGGGTGGTGATCACCTTGGTCTGCGGGCGGGGCGCGTGGTCGCTGCGCTTCCACTGGTCCAGCTCGTTGTCGATGACCGGGTAGAACTTCTCCTCCGGCGGATCCCACGGCTTGAGCAGGTAGTAGTCCAGGTCGACGACGTTGATGGCGGTGATCGCGGCCTGGGTGTCGGCGTAGGCGGTGAGCAGCACCCGGCGGGCCTTGGGGTAGATGTCCATGGCCCGTTCCAGGAACTGGATGCCGTCCATCTGCGGCATCCGGTGGTCGGCCAGCAGGACGGCCACCTGGTCGCCGCGCAGCTTCATCTCGGTCAGCGTGTCCAGGGCCTGCTGGCCGGACTCGGCGCGGACGATCCGGTAGTCCCGGCCGTACCGCCGGCGCAGGTCACGGGCCACCGCGCGGGACACGCTGGGGTCGTCGTCGACGGTCAGGATCGCGACGCGGGCGGTCCGCTCCGACGGGGCGCCCGACGGCGCGGCCTGGGGCCCGGCTTGGGTCATGGGCAACCTTTCCAGCGGTGTCGTCAGCGGGGAACGATCCGACGATGCCACAAGCAGTGGCGTCGCGGACCGACGACCGTTCTGTCGGTAGCGAACGCCGGTAGCCTCCCCGGTATGCCCGACGTCCCGGATCGGCCCACCCCGGCCGCGCAGAAACCGGTGCGCCGGCTGCGAGCGTTGTGCCTGGCGCTGCCCGGGGTCAGCGAACGGGTCAGCCACGGCGAGCCGTCGTGGTTCGTCAAGCGGCAGTTCGTGACGATGGCCGACCGTCACCACGACGATCGGGTGGCGTTCTGGGCGGCCGCCCCGGAGGGCGCCCAGGAACGCTGGATCGCCGCCGATCCCGGCCGGTTCTTCCGGCCGCCGTACGTCGGCGGGCGTGGCTGGATCGGGGTGTACCTGGACGTCGACCTCGGGCCGGACGGCTGGGACGACATCGCCGAGATCGTCGCCGAGGCGCACGCGGTGGTCGCGTAGGCGCGGCGGCGGGTCAGCGGGCGGTCATCAGCGAGCGGCGGACTCGGGTAGGGCCGACTCGGACGCCCCGCGACGACCGTGGGTCGGGGCGTCGCTTCGGCGATGCGTCGGACCAGCGGCGGATCAGCGGGGAGACGGTGTGGCCGAGTTCTTCGGCGAGCCTTATTTCCATGTGGGCGGCGAGAACCTGGGCGGACGTGACCGTGATGCGGTCATTCATCCGCGTGCTCCACGTCGATCGTCAGACCGGTGTTCTCCTCCGCCGCCGGCGCACCCACCGCGACGACCGCGTCGATGGTGTCCACCTCGTCGACGGTCTTGTCGTCCCGGTACCGCAGCACCCGGGCGAACCGCAGGGCGACCCCGCCCGGATACCGGGTGGACGCCTGCACCCCGTCGAACGCGATCTCGGCGACCAGCGGCGGGTCGACGAACACCGTCGTCTTCGTCCGCCGCGCCTCCCGGGCCAGGAACTGCTCGGTCTGCCAGGTGAGCATGGCGTCGGTCAGGCCCTTGAACGTCTTGCCGAGCATCACCAGGGCGCCGGTGCGCGGATCCCGGGCGGCCAGGTGCAGGTTGGACAACCACCCCTGCCGGCGCCCGTACCCCCACTCGGCGGCGATCACCGCCAGGTCGAAGGTGTGCCGCGGCTTGAGCTTGATCCAGCCCGAGTCGCGGCGACCGGCCGCGTACGTCGCGTGCAGCTTCTTGACCACCGCGCCCTCGAAGCCGTCGCGCACGGCGCCGACGAACGCCGCCTCGACCGCGGCGAGGTCGTCGGCGACGGTCCGCGGCACGATCAGCGCGTCCGGCAGCACGTCGGCCATCACCGCGGCCCGTTCGGCCAGCGGCTCGTCCAGCAGGTCGCGGCCGTCGACGTGGAGCAGGTCGAAGCAGAACAGGGTCAGTGGCAGCGGCGGACCGGTGTCGGCCGACTTGGTCATGGTCCGGGACGCGATCTGCTGGAACGGCACCGGCCGGCCGCCCGGCCCGAGCGCCAGCACCTCGCCGTCCAGCACCAGCCGCCGGGCCGGTAGCCCGGCGACCGCCCGCACCACGTCCGGCAGCCGGTCCGTGATGTCGTCCAGAGTCCGTGTGTACAAGCGGATCTCGTCGCCGTCGCGGTGCACCTGGACCCGGATGCCGTCCAGCTTGGTGTCCACCAGGGCCGGCAACCCCGACTTCTCCACCGCCGCGGCCGGGTCGGGCGCCGACGCGGCCAGCATCGGCCGCACCGGCACCCCCACCCGCAGGCCGACCGCGGTCACCGCATCCAGCCCGTCGCGCTGCAGCAGGACGGCCGCGGCGGCAGTGGAGCCGAGCAGCATCGACGCCCGCTGGACGGCCGTCGCGGGCACCCCGAACGCCTCGGCCAGCCCGTCCTGGACCAGCGAATCGAGCGCCCCCTGACGGATCTCGTCGAACACCAGGCCGCGCAGCAGCCGCTGCTCGTCGGCGGTCGCCCGGGCGAACAGCGCCGCCACCGCGGTCGACCGGGCCGCCGCCGACCCCGCCCCGCCGATCGCCGCGATCCGCTCGAAGGCCGCGTCCACGTCGGCCACCGTCAGGGTCGGCTCCGCGGCCGGTTCCGGAAGCGACGACAGCGACGCCCAGCCGACCCCGGTCCGCCGTTGCCGCAGCGACCCGGACAGGTAGGTGACGACCAGCGCGATCTCGTCCGGATCGGCGGCGCGGATCGCGGTGGCCAGCAGGGCCCGCTTGGCCAGCCGGGACCGGGTGGCGCCGACGGCGGCGGAGGTGGTGGCGAGTTCGACGAACAGCACGGCCTCATCATGGCGCGGGACACCGACAATGCCCGTCGGCCCTCGTCGACGCCCTGCGTTCGCGCCCCGGCCCCACCGTGCGCGCTGCGGGCGCACTGTGCGCGCTGCCGGCGCACTGTGCGCGCTGCTAGCGCACTGTGCGCAGCGGATCCGCGGCGCAGAGTGCGCTCGGGCGGCGCAGAGTGCGCTGCGGTGGGGCATGGTCGGCGCGCCACGCCCCACTGTGCGCGCGGCGGGCGCACCATGCGCGCTGCCGGCGCACTGTGCGCTCCTCCGGCGCACTGTGCGCAGCGGATCGGCGGCGCAGAGTGCACTCGGGCGGCGCAGAGTGCGCTGCGGTGGGGCATGGTCGGCGCGCCACCGAGAGTCGGTGGACGCCGCCGCCCGGGTCGAGGGGGCGGTTTCGGCCCTTCCCCGGTGGTGCGGAGGGGCACTTCGTGCGCCCTCGACCTTCGGAAGAGGCCCAGCCGGCTCGCCGGCGATCACCGCCGGCTGGCGCGACCACGCCGGCTGGCGCGACCACGCCGGTGCCCCACCAGCACCCCGGCGGCCGCGCCGACGGCGAGCAGCGGCACCACCAGGAACGCGGTCTGCACCCCGACCGCGTCCGACAGGGTGGCCAGGGCGAACGGGCCCAGCCCGGAGGCCAGCCCGACCCCGACCGCGAGCACCGCGACCGCCCGGTCCGGATGCCCCCCTGACGCCTCGATGGTCATCGCCGCGCCCAGCGGGTACTGCCCGCCCAGCCCGATGCCCAGGATCAGCAGCCCGGTCACCGACAGCCCGGCCGAGCCGGACAGCCAGGCGAGCGCCCACCCGGCCGCGGTGACCGCCACCCCCACCAGGAACAACGCCAGCGGGGGGAACCGGCGGGCCAGGGGCGCCAGGACCAGCCGGCCCACCGCCATCCCGCCAACCACGGCGGCCACCATCCCGGACGCCGTGCCCGCCGACATCCCGGTGCGCTGCACCAGCAGGTCCGGGGTCCAGGTGATCAGGCTGAACTCGATCGCCACCGCGCAGACCACGGCCAGCATCGCCGGCCAGTAGGCGCCCGGGAAGCCGCGCACCGAGAAGCGGCCGTCACCGGCCGGCCGGGCCGCGTACGCGGGTACCGCCCGCTGCCGGCCGAGCAGCACGAACGCCACCGCAGCGATCGGCACGACCAGGATCAGCGCCGCCCGCCAGGTCAGCCCCAGCGCCGTCGCCGCGCCCACCGCCAGCGGGGTGACCAGGCCGACCCCGGCCGCCGCCGCGTTCGCCAGTGTCAGCACGGCCGGCCCGAACCGGCCGTGGTGCTCCTGCAGGACCGTCGTGGACACGTTCAGCGCCAGACCGCCGGCCAGGCCGATGACGAGCATCGTCGGCAGGGTGATCGCCAGCTCGATCCCCGACGCCAGGGATCCGGCGCAGAACAGGGCGATGCCGGCCGCGACCACCACGACGGCGCGGCGGGCCAGGCCGAACCGGGCCCACCGCCGGACCAGCGCGACGCCGAGAAAGCCGGACAGCACGACCCCGCCGGCCAGCATCAGCGAATGCAGGCCGGCCACCGAGCTGGAGACGCCCAGCTCGTCCCGGAACAGCGGGATCGACGGCCCGATGCCGTACAGGAACCAGGTGTAGGTGCACAGGGTGACGATGGCGGCGCCGGACGTGGCGTCCGGCCGGTCCGGGTCGGCGGTCGGCGGGGCGGGCGAGACGGGTCTGCTGATGGCTGTCCTCTGCCGTCGAGGTGGTTTGGACGGGTCCGGCGGTCCGGGGCCGTTCGGAACTATCGTGCGGTATGTCGCGGCGGGCCTGGGGAGTGGTCGTGCTCGCCGTCGTCATCATCGCCGCGGTCGTCGGCCCGCCCGCGCTCGGCCTCGGTGCGCAGGTCGCCGGGGTTGCCGCGCCCGTCCCGATCCCGGGAATGCCCGCGGTCGGCGACTGCCTGCTCGAGCCGCCCGAGGCCGCCGGGTCGGCGCTCACCTCGTTCGGAATCGCCATCGCCGCCGCCCCGACCGGCACCTGTCCGCGTGCCGATGACGACGACCAGGCCTTCGGCGAGATCGTGTCGGTCGCCCCCACGATGGCCCGGCCGGACGGGTCCGACGCGCTCGATCCGCAGGCCTGCCGCCAGCCGGTCCGCGACTACCTCGGCTGGACCGCCGGCCCTTGGGATCCGGTGATGGTGGACACGGTCGTGCTGGTCGGTCCGGACCGCGTTCAGTACGCCGGCGGTCAACGATGGTGGGCGTGCGCGGTGACGACCGGCAGCCACGGCTACCGGGGATCGGTCCGGGACGGCTACGGCCGGGCGGCCGACCTGTTCGGGCAGTGCCAGGACCTGCGGCTGGGTGAGCGCTCGCACGTCGCCTGCCACGACCCGCACACCGCCGAGGTGTTCGGGTCGGCCGTGGTGGGCGCCGACGGCCTGGCGGATCTGACCGACACCTGCACGACGCTCGTCCGGCAGCGCACCGGGATGAGCGACCCCACCGCCGGCGGGACGCTGGCCGTGCGGGCCGGCCCGTTCGACCCGAACACCGTGCCGCCGGACGTCAGCGCGGGCGGCCAGTCGATGACCTGCTCGCTCCGGGTCGTCGGGGACGGGCTGCTGGTGGCCAGCCTGGTCGGGATCGGCGACCGGCCGCTGCCCTGGAGCTGACCGGCCGGGGTCGCTCGGCGGGTCAGGCGTAGGCGTCCAGCACCCGGCCCGACAGCCGAGGCCAGACCTGCGCCGCCCACGGCCCGAAGTCCGTGTCGCACAACGACACGCAGGCCAGGCCGGCCGCCCGGTCGACCCACAGGAACGAGCCGGACTGGCCGAAGTGCCCGAACGTGTCCGGCGAATTCCCGGCGGCGGTCCAGTGCGGGCTCTTGTGGTCGCGGATCTCGCAACCCAGACCCCAGTCGTTGTGCGTCTGCTTGCCGAACCCGGGCACCACGCCGGACAGCCCCGGGAACGCGACCGTCGATGCCAGCCGCACGACCTCCGGCATCAGCAGCCGCGGCCGCAACAGCTCCGCGGCCAGCGTGGCGAGATCCTCGATCGACCCCCGGGCGCCGTGCGCCGGCGGCCCGACCAGCGACGTGTCGCCCAGCTCCAGCAGGTCGAGCACCCGTTCCTCGAGATGCTCCTGGAAGCTTCGGTCCCCGGCCGACTCCAGGTGCCGGGCCGCAAGGTCGATGCCGTGGTTGGAGTAGATCCGGCGGGTGCCCGGCTTGGCCATCACCCGATCCGAGTCCGGGGCCAGGCCGGACGCGTGCGACAGCAGGTGCCGCAGGGTCGAATCGGGCGGGCCGACGCCGTCGTCCAGGCCCACCACGCCCTCCAGGCAGGCGTCGAGAATGGTCAGCGAGGTGAGGATCTTGGTCACCGATGCCCACCGCTGCACCTGGCCGTCGTCGACGACGTCGATCACCCCTTGCGGCCCGATCACCGCGACCGACGCCGACCCGACCGGCCAGTCGGCGATCTCCGCCTGCAGATCCATCGCCTGTCGTCCTTCCGGGTGGGTGGCACGGTGCTGACCCGGCCGAGTGTGCCAGCATCGCTTCCGTGCCCGACACCTCCGTTCCCGGGGCCGGCCGGCGGATCGCGCTGCTGGACGAGACCGGCCTGAGCCGGGATCCGCCGCTGCTGGACATCACGTTCGGCCCGGCGCTGTTGGCCCGCGTCGCCGGTGCCGGCGGGCCCGACCTGCTGCGGGTCTACCGACCGGGCCCGACGCTGGCGTTCAGCGGCCGGGACTGCGCCACGCCCGGCATCGGTGACGCGGCGCGGGTCGCCCGGGCGGCCGGTTTCACTCCCGCCCGCCGCGGGCCGGGCGGGCGGGCCGCCGGCTACCACCGCGGCGCCCTGTGCCTGGACCACGTGGCCGCCGACCCGCACGGGCGCGGTGAGATCCGTTCCCGCTTCACCGATTTCGGCAACCTGCTGGTGGACGCGCTGCGCGCGGTGGGCGCCGACGCCAGGCTCGGTCCGGTGCCGGGGGAGTACTGCCCGGGCGAGTTCAGCATCAACGACGGCCACGGGCACAAGCTCGTCGGCACCGCTCAACGTCTCGTCCGCAACGGCTGGCTGTTCGGCACGGTGATCCTGGTGACCGACGCCGAGCCGGTGCGCTCGGTACTCGTGGACGTGTACCGGGCGTTGGGCCTGGACTGGAATCCGGGCACGGTCGGCTCGGTGCAGGACACCGTGCCCGGGGTGTCCGTCGAGGACGTTCGGCGGGCCGTGCTGGACGCCTACGCCCGACTCGGCGACCTGCAGCCCGTCGACCCGCCCGCCGGCCTGGTCGAGGAGGCCGCCGAGCGCCTCGACCGGCACCGGGTGCCGGAATCGGCCTGAGTTCCCTCGGCGACGCGGCGGATCGGCGCCCCGTGACGGGTCAGCCCTGCAGCAGGTTCCGCAGCTGCCGCCGGCCGGTCAGGTCGAGTTTGATGAACACGTTACGCAGGTGGTACTCGACCGTCTTGCTGGAGACGAACAGGGACTTGGCGATCTCCGGGTTCGTCCAGCCCCGCCCGACCAGGGCCGCCACCTCGCGTTCCTTGCTCGTCAACCCGTCCAGGACGGTCCGCGGTCCGGCCGGCTCGGGCTCGGCGAACAGCTGCCCCAGGCGCCGGCGGGTGCGGTCGGCCAGCGGGACCAGACCCATCCGGTCCAGGGTCCGGATCGCCGACTCGAAGCTGCCGCGGGCCGCCGCCCGGTTGCCGGTCTCGTACTGCGCATCGCCCAGGGCTCGCAGCACCAGCCCGGTGTACAGGTTCTGCCGGACCGCGAAGCCGGGGTGGTCGACCGCCTCGGTGAGGATCGTCATCGCCGCGGCGGGGTCGCCCAGCCGGCGGGCCAGCCGCCCCCGCAGCCAGGCGACGGCGGTGTCCCGCATCGAACCCGCGACGCCCTCCACCGCGGCCAGCCGGTCGATGGTGGCCGCCGCCTCCCCGCTACGGCCGGTCACGACCTGCGCATCCGCCAGCACCGGCAACCACCACAGCGCGAACAGGTCCACCCGCGGGCGGTCGGTCGGGCGCTCCAGCAGCGGCGTGAGCTGGGCGATCACCTCCCCGAAGGCCCCGTCCGACCAGGCGATCGTCGCCCGGGCCAGCACCTGGTGGAAGGTCGGACCGAGGAAGTCCGCGTGCGCCGACCGGCGCACCGACTCGGCCAGTTCCAGGCGGGCGGCCGCGGTGTCCCCGTGCAGGGCCAGCCCGACCGCGGACGCCGAGCGCAGCGCGGCGTGGTCGTACGGGCGGCCGTAGACGTCGGCCAGTTCGGTGGCCACGGCCAGCGTCTGCGCGGAGGCCTCCCACAGGCCGACGACCGACTGGCACCAGGACAGGTGGATGTGGGCGGTCACCCCGAACACCGCGACCCGGGTCGCCTCCCGGCGCCGGGCGGCGACGGTCAGGTCGGCGATGGCGTCGTCGAACCGGCCGACGACGCCGCGGAGCATCCCGCGGAAGGTCAGGCCGGTCAGGTCGTGCTCGGCGCACAGCGCGGGCGGCGCCGGCAGGTGGTCCAGTTCGGCCAGCGCGGCCGTCGGGCCCTCGACGATCGCCCGCCCGAACGCGCCGGTGGCCACGGCCAGCCGGTCGATCTCGGGCCGGTCGGACAGGGCCCGGGCCTGCGCGGAGGCGCGGACCGCGTCGTCACCGTCGAACAGCACCACCGCCAGGACGGCCGTCTCGATGGCGATCCGCGCGCGGGCGTCGGCCGGACAGGCCCGCTCGGCGTGATCGAGCAGTTGCCGTGCGGTGGCCGGCTCGCCGCGGGAGAACGCCAGCAGGGCCAGCGCCTCGTCCCGCTGCCAGGTGGGCGGCAGTGCCTCGACCCGGCCGGCGATGTCGAGGGCGGCCCGGCTGCGACCCGCCTGGACCAGCAGCCGGACGGTCTCGGCCAGCATCGCCGCCCGGTCCCGCTCATCGGCCGCCGCTTCGGCCGCCCAGAGCGTGTACTGGCCGGCGCGCACCAGGTTGCCGGCGCGGACCTCGACGCCGGCCTCGGCGTGCAGGGCGCCGGCCAGGGCCGGATCGACCCCGGCCCGGGCGGCCACCAGGTGGGCCAGCCGGCCCCCGGTGTCGGTGCTGACCCGGGCGGCGGCCGCGTGCAGCCGCCGGCGGGTGCGGGCATCCAGGGTGCGGGCGGCCGCGTCGCCGAGGGCCGGGTTCACGAACTGCACCGAGTCGGTCCCGGTCCGCCGCACCAGGTGGGCGGCCGCCAACGGCTCAATGACGTCCCCCGCCGTGTCCTCGACCCCGGCGACGGCCAGGAGGGTCGGGACGTCGGCGGGTGAGCTCAGGACGCTCAGCGCGTCCACCGCGGCCCGGCAGTCGGCGGGCAGCCGCCCGACGATCGCGCGCAGGGCGTCGTCCCACCCGGTGGGGGCGGTGGCGTCCGGCCCGGTGACCCACCGCTGGTCGGTGAGCAGCGCCCAGGCCATGGTCGGGTTGCCCGAGGTCCACTGCGCCAGCCGGGCCGCCACGTCGTCCCGGGCGGCCCCGTCGAGACCGAGGTACCGCTGCACCAACCGGCTCAGGTCGGCGAGGTCCAGGCCGGTCAGCGCGACGGACTCGGACCCCGCCGCGCCGATCAGGGCCGACCGTTCGCCCGGACCGGCCCAGCGGTCGGTGCTTGCCACCACGCAGACCCGGTCGGCGACGAGCCGGCGAACCAGGAACCGCAGCACGACGGTCGACTCGCGGTCGGCCTGCTGCAGGTCGTCGACCAGCAGCAGGACCGGCGATTCCGCGGCCGCCCCCGACAGCGCCTCCAGCAGGGCCAGGCCGACCGCGACCGGGTCGCCCTCGGCGGCGATCCGGGCCCAGTTCGGGGCGCCGCCCGCGGTCCGCAGGGCCAGCGCCAGCTGGCTGATCAGGCTGCTGGGCAGGTCGGCCTCGTCCGGGAAGGCGGCGATCGCGACCGTCCGGAAATCCCCGCATCGGCGGCCGAATTCCCGCAGCAGGGCCGATTTGCCGATGCCCGGCGGACCGTCGACGCCGATCACCGCGGGCCGGCCGGCCAGCGCCGCCTCTGCGGCCGCCCGCATCCGGGCCAGCTCGCCGTCGCGGCCGACGAAGATCGACTCGTCGGGGCGACGGCTCTGGGTCACGGTGCCGACCTTCCGCTGCGCTGTCCGACCGGGGGTTCCGGCCGATCGTAGGTGGGTCCCGGCAGCCCGGCCACCGCCCGATCCATGCGTTGGAATAGAAGTGGAAGGGTGGGCGTTGACGGCAGCGAAACCAGTTGACAATTCAACTACCGAAGGTTTCGAGGCAGTCGAGTCGAAGGAGCGCGTCATGCAATTTGGCATCTTCACCGTCGGCGACGTCACCACCGACCCCACCACGGGCCGCACGCCGACCGAGCACGAGCGCATCAAGGCGATGGTGACGATCGCCAAGAAGGCCGAGGAGGTCGGACTCGACGTGTTCGCCACCGGCGAGCACCACAACCCGCCGTTCGTTCCGTCCTCGCCGACCACCATGCTCGGCTACGTCGCGGCGCAGACCGAGAAGATCATCCTGTCCACCTCGACCACGCTGATCACCACCAACGACCCGGTGAAGATCGCCGAGGACTTCGCGATGCTGCAGCACCTGGCCGACGGCCGGGTCGACCTGATGATGGGCCGCGGCAACACCGGCCCGGTGTACCCGTGGTTCGGGCAGGACATCACCAAGGGCATCGAACTCGCCGTGGAGAACTACGACCTGCTGCGCCGGCTGTGGCGGGAGGACGTGGTGGACTGGAAGGGCCAGTTCCGCACACCGCTGCGCGGCTTCACGTCGACCCCGCGTCCGCTGGACGGCGTCCCGCCGTTCGTCTGGCACGGGTCGATCCGCAGCCCCGAGATCGCCGAGCAGGCGGCGTACTACGGCGACGGCTTCTTCGCCAACCACATCTTCTGGCCGACCACGCACTTCCAGCGGCTGATCCAGCTGTACCGCACCCGGTTCGAGCACTACGGGCACGGCACCGCCGACCAGGCGATCGTCGGGCTGGGCGGTCAGGTGTTCATGCGACGCAACTCGCAGGACGCGATCCGCGAGTTCCGGCCGTACTTCGACAACGCCCCGGTGTACGGGCACGGGCCGTCGTTGGAGGACTTCACCGAGATGACGCCGCTGACCGTCGGCAGCCCGCAGCAGGTGATCGACCGGACGCTGACGTTCCGCGAGTCGTTCGGCGACTACCAGCGGCAGCTGTTCCTGATGGACCACGCCGGCCTGCCGCTGTCGACCGTGCTCGAGCAGCTGGACCTGCTGGGCGAGATCGTGCCGACGCTGCGGGCCGAGTTCGACGCGCTGCGTCCGGCGCACGTGCCGGACGGCCCGACGCACGCCGCCCTGGTCGTTGCCCGGGACGCCGCTGCCGTCCGGGCGGCCGCCGAGGACGTGGAGAAGGTGTCGGCATGAGCGAGCGTGCGAGCGAATCATCGGCACAGATGTCGGCGCCTGCGGTGTCGCCGAGCCTGCGAGTCGACCCGGAGGTGTCGGCATGACGTCGTACACGGTGACGGTTGTCTCGGCCGGGCTGAGCGAGCCGTCGTCGACCAAGCTGCTCGCCGACCGCCTGGCCCAGGCGGTCCGGCGGGAGGCCGCCCGGCGCGGCATCGGTGTCGACGTGGTCGACGTGTCGCTGCGCGAGCTGGCCCGGCCGATCGCCGACACCTTCGTCACCGGCTTCCCGCCGCCGGCGCTGCGGTCGGCGTTGGACGCGGTGCACGGCGCGGATGCGCTGATCGCGGTGACCCCGGTGTTCAGCGCCTCGTACAGCGGGCTGTTCAAGTCGTTCTTCGACGTCGCCGACCCGCAGGGATTCGCCGGCAAGCCGGTGCTGCTGGCCGCGACCGGTGGGTCGGCCCGGCACTCGCTGGTGCTCGACCACGCCCTGCGGCCGCTGTTCGCCTACCTCAAGGCGGAGCCGGTGGCCACCGGTGTGTTTGCCGCGACCGCCGACTTCGGGTCGGACGACTCGGGCCGCGGTCTGGACCAGCGGATCGAGCGGGCCGGGCGTCAGCTGGTGGCGGCGCTGGCCGAGTCGGCGCCGTCGGTGGTGCTGCCGGCCCCGTCCGGGTCGGCGTTGGTCGATGGGCCGGCCGACATCGAGGACGAACTGGCCGCCGACGCCGTCGAGCGGGCGGCGCGGGTGCACCTCGGGCCCGAGCCGTCCCGGGTGGAGGCCCGGCGTCGCCGCGACGCCGACCCGTTCGACCAGCTGATCCCGTTCGAGCGGCTCCTGCACCGCGCCTGACCCGCCGGGCGCCGATGGGTTCGCTGATCAATCCCGCGTTGCGCGCCCGGTTTGTCGGGCTCTGACCCGGATTTGATCCGCGAAGCCCCGGCTGGAGCGAGGTCGCGGCGGAGCCGAAATCAGCCGAGGGCGGCCCGCACGCCGGCGACCAGTTCGTCGACCTGCCCGTCGGTCATCACGAACGCGGGGGAGACCTGGATCGCGCCGGCCCCGACGGCCCGGGTGGCCACCCCGTGCGCCCGCAGTGTCCGCACCAGCGCGGGCGCGGCCGCCGCGTCCGCCAACTGCACCGCGGTGAGCGCGCCGAGCCCGCTGCGGATCTCGGCCACCGCCGGGTGGTCGGCCAGCGGCGCGAACCGCTCGTGCAGCGTGGCCTCCAGTCGGGCGGCGCCCGCCAGCAGGTCCTCGCGCTCGATGATGTCCAGGTTCGCCATCGACGCGGCCGCGGCTGCCGCGTGCCCCATGTAGGTGTAGCCGTGCCGCCACCACGCCTCGCCGGCCGGATCGAAGAATGGCTCGGCCACCCGGGGCGCCGCGAACACGGCCCCCATCGGCACGTAGCCCGAGGTCAGCCCCTTGGCCGTGGTCATCAGGTCGGGCTGCAGGTCGAACCGGGTGGAGGCGAACCAGGACCCGCCGATCCGCCCGAAACCGGTGATCACCTCGTCCGCGACGAACAGGATGTCGTTGTCCCGGCAGATCTGCCGCACCTCGGACAGGTACCCGTCGGGCGGCAGGTAGATGCCGCCGGCGCCGATGACCGGCTCGCAGAAGAACGCCGCGATCCGCTCCGCGCCCACCCGCTCGACGAGCTCCAGCAGCGACTTGCCGGTGTCCCAGTCGACGCTGGCGACGTCGGTCATCAGCTCGCCGTAACCGTCGTGGTTGCCGGGGATCCCGGCCAGCGCGGTGCCGGCGACGTGCATGCCGTGGTACGCCTTCTGCCGGGCGACCACGATCTCCTTCGCTGGCGACCCGACCTCCCGCCAGTACCGCCGGGCCAGCTTGACCGCGGTGTCCACCGAGTCGGACCCGCCCGAGGTGAAGAAGATCTTGCTGCCCGGCACCGGCGCGATCCCGGCCAGCCGCTCGGCCAGCGCGGCGGTGGTGTCCACCGCGTAGTCGCCGAACGTGGAATAGGCGGCCACCCGGCGGATCTGCTCGGCCACGGCGGACGCGATCTCCTCCCGGCCGTGCCCGACGTTGGCGAACCAGAGGCCGGCGGTGGCGTCCAGGTACCGGTTCCCGGACGAGTCCCAGACCTGGGCGCCGTCACCGCGCCTGATCAGGAACGCCCCGTCCCGATCCACCGCGCCCATGTTCGCGAACCCGTGCCACAACGCACCCATGTGCCTGATCCCTCGTCCCGACCCGTCGCGCGAGCGGCCCTCGCGCCCGAGCACCGACCGTACCGGTCCGGGGTCGTTCAGCCGTCCGTGCCGCCGGCCAGCAGCTCGGCCAGGGAGGTCGCCGGGTGCCCGGCGACCCGCTGCACGTCCGGCGACACCGGGGCCAGCTCACCGGCGGCGATCGCGGTGTAGGTGCTGACCCAGGCGTCCAGTTGCCACTGCGGCGCCCCGTACGCCCGGCGCGAGGCGTAGGCCTCCTCGACGGTCTGCGCCTGGTAGCGGGCCGGCCGTCCGGTCACCTCGGTGATGATCCGGGCGGCGTCGGCCAGGCTCAGCGACTCGGGCCCCGTCAGGTCGTAGGTGCGGCCGTCGTGATCCGACGATCCCGACGACGCCGTCCGCAGCACCGCCACGGCGACGTCGACGACGTCCCGCCGGGCCACCGCCGACACCCGCCCGTCACCGCCGGGTCCGAGCAGGATCCCGTCGGCGCCGGCGAACAGCGGCAGTTGATCGGCGTACAGGTTGTCCCGCAGGAAGGTGAAGCGCAGGCCGGACGCCCGGATGTGCGCCTCCGTGTGCCAGTGGTCGCGGGCCAGGGTGAACGTCGCGTCGGCGGCGGCGCCGAAGAACGAGGTGTAGACGATCCGGGAGACCCCGGCGTCGGCCGCCGCGTCCACGAACGTGCGATGGGCGGCGAGCCGGTCCGGCTCCTCCGCGCCGGACACCATGAACACCGTCTCGACGCCGGTCAGCGCGGCGCGGCAATCGGGGCCATCGGCATACGTCGCCACCGCGACCTGGGCCGCGGGCAGCGACGGCGCGCGGGCCGGATCGCGAACGACCAGCCGTTGAGACACGCCGGCGCCGGCCAACCGGCCGGCGATCGCGCCACCCAGTTGACCGCTGGCGCCGGTCACCGCGATCCGCGGGATCATGTCACCCGTCCGGGTTGTCGAGCTGCGTCGGTCACGGACCGCAGTCTGTCAGTCCGATGGCCGTCCGACAGCTATCCGTCCCGGGTGATCTCCGTCGATCAACCGTGCCTTCGCAGGAATCGGCGGACCGGTCGGAGTCCTACGATCGCGGCATGGTCGACGCGCGCGCCGCGGTTCCCCCCGAAGCGACCGCTCTGGAGCAGGCGATGGCCACCCGGCCGGTCATCCTGGACGGTGGTCTGGCGACCTTGCTGGAGGCGCACGGGCACGACCTGTCGTCGGCGCTCTGGTCCGCCCGGCTGCTGATCGAGAACCCGGCCGCCATCGTCGCCGCGCACCGGGCGTACTTCGAGGCGGGTGCCCAGGTCGCGATCACCGCCAGCTATCAGGCGTCGCTGCAGGGCTTCGCCGCGATCGGCGTCGGCCGGTCCGACGCCGAGCGGGCGCTGCGCCGGTCGGTCGAGCTGGCCCGGACGGCCGCCCGGCAGGCCGGCGACGACCGCCGGCGGTGGGTGGCCACCTCGGTCGGCCCGTACGGCGCCGCCCTGGCGGACGGTTCGGAGTACCGCGGCGACTACGGGCTGACCGTGCACCAGCTGCGGGAATGGCACCGCCCGCGGCTGGAGATCCTGGCCGACGCCGGCGGCGACGTGCTGGCGGTGGAGACCATCCCCTGCCTGGCCGAGGTGGAGGCGCTGCTCACCGAGATCCAGGCGCTGGGCGTCCCGGCCTGGCTGTCGGTCACCGCCCGGGGCCTGCGGACCCGGGCCGGGGAGCCGGTCGACGAGGCCTTCGCCATGGCCGCGGACGTCGACGGCGTCGTCGCCGTCGGGGTCAACTGCGTGGACTCCACCGACGCCGCCGACCTGGTCGCCGCGGCCGCCGAGGGCTCCGGCAAGCCCGTGGTCGTCTACCCCAACAGCGGGGAGGACTGGGACCCGGCCGCGCGATCCTGGGTGGGGTCCGCGACGTTCGGACCCGAGCATGCCGCGGTGTGGGTGGCGTCGGGCGCGCGGCTGGTCGGCGGCTGCTGCCGGGTCGGGCCCGGCTCGATCAGGCAGCTGGCGCGGTCCGCGCCCGGCTGGCCGGCGGGAGAGCGGGGCTGCGTCTCGTCGCGGTGAGCACCCAGACGCCGAGGGCGACCACCGCCGCCACCTCGAACAGCACCAGACCTCGCTCGACCAGGCCGATCGGCACCGCGCGGTACCAGGGCAGGCCGGTGACCGGGCTGAGCAACGCGGCGCCGACCAGCGGGCTGAAGGCGGCCAGCGAGCCGGCGCCCAGCCAGAAGGCACACCGCGCCGCGACGTTCACGCCCGACACCCGGCGTCGGGACAGCAGCATGACGGCCACCGGCAGGCACAGGAACGCCACCAGGCTGGCCACCCGGTGAATCTGGCCGTTGGTGCTGGGTCCGACCGCCCAGTTGTGCTTGGGGAAGACCACCACCACCAGCAGGGCCGCCACCCAGGCCAGACCGAGCACGAAACCGGCGGACCGGGCGCGGGCCAACCGGGCCTGGACCAGGGCGAGCAGGATGAGCAGCGATCCCAGGGCCAGCGCGACGACCCCCAGGTTGAACGCCCACGCGTCGTCGGTCAGCGCGTACTCGCTGATCGTGCGGGAGTAGGGCGAGATGGCTGCGGTGTCCGGCAGCACGTGCAGTGCACCGACCAGGACGGCCGCGATCAGCGGTCCGGACAGGCCGATGACGGCGAGCGGCCGGGCCGCGGTGGTCGGAGCGCGCACGGCGGCACGGGGTCGGGTCGTCGCGTCCTGACTCATCGGTCGGCCGGCTCCGGAACTCACCCCTGCACGATACGGAGGCATTCTCGGCGCTTCCTGTGCGCTGACTGTGCGCGCAGCCACCCCCGGTGAGGCCCCGTCACGAGGTCACGGATGGGTGACGTTCACGACGGCTCGCCGCCGGATGCCCGGAGTGGTCGCCGAGCTTGGGCAGAATTGAGGTCCGGGGGTGGGTCATGGTAAGCAGCGCCAAGTCCGTGGAGGGGTCGCGAATGACTCGGGTGCGCGGAGCCGCCGCGGCTCTGCTGGTCGTCCTGCTGGCGGCGGTGACGGCATGCTCGACCGCCGGCTCGTCCGGATCGGTGCTCGGCACGCTCGCCGACACCGCCGGACCCGGCGCCGCAGCGACCGGCGACCAGGCAGCGCCGCCGGCCGCGACGGCCGTCACGGTGCCGTCGACGACATCCTCGTCCACCCCGCCGCCTCCGCCGCCGGCCGAAGTCAGCGCGAACCCGGCGAACGGGAGCGAGGGGATCGACCCGCTGGCCCCGGTGACCGTGACGGTGGCCAAGGGCACGCTGAACACCGTCCGGATGACCAATCCCGAGGGAGTCGAGATCCCCGGCACGCTGGCCGCGGACCAGCTGTCCTGGACCGCGCAGACCGAACTCGGCTACGGCAAGACGTACACCCTGACCTCGTCGGCCCGCAGCGACTTCGGCGTCGTCAACGAGTCGACCAGCACCTTCACCACCGTCGTGCCCGACAACAAGACCAAGGCCTACTCGTTCCCCACCGACGGGATGACGGTCGGCGTCGCGCAGCCGATCGCGATCCACTTCGACGAGCCGGTGCCGGACCGGGCGGCGGCGCTGGCCGCGATCACCGTGACCACCACGCCGGCGCAGACCGGCGGCTTCCGGTGGATCGACGACCAGGAGGTGCGGTGGCGGCCGGCCGAGTTCTGGCAGCCCGGCAGCACCGTCACGGTCACCGCCGACATCTACGGCCGCAACCTCGGCGGCGGGCTCTACGGGCAGGAGGACCTGACCTTCGGCTTCACCGTCGGCCGGTCGATGGTCGCCGAGATCGACGACAACGCGCACACGATGGTCGTCAAGCAGGACGGCCAGGTGATCAACGAGATCCCGGTGTCGTTGGGTAGCAACAAGTATCCGACGTACAACGGCATCCACGTGGTCGCCGAGAAGTACGACTGGAAGCTGATGGACTCCAGCACCTGGGGGCTGACCGGGACCGGCGCCTACCGCACCAACGTGCAGTGGGCGACCCGGATCTCCTCGTCCGGCGAGTTCGTGCACGCCGCCCCCTGGTCGGTGTACTCGCAGGGGTACGAGAACGTCTCGCACGGCTGCGTCAACGTGTCGACCGACGCGGCCAAGTGGTTCTACGACACCTTCATTCCCGGCGATCCGGTGATCATCCGCAACACCGTCGGCCCGGACCTGGAGGTCTGGGACGGCTACGGCGACTTCCAACTGCCGTTCGACCAGTACGTGCAGCAGGCCTGACGGTCAGCCCGCCGCCCACCCCGCGCGGCCGCCCCGGTGCGAGGCGCCTGCGCGAGCCGCCCCGGTGCCAGCCGCGCCTGCGCGAGGCGACCCAGCGCCGCCGACCCAGCGCGGATGAAGTCGTTGACAGCCGTCCCACCCGTCACATTCGCTGCGGTTTCGTCCGCGCGGGCGCAGTTGATCCGCGCGAAAAGGGGCACAGACCAGAGCGGCCCCGGGTCTCCGCGGAGACCCGGGGCCGCTGAGCGCGGGCCGATTACTTGTACAGGGTGTCCAGCTCGGCCATGTACTTCTGCTCGACGATCTTGCGGCGCACCTTCATCGAGGGGGTCAGCTCGCCGTCCTCGATGGTCAGGTCACGGGGCAGGATGATGAACTTCTTGATCGTCTCCCACCGCTCCAACTGGCCGTTGAGGCCCTTCACGTGCTCGTCGATCAACTCGTAGACTTTGGGGTCCTTGGCCAGTTCCTCGGTGGACTTGCCGCCGAGCCCGTTCTTCTCGGCCCACTCGTGGATCATCTCGTCGTCCAGCGTGATCAGCGCGGACGCGAAGTGCCGGTTGTCGCCGTGCACCACGATGTGCCCGGCCCAGGGGCACTCGGCGCTGAAGATGACCTCGATCTTCTGCGGCGCGATGTACTTGCCGCCGGAGGTCTTGATCAGATCCTTCTTCCGGTCGGTGATCTTGATGTAACCGCCCGCGAGTTCCCCGATGTCGCCGGAGTGGAACCAGCCATCGGTGAACGCCTCGTCGGTGGCGTCCTGCCGGTTGTGGTAGCCGCGCATCACGCCGGGGCCCTTGAGCATGATCTCGCCGTCGTCGGCGATCTTCGCCTGGGAGCCGGGCAGCGGCGGGCCGACGGTCCCGATCCGCGAGTCGCCGGGGAGGTTCAGCGAGAAGCCGGCGCTGGTCTCGGTGAGCCCGTAACCCTCCAGGATCGTCATGCCGACGGCGTCGAACCACTCGTAGACATCCCTGGCCAGGGCGGCCGAGCCGGAGATGAAGAACCGGATGCGGCCGCCCATCCGGTCGCGCACCTTGCTGAACACCAGCTTGTCGGCGATCTTGAGCTGCAGCTTCAGCAGGAACCCGGGCTGGTGCCCCTGCTGCCGCAGTCGGGACGCCTTGATGCCGACGCCGATCGCCCAGTCGAAGATCTTGGCCTTCAACCCGCCGTCGCCCTGGGCGGCGAGCGTGACCTTGGCCCGGACCTTCTCGAAGATCCGCGGGGCGCCGCCCATGAACGTCGGTTTGATGACGGCCAGGTTCTCCACGATCCGGGTCAGGTCGCCGTCGACGGCGGTACTGAAGCCGAATTCCAGCTGGACCGCGGACAGCACCTTGCCCAGCACGTGCGACAGCGGCAGCCAGAGGTACTGCACGTCGTCCGGGCCGAGGATGTTCAGCGCGGCGACGCTCTTGCCGATGTAGGTCCAGTTGTCGTGCACCAGGCGCACGCCCTTGGGCTTGCCGGTGGTGCCGGACGTATACACCAGGGTGGCCAGGTCCTCCGGCCCGCAGCCGGCGATCCGGTCGTCGACCGTGCCGGGCTGCTCGGCCAGCCGCGCCGCGCCCCGCTTCTCCAGCTCGGCGAGCGTGATCACCTCGACGCCCTCGTGCCGGTGCACGTCGGCTTCGGCGCCGCCGAACAGCACGATGGCCTTCAGGTCCGGCAGGTCGGAGTCGACCGCCTTGTTGGCCTGCCCGACGTCCTCGGCGAACAGCACGACGGATTCGGAGTCGCCGAGGATGTAGGCGACGTCCTCCCGGGCGGTCGTCGGGTAGACGGTGGTGGTCGCCGCCCCGGCGCACAGAATGCCCAGGTCGGACAGGATCCACTCGATTCTCGTGGTCGAGGCGATCGCCACCCGCTGCTGCGGCTGGACCCCCAACTCGACCAGTCCGGCGGCGATGTTGAACACCCGGACCTTGGTCTGCGCCCACGAGATGGACTTCCAGGCGTCACCGATCCGGTGCCGGAAAGCCTCCCGGTTCGGTGTCTTCTCGATCCGGTCGACGAAGAGGTGCCCGAACGACTGTGCTCGATCGGTCAGGGCTGCGGTCATGGTTGGGGACGTCCTCCTTGACGGGCCGGATCACGGTTGCGTTCAGCCGCCCACGAGCAACTGTCGGCCCTTCGACCTTACGTGTCGTACGTCACCCCTGTCCTGGGGGATGGACACCAAATCGGGCGAAACTTCCCCGGATCCGCTCCGCCGAATCAGCGCAGGCGGGTGATTCGCACGGTGACCTCGTTGCTGGTCGCCTCGGGCCCGGCGTACACACCCTTGACCGGCGGCACGTCCCGGTAGTCCCGTCCCCGCCCGACCACCACGTGCGCCTGGCCGGGTGCGGTCAGGTTGGTCGGGTCGAACCGGTTCCAGGACCGGTCGAACCACTCGATCCAAGAATGCGACTCGCCGACGACCGCCTTGCCGATCTCGATGGTGTCGCCCGGATGCAGGTAGCCGGACACGTACCGGGTCGGCACGCCCATCGAGCGCAACATCCCGATGGCCAGGTGCGACAGGTCCTGGCAGACGCCCCGCCGGGCCAGGTACGCCTCGACCGCGGACGTGTGCACGCCGGTCGCGCCGACCTCGTAGGTCAGGGTCCGGTGCACCCACTCGCAGACGGCCTTGGCCGCCTCCCGGGGATCGCCGGACGCGTCCTTGATCTCGGCGGCGATGCCGGTCAGCTCGTCGTCCAGCTCGGTCAGCGGCGTCGGCGTCAGGAATTCCTCGAACCGGTCCTCGCAGTCCGAGTCCGTCAGCTCGGCCCAGCTCATCGCGGTGCT
The DNA here is from genome assembly GCA_039812105.1 of Nakamurella sp. Classification (GTDB taxonomy): domain Bacteria; phylum Actinomycetota; class Actinomycetes; order Mycobacteriales; family Nakamurellaceae; genus Nakamurella. The sequence goes on from JBDHZW010000029.1 coordinate 26,059, forward strand.
CGGCGCCGGCGCGACGTTCCAGCCGGCCGCCTCGGCGCCGGGCCAGCTGCCGGCCGGCGGGAAGGTCTCCACCGTGGTGGTCGCGGTGACGGCCAGGTGCCGGTGCGGCCGGTGGATGTCGAACGCGGACACGCGGGTGCCGAAGTAGTCGACGTAGGACAGCACGCCCTCGAACGGGTCGATCTCCAGCCGGGCCGACAGCACCGCCTGCCCGGGCTCGTCGTTGGGCTGCATCCGGACCTCGTTGTACGAGGTGGTCACCGTGTCCGGGTAGGTGAGCACGGTGCGGTGCACGATCAGCAGCCGCCAGATCTCCGGCATCGGCACGACGGGCGACTGGTACTGGGCCAGCCCGTCCTCCGGTCCGGCCGCTTCCCCCGTCGTGGGTGTCATGCCGCACCACCTTCCGCGCCGATGTTCGCCCAGGTCACCGAGTCCTCCCGGCGGAAGAACGACTTGGTGACGGCCGTGTGCGCGCTGTACACGGTCCGCTGCAGGGTGGCCAGCATCTGCTCGCGGTCGGCGGCCAGTTCGGCGCCGGTGCGGTAGTCCAGGCCGGTCCGGGTGCGGCCGACGATGCGCCGCGCCGACGACGGGTCGCGCCGCGGGTCCATGTACCGGGTGGCGCCGATCGCCTCCAGCTCGGCCAGGCAGGTTTCGGCGGTGTTCAGCGCCCGGATGACCGAGCGGGGGAAGTGCCGGTCCAGCAGCACGAACTCGTAGGCGCTGCGCTGGCCGATGCTGCCGCCGTAGCTGCGGACGTACGGCTCCCAGCCGCCGCAGGCGCTGACCAGGGCCCGCCAGGGCGGCACCGAGCCGGTCTCCGACTCGGCCGCGGCCAGCAGCCGGATCGTCATGTCGGCCCGTTCCAGCGAGCGGCCGACCATCAGGAACTGCCAGCCCTCGTCGTGGCTCATCACCTCGGACACCAGGCCGTTGGCGATCGCGCACCGCTCGCCGACCCAGCGCAGGAACACGTGCGGCCCGGCCCCGCCGGCCTCCCGGGTGCGCAGCCCGTGCCAGGTGACGTTCAGGCACTCCCAGACGTCCAGCGGGATCGCGTCCCGGACGCCCCGGGCGTTGTCCCGGGCGGCGGTCAGCGCGCCGGCGACCGACGAGGCGCGTTCGCTGTCGAACACCAGCGCGCGCACCAGCTGGCCGGAATCGGCCTGGCTGCCGGCGCCGACGGTCTCGTCGTCGGACAGGCCCATCGAATCCAGCAACGAGCGGATGACCTGATGGTCGGCCTGCCAGGAGCCGGCCGGCAGCAGGTGCAGGTAGGTGTCCAGGATGCGGGCGGTGCAGTCGGCCCGTTCGACATGGCGTCCGAGCCAGTACAGCGACTCGGCGATCCGGCTCAGCACGTCGGTTCCTCCTGCCCACTCAGCCGCTGGGTCTGCACCAGGCCGCCCATCCGCTGCACCTGCATCCCGTGCTGTTGCTGCTGTTCGTGCTGCGTGCGGAAGCCGAACGTCTCCTCGGCCGGGCTGACCTGCTGCTGGAAGGAGAAGTCCAGGGTGCTCATCACCTGGGTCTGGTCGGCCGCCGGCTCCGGTTCGGGCACCTCGACGGGCCCGCCGAGCACCCAGGTGTCCTTGGACCCGCCGCCCTGTGAGGAGTTCACCACCAGCTCGCCCTCCGGCAGGGCGACCCGGGTCAGCCCGCCGGGCAGCACCCAGACGTTGCGGCCGTTGTTGACGGCGAACGGCCGCAGGTCGACGTGCCGGGGCCGCATCTTCTCGCCGATCAGCGTCGGCACGGTGGACAGCGCGATCTCCCGCTGCGCGATCCAGCCCCGCGGGTTCTCCAGGATGGTCTCCCGCGCCTTCCGCAGCACCGTCCGGTCGGCCTTGGACCCGATGACGATGCCCTTGCCGCCCGAGCCGTCCACCGGCTTGAGCACCAGCTCGGCCAGGTGCTCAAGGGCGTATTCGCGGTGGTCCGGCACCTCCATCCGGTAGGTGTCCACGTTCTTGAGGATCGGCTCCTCGTGCAGGTAGTAGCGGATGATGTCGGGCACGTAGGTGTAGACGAGCTTGTCGTCGGCCACCCCGTTGCCGACCGCGTTGGCGATGGTCAGATTGCCCGCGCGCGCGGCGTTGACCAGCCCCGGGGAGCCGAGCAGCGAGTCGGCCCGGAACTGCATCGGGTCCAGGAAATCGTCGTCCACCCGGCGGTAGATGACGTGCACCGGCATCTCGGACGAGGTGGTGCGCAGGAACACCCGGTTGTTGCGGCAGATCAGGTCGCGCCCCTCGACCAGCTCGACGCCCATCTCCCGGGCCAGCAGGGTGTGCTCGAAGTAGGCCGAGTTGTAGACGCCCGGGGTCAGCACCACCACGTTGGGGTCGGTGACGTTCCACGGTGCCACGGCCCGCAGCGCGGCCAGCAGCTGGCCGGGGTACTCGGACACCGGCCGGACCAGCTGGTCGGCGCCGGCCTCGGACAGCACCTGGGTCACCGCCTGCCGGTTCTCCAGCACGTAGGACACCCCGGAGGGGATGCGGACGTTGTCCTCCAGCACCCGGAACTCGCCGTTCTCGTCCCGGATCAGGTCGACGCCGGAGATGACGACCCGGGCCCCGTCCTGGGCGTTCATGCCCATCACCTGGCGGTGGAAGTGCGGGGAGGTGGTGACCAGGCGCTTGGGCACCACCCCGTCGGCGAAGATCCGGCCCTGCCCGTAGCAGTCGGCCAGGAACGCCTCCAGCGCCCGGATGCGCTGCGGCACCCCGTTCTGCACGGTCTGCCATTCGGTGGCGGTGACGATCCGGGGGATCAGGTCGAGCGGGAACGGTCGCTCCACCCCGCCGAGGGCGAAGGTGATGCCCTGGTCCAGGAAGGTGCGGCCCATGATGTCCGCGCGGGCCTTCAGATCGGCCGCATCCATCGTCTGCAGCGCGGCAAAGACCGATTCGTAGGCCGCCCGGATCTCGCCCGGGGCGGCGAACATCTCGTCCCAGGCCCGGCCGAACGGGTAATCCTCGAACAGATCCGCCATGCCAGGGACCGTAGGACCACCATGTTGCGACGGCATGAACACGATTGTGTCCGACGCACCGATCACCGGCCCACCGGGGGCGACCCCCCTCCTGTTGATCATGCAGGACACGCCCTTTTCCGGCGCGGAAAAGGGCGTGTCCTGCATGATCAACTTGGGGTTGGGCCGGGCCGAACCCACCGCCCGTCGCGCGCCTACGTGGCCGAACGGGGGCCGATGTGATGAGGTCGGGGGCAGCGTGCGGCGGGTCGAGGCGGGCCCGGCCGGTCTTCGTCTGGGAGGAACCCGTGGCCAAGAAGAGCAAGTCCGCGAGCAAGGGCAAGGCGGGCAAGGCCAAGAAGCGGGAGCTGAGCAAGAAGGAGGCCAAGAAGGCGGCCCGGGCCGCCGCCAAGGAGGCGGCCCGCAAGGCCAAGGTCCGCAAGAAGCGGGACCGGCAGGCGACCGAGAAGGCCGAACGGGCGGCCAAGCGCAAGGCGGCGAAGCGGCGCGACGCGGCCCGCAAGTCCGCCAAGGCGGGCAAGAAGGCGGGTAACGCCAAGGCGGGCACCGGCGGCACCGGCAAGAAGGCCGCGAGCAAGGTCGGGAGCGAGGCCCCGATCTCGGCCCCCGCGGCGGCCCCGGCCGAGCCGATCGAGCCGGTCCGTATCGCCGAACCGGCCCCGGTCGTCGCCGAGACCGCGACCTCGGCCGCCCTGGCCGCCGAGCCGGAACCCGAGGTCGCCCCGGCGTCCGTGACACCCATTTCGGACGTGGTCGCCCCGCCCGCCGAGCCGATCGAGCCGGTCCGGGTGGCCGAGCCGGCCCCGGCGGCGGACGCGCCGGCCGCCAGG
>JBDHZW010000030.1:0-29606 GCA_039812105.1 Nakamurella sp.
CCAACCAGGGGCACCGGAAACAAACAAAGAAGAAAACCTGAACTCCAAACGAGCCAAACTGACCCGATCAAAATCCAAACCAGACCCAACGCCACGGGGGTGACGCCAAACCCGGCAAAAAATGCCAAACAAAATTGGCACTGACTATCGGTACGCTGTTGAGTTCTCAAAGAACGGACGCACACCCTCGTCGGTTTCTCAACCTTCTTGGGGGCAACCCGATAAACGTTACCGGGCCGCTCTGGCCTTGTCAACTCACTCTTTCGAGTGATTCTGTCCGATCCTGATCGGCTCCGTTCGGAACCTCACCGCACCGGCCAGTCGCTCAAGGCCGTCGACCACTGTACGCCATGCCGCGGGGTGCTGATGACCACCCGGAACCCTGTTCCGGCGTTCACATCTCGTGATCCACGCCACGGATGTCGATCTTGTCCGGTCGTCGGCCCCGGATCGGGGTCAGCGGCTCGGCTGTACCTGCCCGGTCGGGAAGACCGGCGGCAACGAGCCCGACGGCTGGTACCGCATGACCGTGGTCAGGTCCTTGCCGCGGACGTCGCCGGCCGAGTGGTAGGCCAGCCCCCACTCGTCGATGTACGAGCCGTCCGGGAACACGCAGAGCGAGACCACGACATCGTCCGGATCCGATTGGGCCACCCATCCGCCGCCCGAGGCACCCCCGCCGAAGCTCGACGATGCCTGCAGCTCGTCGCTGCAGTACAGGGTGGCCGGATTGGCCCCGCTGTTCGAGGACGGCATCGGCACCATCGACAGGTAGGCGAGTCCGGCCAGGGTCGGTGTGGGCGACCCCAGGGTGTTCAGATCGACGTAGATCCGGGACCGGGCCTGGTCGTCGGCCTGGAACCGGCACATGGTCGCCGAACCGGCCAGCGCCAACCATTGCGACTGGTCGCCGTTGGTGTTCCAGTACGGAGCGCGGGTCTGCACCTGGCCGCCGGACTGCTCGCAGTACTGCTGGAGTTCCGCGGTCGACGCGCTCCCGCCCGACGAGGTCGGGGTCGAGGAGCGGGTGACCGGCGACGCGCTGCTCGCCGATCCGGCCGCTGATGAAACCGCTGACGAAGTCGCGGCAGAAGCAGCCGACGCGCTCGTCGTCCCTGCGGTGGTCGTCGACGCCGGCGTCCCACCCGACCCGCAGGCGGCCAGGAGCAGCAGCGCCGCAGCGCCCGCCAGCGCGATGGACGTCCGATCCGTCGTCATTCCGTCGCCTCGGACGGTCGCTCGTGGGCCACTCCCGAATCCTGCCCGGTCCGGCCACGAAACGTCGATCGCCGGTCACCGCGTGTCGCGGACCGGCAGCGGACCGGCAGCGGCTGCGGCCGACCCGCCGGGACGGCCGCAGCGAACGGCGCACGGGCCGGAGCCGTCGCGTCAGATCACCGACGCGCGACCCGCCTCCAACCGGGCGACCGGCACCCGGAACGGGGAGCAGGACACGTAGTCCAGGCCGGCGTTGTGGAAGAAGTGGATCGACTCGGGGTCGCCGCCGTGCTCACCGCACACGCCGAGCTTGATCGCCGGCTTGGTGGCGCGTCCCTCCTTCACCGCGATCTCCACCAGCCGGCCGACGCCGTCCGCGTCGATCGTCTCGAACGGGGAGATGGTGAACACGCCCTTCTCCAGGTACTTGACGAACACCTCGGCCTCGACGTCGTCCCGGGAGAAACCCCAGGTGGTCTGGGTGAGGTCATTGGTGCCGAAGGAGAAGAAGTCGGCCGCGTCGGCGATCCGGTGCGCGGTCAGCGCGGCCCGGGGCAGCTCGACCATGGTGCCGATCGGCACGCTGATCGACTGCCCGCCGCGCGGGGCCGGCCGGTCCAGCAGCACACCCCGTTCCGCGGTCACCTCGGCCAGGATGGCCTCGGCCTCGTCCCGGATCAGGTGCAACTCGCGAACCGACCCGACCAGCGGCACCATGATCTCGACCTTCGGGTCGAGCCCGTCCAGCACCAGGTCGCACGCCGCCTCGGCCACCGCCCGCACCTGCAGGCCGAACAGGCCGGGCACGATCAGGCCGAGCCGGACACCGCGCAGGCCCAGCATCGGGTTGGACTCGTGCATCCGCTCGACCGCGCGGAGCAGCTTGCGGTCGGCGTCGACGGCGGGACCGGTCTCGCCCTTGGCCTCGGCCACCGCCACCTTGACGGACAGTTCGGTGCGGTCGGGCAGGAACTCGTGCAGCGGCGGGTCGAGCAGCCGGATGGTCACCGGCAGCCCGTCCATGGCCCGCAGGATCTCCCGGAAGTCGCTGCGTTGCAACGGAAGCAGCGCATCGAGGGCGGCGTCCCGCTCGTCGCCGCGCTCGGCCAGGATGACCCGCTCGATGAGCGAGCGCCGGTCGCCGAGGAACATGTGTTCGGTCCGGCACAGCCCGATGCCCTGGGCGCCGAGAGAACGGGCCCGCTCCGCGTCCTCCTGGGTGTCGGCGTTGGCCCTGACCTGCAGCCGGCGGACGGCGTCGGCGTGCGAGAGCACCCGGTGCACCGCCTTGACCAGGTCGGCGGTGTCCGAATCGGTGTCGGCCAACGCGGCGTCCAGGCCGTCCTCGATGTACCGGGCGACCGGGGACGGCACGACCGGCATGGCGCCGGCGAAGACCTCGCCGGTGGTGCCGTCGATGCTGATCTCCTGGCCTTCCTCGATCACCGTCGAGCCCAGCGTCAGCCGCCGGGCCACCACGTCGATGTCCAGCTCCTCGGCCCCGCACACGCAGGTCTTGCCCATGCCGCGGGCGACCACCGCCGCGTGCGAGGTCTTGCCGCCCCGCGCGGTCAGGATGCCCTGGGCGGCGATCATGCCGCCCAGATCGTCCGGGTTGGTCTCCCGGCGCACCAGCACGACCTGCTCGCCGCGGGCCGCCCATTCCTGCGCGGTCGGTGAGTCGAACACGGCCTTGCCGACGGCAGCGCCGGGGGACGCCGCCATGCCTCGGGTCAGCAGCACCCGCTCGGCATCGCGGTCGAACTGCGGGAACATCAGCAGCGCGAGCTGGGCGCCGGACACCCGGGCCAGCGCCTCGTCCATGGTGATCAGATTCTCGTCGACCAGCTGCGAGGCGATCCGGAACGCCGCCGCCGGGGTGCGCTTGCCGACTCGGGTCTGCAGCATCCACAGCTTGCCGCGCTCGATGGTGAACTCGATGTCGCACAGGTCGCGGTAGTGGGTCTCCAGCTTGCGCATGACCCGGAGCAGCTGCCGGTGCGATTCGCGGTCCAGCTTGGCCAGGTCGTCCAGGGACAGGGTGTTACGGATGCCCGCCACCACGTCCTCGCCCTGCGCGTTGGGCAGGTAGTCGCCGTAGGCGCCGGACTTGCCGGACGCCGGGTCGCGGGTGAACGCGACCCCGGTCCCGCTGGTGTCGCCGAGGTTGCCGAAGACCATCGTGCAGATGTTGACCGCGGTGCCCAGGTCCTGGGAGATCCGCTCACGGCGCCGGTACAGCTTGGCCCGGTCGGTGTTCCAGGAGTTGAAGACCGCGCGAATGGCCATGTCCAGCTGCTCCCGCGGATGCTGCGGGAAATCGGTGCCGGAATGCTCGACGATGAATCCCTTGAACTCGGTCACCAATCCCTTGAGCGCATCCACGTCCAGATCGATGTCGCTGGTGACGCCGCGGGTGGCCTTCGCCTTGTCCAGCGCGTCCGCGAAGACCTCGCCGGGCATGTCGAGCACCGTCTTGCCGAACATCTGCAGCAGCCGGCGGTAGGAATCCCAGGCGAAGCGCTCGTCGCCGGACTCCTCGGCCATGCCCTTGACGCTGGCGTCGTTCAGCCCGATGTTCAGTACCGTCTCCATCATTCCGGGCATCGAGAACTTCGCCCCGGACCGGACGCTGACCAGCAACGGATCGTGCCGGTCGCCGAGCCGGCGACCGGTCTTGTCCTCCAGGTGCCGCAGCGCCATGGTGACCTGTACTCGCAGGTCACCCGGCTCGGTGCCGAGGGAAAGGTACTCGCGACAGGCCTCGGTGGTGATGGTGAAGCCGGGCGGCACGGGCAGGCCGAGCTTGGTCATCTCGGCCAGGTTCGCACCCTTGCCACCGAGCAGGTCCTTCTGATCCTTGTCGCCCTCGGTGAAGTCGTACACGTACTTGGTCATCGGCGATCTCCCTCGGCTGAAATCGTCGCTGCCACCGCCCGCTGCTGGGCCAGGCCGATGGCGACGTCGATGATCATGTCCTCCTGGCCGCCGACATAACCAGCTTCACCGACCTTCTGGAGGATTTCGTGAGCAGAGACACCGTAACGGTCGGCGGCCCGCTCGGCATGCAAAAGGAAGGAATTGTAGACGCCATAACGTCCTTGAACGATTGAGGCGCGGTCGGCGACCGGCAGCCGGGTGATCATCGGCTTGAGCACGTCCTCGGCGACGTCCAGCACCGCGGCCGCGTCGACCCCGGTCGGGATGTTCATGACGTCGAACACGGTGGCCAGGATCTCGGTCGGCGTGTTGCCGGCCCCGGCGCCCAGCGCGCACAGCGTGCCGTCGATCTGCCGGGCCCCGTTCTCGTAGGCGACGATCGAGTTGGCCACCCCCAGCGACAGGTTCTGATGGCCGTGGAAGCCGACCTGCGCGTCGTCGCCCAGCTCGGCGACCAGCGCCTGCACCCGGTCGCGCACCATGTCCGGCAGCAACGCGCCGGCCGAGTCGACCACGTAGACGCACTGGCAGCCGGCGTCGGCCATGATCCTGGCCTGCTCGGCCAGCGCCTCCGGCCCGATCCGGTGCGAGAGCATCAGGAAGCCAACGGTTTCCATGCCGAGTTCGCGGGCGGCGGCGAAGTGCTCGATGGACACGTCGGCCTCGGTGCAGTGGGTGGCGACCCGGGCGATCTGCGCGCCGGCGCTGTGCACCTCCTTCAGGTCGTGCACGGTGCCCAGGCCGGGCAGCACCAGGACGGCGATCTTGGCCCGGGTGGCGGTCTGCACCGCGGCCGCGACCAGTTCGGCGTCGGTATGCCGGCCGAATCCGTAGTTGAACGACGAGCCGGCCAGCCCGTCGCCGTGGGTGACCTCGATGACCGAGATGCCGGCCGCGTCCAGCCCGCCGACCACCCGACGCACGTCGTCGGTGGTGAACTGGTGACGGACCGCGTGGCTGCCGTCCCGCAGGGTGCTGTCGGTCAGCCGGACGAACGGCTTGACCTGGACTGTCTGGGTTTCCTGGGCAGTGCTCACTTGGTTCCCGCCTTCACAGTCGTGGCCGCAGTCTTGGTCTCGGTGATCAGCTCGCCGGCCCGCACCGCGGCGGCCGTCATGATGTCCAGGTTTCCGGCCCATTCGGGCAGGTAGTCGCCGTTGCCGCGGACCTCCAGGAAGATCCCAACCCGGCCGTTGCCGTGCCAGAGCGGGTTGGGGTCGTCGAACTGCGGGTCGCTGCGCAGGGTGTAACCCGGCACGTACCGCTTGACCTGGTCGACCATCCGGTGAATCGATTCGGTGATCGCGTCCCGGTTGGCGTCCGCGCCGATCGCGCAGAACACGGTGTCCCGCATGATCATCGGCGGCGTCACCGGGTTCAGGATGATGATCGCCTTGCCCTTGGCCGCCCCGCCGACCGCCTCGATGGCGTGCGAGGTGGTCTCGGTGAACTCGTCGATGTTGGCCCGGGTGCCGGGGCCGGCCGACCGGGACGCGATCGACGCGACGATCTCGGCGTACGGGACGGGGGTCACCCGGGACACCGCATGCACCATCGGGATGGTCGCCTGACCGCCACAGGTGATCATGTTGACGTTCGGCGCCTCGGCGTGCACGTCGGCGTTCACCGCCGGGCAGACGAACGGGCCGATAGCGGCCGGGGTCAGGTCGATCGCGGTGATGCCGGCCGCGGCGTACCGGTCGGCATTGGCCAGGTGGGCCTTGGCCGAGGTGGCCTCGAAGACCAGGTCGGGTGTCTCCTGCTGCAGCAGCCAGTCCACCCCGCCGGCGCTGGCCTCGACGCCGAGGGACCGGGCCCGGGCCAGCCCGTCGGAGGCCGGGTCGACGCCGATCATGTAACGGACGTCGATCGACTCGGAGCGCAGCAGCTTGACGAGCAGGTCGGTGCCGATGTTGCCGGGACCGACGATGGCGGCGGTCGCCCGATCGCCGGTGCGCGCCGGCGTCTGGGCCGGGATGGTGCTGGTCATGGGGACTCCTGTCCTACCGGACGACGTCCGGGTCGGGTTCGGAAGCGAAAGGCACCGGCATCGGTGCGGCCGGCCCGTTCGGCGGTTGTGTCGCCGATCGGCGCCGATGATCGTGATGACGACTGCTCGGGTCATTGCACTGTGCCCTGGCCCACACGCATGATCAACCCATGCGTACCGGTGAGCGGAACACTCATGACTCGGTGATCGGCCGGGCGGCGGCCCTGCTGTCCGCCTACGATTCGCGCCACCTGGCCATCGGGGTGTCCGAACTGGCCCGGCGGTCCGGCCTGGCCAAGACGACCACCGCGCGGCTGGCCGCGGAACTGGCCGAGCACGGATTCCTGGAACGCACCGAGGGCAGCGACTACAAGCTGGGCAGCCGGGTCTTCGAGCTCGGCTCGCTGGCCAACCGGCAGCGGCAGTTGCGCGAGGTCGCGCTGCCGTACATGGCCGACCTCCGGCAGGTCAGCAAGCAGACGGTGCACCTGGCCGTGCTGGTCGGCACCGAGGTGATGTACGTGGAGATCGTGCGCAGCCGGGACGCACCGCGGATGCCGTCCGAGGTCGGCGGCCGCCTGCCGGCGCACGCCGCCGGGGTGGGCAAGGCGATGCTGGCTTTCTCCCCGGAGCCGGTGGTGCAGGCGGTGCTGGCGACCGGGCTGCCCGCGGTCGGACCGCGCACCATCACCGCGCCGGGGCTGCTGCTGCGCGAGCTGCGCCGGATCCGGGAGCTGGGGATCGCCTACGAGAGCGAGGAATCCGGGCACGGGGTCGGCTGCGCGGCCAGCCCGATTCTCGGCCCGGACGGGACAGTCGTTGCCGCCATGTCGATCTCGGGGTGGAACGGCAAGCTCGACCTGCGCCGGGTGGGGCCCGCGGTGAAGACCGCCGCGCTGGCGCTCAGCCGGGACCTGGCCGTCCGCGGTCCGGCGGCCCGCCCGGCCTGGTCGGACCCGGGCTGACCGCTGACCTCCTCCCCGCCGGGGCCGCTGGGCTGCCTCCGCCCGGATCGAGGGGGCCCGGATCGAGGGGGCAGTTCCGGCCCCTACGACCCGCCGGGAAGGGCACCTACCGCCCCCTCGACCGCCCCGCGCGGCGGCGTCCACCCGAAGCCCGGTCCGCAACTCCGCGGGCACGACCAGCGTCGACCACGGGCCCGGCGACCGCCCGGCGTCAGCGGCCGCGGACCTGACCGAGAGTGCTGATTACGCGCAACGCCGCGAAGAAGGCCAGCACCAGGACCGGGTACAGCCAGATCGACCAGCGGCGCGGCCGGGTCCAACCGATGACCCCGGTGATCACCGCCGCGATCAGGAACACCGCGAAGAACGCGCCGGCCGTCTCCGGGTTCAAATGGCCGCCGGTGGCGATCAACACCACGACCAGCAGCACGGCATACAGGGCCGCGCCGGCAGCGAACGAGTAGAGCCACGCCCGTGGGTTGGCGCGTTCGGCGGTCCACACCTCCCACCCCGGTGGTGGCGGGCCCCAGGCGGGGTCGGGCTGCCAGCCCGGCGGCGGCGTCCACCCCGGGGGCGGCGCCGGCCAGTTCGGCGGCGGGTTGTAGGTGCGCATCAGAGCCATGCCGGCACTGTCGCACGGCCCGACGACCCTGCAGGCACGGGCCGCGCTGATCAAACCCGGCCCAGCGGTGGAGATTTGCCCGATTCGACCCGGCGTTGATCAGCGAACCTCTTGTGCGGCACCGGGTTCGGGATCACCGGACACCGGACCCCAGGTCACGACGAGTTCGCGGCGGGCGCCGAATCGCTCAAGATGCCGGCCGAGCACGTCCTGCAGCCGGGCCAGCGACTCCGCGTCGCCTGCCGTTGCCCGCAGCTCCAGCGCGCCGGACCCCGGCAGCACGTCGCCGGTGCCGTAGCCGAACACCAGCCGGCCGGCCGGTTCGGGCACGTCGGCCAGGGACTCGACCGCCACCTTGCGCCCCAGGTGGGACAGCAACTGCTTCGCGTAGCGTTCGGGCGCATCCGTGCCGACCACGGCCACCGACACCAGCATCAGGAACCTCCCAGAAACCAGGACCGCGCCGAACGATCCGGCTAGGCGCCGTAGATCTCGATGGCGCCGAGACCGTCGAACTCGAAGGTCACGCTACCGCCGGCGACGACGGGCACCGGCGCGGTGACGCCGCCGGAGAACACCAGTTGGCCGGCCCGAAGCGTCTCGCCCTCGGCGGCCAGCTGGTTGGCCAGCCAGGCCACCGACGCCGCCGGATGGCCCATCACCGCGGCCCCGGCCGCCGTCATCGCCACCTCGCCGTCCACCCGCACCACGCAGCCGATCAGGTGCAGTTGCAGGTCCTCCGGACGCCGGGCGACGGGGCCCAGGTAGAAGGCGCCGGCGGAGGCGTTGTCGGCGACCACGTCGGTGTAGCTGAACTTGAAGCCCTGGTAGCGGGAGTCCAGTACGTCGACCGCGCCGTAGACCAGGTCGGTCGCGGCGAGCACCGAGGTCACCGTGGCCGGTGCGGTCACGTCGTCCTTGAGCAGGAAGGCGATCTCGGACTCCACCCGCGGGTGGATGAACCGGTCGAACCGGACCGGATCGCCGTAGGTGGCCAGCATCGACGCGGTCACCCGCCCGTAGAGCGGCGCGTCGACGCCCATCGCCTGCTGCTTGTTCCGGCTGGTCAGGCCCAGCTTGTAGCCGACCAGCGGGTCGCCGGCGTCGATCTTGGACCGCACGAACGCCCGTTGCGCGGCGTAGGCGGTGGCCACCTCGATGTCCGGGTACCGGTCGCCGAACTGGGGCACCTCGCGGCGTTCCCGCTCGCCGGCGATCAGGACGGCGGCGATCTCCTCGGGGGAAATCGTCACGATTCCTCGGAACGCTCGGTGAAGCGGACGGTCACCGGGCCGAGGTGCGCGAAGTCGGCCCGGAACACGTCACCGGACTGCACACCCACCATCTTGTGCACCGCGCCGGGCAGCACGATGTCGCCGGCCTTGAGCCCGTCGCCGAGCGAACCCAGCTTGTTGGCCAGCCAGGCCACACAGCGGGCCGGATTGCCCAGGCAGGCCGCACCGGCACCGGTGTCGATGACCTCGCCGTGCCGGGAGACGACCACGCCGAGGGTGCGCAGATCCAGGTCGTTGACCGGGAGCATCCGGCCGCCGACCACGAGCATCCCGGAGGAGGCGTTGTCGGCGATGGTGTCGACGATCTTGATCTTCCAGTCGGCGACCCGGCTGTCCACCACCTCGACCGCCGGCATCGCGCCGGCGATCGCCCGCAGCGCGGCGGCCGTGGTCACCCCCGGACCGGCCAGATCGGTCTCCATCAGGAAGGCCAGTTCGGCCTCGACCCGGGGCTGCAGCATGCGGTCCAGGTCGATCGGGTCGCCGTCCTCGACGAACATGACATCGGTCAGCACGCCGAAGTCCGGTTCGTTCACCCCGAAGATCCCCTGCATGGGTTTGGACGTGAGGCCGACCTTGCGGCCGATGGCCTTCTCGCCGGCCGCGAGTCGGCGGTCGATGTTGATCGTCTGGATGGCGTAGGCGTCCTCGACGACCAGGTCGGGGTAACGGTCGGTCAGCGGCGAGACGGGCTTGGCCGAGCGGTCGGCCTCCCAGAGTTCGTCGGCCAGTTGCTGATGCAGGGAGTCGGTGGTCACCCCAGCAGACTCCTGCCTGACCGTCGACCCGGCAACCGATGCCACACCGATTCCGGGCAGTGGAAGCGCCGCCCGGCCTCCCCCGAGGTGCGCTGATCATCGTCCCAATTTCCCGCCGGATTTGCCCGATTTCGTGGGACTTGGATCAGCGCACCGGCGTAGCGCGGCAGCGACGTCGCCTGCGCGGGTCAGCCCGACCCGCCCGGGATCTGGGCCAGCCGGTCGGACAGCTGACGCCGGGACGTCACCCCGAGCTTGGCGAACGCGTTGCGCAGGTGGTACTCGACGGTCTTGATGCTGACCACCAGCTCGCCGGCGATCTGCCGGTTGCTCAGCCCGTTCGCGGCCAGCCGGGCGACCACCAGTTCCTGGGCGGTGAGCCCGAAGCGCACGCCCGGACGGGCGCCGGTGGCCAGGCCGGCGGCGGCCAGTTCGGCGTCGCAGCGGTCGGCGTACGGTGCCGCCGCCAGGGCGGTGAAACCCTCACGGGCGGACATCAGCAGCTCGACCCCACGCCGCCGGTGCCCGGCCCGGCGCAGCACCTCGCCCGCCGCCAGTTCGATGCGGGCCCGCTCGAACGGCGCGCGCACCGTGCCCACCAGTTCCAGCGCGCGATCGAACGCCGCCTGCGCCGGACCGGGCCGGCCGAGGGCGAATTCGACCCGGCCGCGGGCACGGGCGAACCGGGCCATCGAGACCGCCCGGCCCCGTCGCTGGGCTCGACGTTCGTGCGGCTCGAGGAACGCGTCGGCCTCGTCGGCCCGGCCGACCGCGACCAGCGCGTCGGCATACAGGTCGACCCACGGCCAGAAGCCGGGTTCGTCCACCGCATCCCGGTGCGGGAACAGCCGCACCGGTTCGAGTGCGGTCAGTACCTCCCGCGGGTGGCCGCGCGCCTCGCCCATCCGGGCCCGGGCCATGCCCAGGGCAACCAACGAACGCTCGTAGTGCACCTGGCTGCGGGGTAGGAGCCGCAGGTACTGCTCGGCCGTCGACCAGTCCCCGCGGGCGGCCGGCACCAGGACCGCGATCCCGACCACCGCCGAGCGCAGGAACCCGAAGTCGGACTCGAGATTGATGGCGACCGCCCGATCGCCGTTGACCTGCGCGTCGTCCCAATCGCCGGCCATCCACTGGGCGCGCGCCAGGTAGGCGTAGCTGAAGGCCGCGGTATTCAGGATGCCCATCCGGGACGCGGTCGTCGACACCGACCCGAGCACGGCCACCGCCGAATCGAACTCGTCGTCGATGAGGTGCAGGACCCCCTGCGCCGACCGCGGATTGAGCCACAGGTGCGGCGATTCGTCGGGGTCCCGTTCGGACGCCTCGGCGGCGGCCAGCGCCTCCTGCTCCCGCCCTGCGTAGCCGAGGCCGTGCACCAGGTAGGTGATCACGACCGCGCGGATCGAGGTGTCCGGCGTCGCCGGTCCGTCGGACTCGCGGTCGCCCAGCGCGGCCAACGCCCGCTCGCACCAGGACACGGTGGCCGCCGCGTCGAGCCGGCCGTAGTGGTGGATCGCCACCATCAACGCCACCGCGGCGGTCACCTCCGGCATGTCGGGCGCAACGTCCCGGGCATCGCCCACCTCCGGCGCCGGATCGCAGTGCGCCCACGCCCGGTCGAGCAGCTGGCCCGCCCGGACCGGGTCCTCGGCGGCCATCGCCAGCGAACCGAGCACCATGTCCCGCAACGGATCCGGCGGGTACGAGGCCACCTCATCGGTCAGCTCCCCGGCGCTCGCGGCGTCCCCGCGCAAAAGTGTCCAGACCAGCGCCCAGAGCACCCGGCGCCGCGCCCGGCTCGGTTCCAGGCTCAGCCGGGACGCCGACACAAGGTGCACCGCGGCACTTTTCCAGTCCAGGCGACGTTGCGCGCGCTCGGCGAAGTCGGTCAGGTCGGCGGCCAGCGCCTCGTCCGGCCCGGTCGCGGCGGCCACCCGGTGGCGCAAGATCGCCGTCTCGTCGGCACCGATGCCGGCCGCGGCGGTGTGCAGCGCGAGCCGGCGGGCGGGTCCGATCGCGTCGTAGACGGCGGCCCGGACCAGCGGGTGGGTGAATTCCACCGACCACGGCCCGCCGGACCCGGCCACCCGCAGCAGGTCGTGGGCGGTCGCCTCGTCGAGCGCGGCCACCGGATCGGCCACTCCACCGATCGACCCGCCGATCGAGACGGCGTCGGCCGTCGTCGCGTGCAGCCCCAGCACCGCGACACTGTCCACCAGGATGCGGGTGCCGTCGGCACAGGAGTCGTAACGGCCCCGCACCAGGTGCCGGAACGATCGTGGCGGCGGCAGCAGGGAGTCGTCCTGCGGGTTGGTCGGCCATTGCGCGACGGGGAATTCCTCCAGCAGCGCCCGGGCGTGCAACGGATTGCCGCCGGTGCCGCGGCGCAGCCGGCGGACCACCGGCGAACCGAGGTGCTCGACGCCCATCGCCGTCGCCAGATCACGCAGTTCCTGCTCGTCCAGCCCGGTCAGCCGGAGCACGCTGCCCTGATGGCCCGCGATCAGCTTGCCCAGGCTCTCCGGGAGATCGTCGACGCCCTCGTCCCGGGACGCGAAGATCGCCAGCACCCGGTCGGCGACAAGCCGGCGCAGAGCGAAGACGAGCGCCTGCACGGACGGGCGGTCGGCCCAGTGCACGTCGTCGACGATCAGCACCACGACGGAACCGGCCATCGCGTCCAGGAACTCCAACCAGGCCGCGCCGACCGTGATCGGGTCGGGCAGCGGGGCCGGATCGACCGGATCGCCGGTGGCGGTGAGGGCCGACAGTGCTTGCGCGGCAGCGGATCCGGCCGAGCGGGCCAATTGGCCCAGCAGGCCGTAGGCCAGCAACTGCTCGTTCTCGTCGCCGCTGGCCCGCAGCACGACCACGTCGGGGCGCAGGGCACTCTCGTCGGCGAGTCGATCCAGCAGCGATGTCTTGCCGATCCCGGCCGAGCCCTGGACCAGCACCAGCCGCGGCCGGCCCGCCCGCGCGTCGTCCAGACACGCCTGCAGCACACCGAGTTCGGCGCGTCGTCCGACGAAGGGGCCCATCACGTCCCTCGGGGCAATAGATCATCTTCCGGCCCGGTCGAGCGTCGGGGCCGACCCGGGCCGACCCTACGCCGACCCGGGGCGGACGTCGTCACCGGTGGGGCCGGCGACCGACCGCGCCGGCGGGCGGGGGCGCGGCCAGCACGGCCTCGTGCAGCGCCCGGCCGACCGGGCTGGTCAGCAGGACGTCGAACCAGTCGACGGCGACATCGAAGCCGAGCGGCGGATTCTCGGCCGCCCCGGCGTACGGCAGCACCACCAGGCCGGCCAGATCCGTCGTCGCGATCGCCGACGGGTTGCTCACCCCGACGCCCAGACCGGCGCGGACCAGCCCGGCCAGGGTCTGCGGCGGATCGACGACGATGCGGGCCGGGGCCGGCAGCGACTCGTCGGTCCGGGCCGCCGCCTCGTCGATCACGCGGGCCGCGGCGGCACCCATCACGAGCCGTTGTCCGTCCCGGCGGAACGGCTCGATGCGCGCGGGGGCCGGTTCCCACCGATGATCGTCCGCCATCAGCAGCTGCAACGGTTCCCACCACAGGACCTCGCGCCGGGCCTCCGGATGCGGGGGTCGATCGGCCGGCGCCACGGTCATCAGCGCCTGCTCGGCCGGCTGGTCGTCGTTCCGCTCCCGGCTGGTCACCGTGACCGTCGCGTCCGGGAACGTGGTCAGCACGTCGATCAGCACCGGCGGGAACAGGCTGGCCCCCAGGCAGGCGTCGGTCCGCACGTGGACGGATTGGTCGGACAGCGACCGGATCGCCGACAGCGCCGACCGGGCGATCCGGACGTCCTCCAGAATCGCCCGGGCGTGGTCGGCGAAGACCCGGCCGGCGTCGGTGACGGTCGCCGGCCGGTGACCGCGGTCGATCAGCCGGACCCCGACCTCACGCTCCAGGGCGGCGATGTGGGCGCTGACCCGCGACTGCGACCGGTGCACCTGGGCGGATGCGGCAGTGAAGCCCCCACGGTCGACGACCGCGAGGAAGGTCTCCAGCCAGTCCAGCTCCACTGGGTCCATGATGGTCATCGACGTCAGCGCCCACCTCGATGACCACCCCAGGACATACCCCAGGATCACCCCCGCCTCGGGCGCGGGGCATTGATCCATCCGTGTCTCGGATGGTTTCCTCGGGATGACGCGCTGGCGGCAGCGGTCACCATGTGTTTGCCTAGGTCCGCCGAGTTGATCATCGGATCGACCGGCAACCAGGCGTTCGGGCACTTGCGTCGACGATGACGAGGAGGGGTCTTGGCGGGCAATTCCACCGAATCCGGGCGATCCGTCACCAGCAAGATCACCTCGATCCTGCTGACCTTCACCGAGGGCTCCGAGCACTCGCTCACCGAGATCGCCCGGCTGGCCGGGCTGCCGATCTCGACCGCGCACCGGCTCACGTCCGAACTCGCGTCCTGGCGGCTGCTGGAACGCACCGACGACGGCCACTACCGGGCCGGGCTGCCGCTGCGGATGATCGCCACCGAATCCGAACAGTCCGGGTCCCCCAGCATCGCCGAACGCGCGCCCTGCATCATCGAGGACCTGTCCGCGGCGGTCCGATGTCGGGTGCGGTTGGGCCTGCTGAACGACCTCGACGTGTCCTACATCGAGAAGGTGCCCGGACCCCGGCCGGCGACGACCTTCAGTTCCGCGGCGACCGTGCCGGCTCATCCCACCGCGATGGGCCGCGCCCTGCTGGCCTTCTCCCCCGCCCGCACCGTCGAGCTGACCATCATGCGCGGGTTGCGGGCGTACACCTCGCACACCATCACCTCGCCGGACCGATTCCGCCGGGCCCTGGGCGTGACCCGGCTGATCCGGGTGGCGGTCACCCGGTTCGAGCTGGAGACCGAGCTGTGCGGGGTCGGCATGCCGGTGTTCGGGCCCGGTGGCGAGGTGGTGGCGGCCATCGAGGTGGCCGTCCGCGACCTGCACCGCGAGTTGCACGGGGTGGTCGGCACGCTGGCCATCGCCACCCGCAGCCTGACCCGTGAGCTGGCCGGGCACGTCGTCCCGGCGGCGCCGCGCCCCACCCTGCCGGAGCAGCCGGACGCGCGGCACCTCGCGCACACCTGACGGGCTCACCCGGCCCGGTCGGGGGTCAGCCCTTGACGTAGCTGCCCGGGCCGGTCCCGAGCACCGGATACTGCTCGCTGCCCATCCGCGGCGGGTCGACCAGCGGGCCGGAGCTCTCGGCCGACCACCGCGCCCAGTCCTCCCACCAGGTGCCCTGCTTGCGCTGCGCGCTGGCCCGCCATTCGGCGCCGGTGGCCGGCAGCTTCTCGTCGCCGTCGACGACCTGGTACCAGACCTTGGGTCCGGGCGGGCTGACGATGCCGGCGATGTGGCCGCCGCTGCCCAGCACGAACCGCACCGGGCCGCTGACCAGGTTGACCGTCTTGTAGGCCGACTCCCACAGCACGATGTGGTCGTTGATCGCGCTGACCACGTAGGTCGGCTGCTTGATCACGCTGAGATCGATGGTGGCGCCGCCGATCTCGAGAGTTCCGGCGGCCAACTTGTTCTGCACGTAGAAGTTCTTGAGGTAGAACGCGTGCATGGTGGCCGGCATCCGGGTGCTGTCCGCGTTCCAGGCCAGGATGTCGAAGGCCGGCGGCGGCTGCCCCATCAGCCAGTTGGACACCACGTAGTTGAAGATCAGATCGTTGGCCCGCAGGATGTCGAACGTGCCGGCCATGGTCTCGCCCTCGAGCGTGCCCTCCTTGCGCATCTTGCGCTCCAGCCGCTCCACCGACTTCATGTCGGTGAAGGCGCCGAGCTGGCCGGGCTGCGCGTAGTCGAGCATCGTGTTGAGCAGGGTCAGCGTGCCGACCCGGTTGTCGCCCTGCTGGGTCAGGTAGGCGGCGGTGATCGCGGTCATCGCGCCGCCCAGGCACAGGCCGACGATGTCGATCGTCTCCGCGCCGGTGATCTCGGAGATGACGTCCAGCGCGGTCTGCGGGCCGTGCACCAGGTAGTCGTCCATGGTGGTGCCGGACATGTCCGCGGACGGGTTGCGGTAGCTGATCGCGAAGACCGTCCGGCCGTGCTTGACCGCCCATTCGATGAAGCTGCGGTTCGGCGCGAGGTCCATGATGTAGTACTTGTTGATCCACGGCGGGCTGCACAGCAACGGCGTGGCGTGCACCTGCTCGGTCTGCGGCTCGTACTGCAGCAGCTGCATCAACTCGTTCTGGTACACCACCTTCGACGGCGTGCAGGCCAGGTTGACGCCGACCTCGAAGCCGCTGCGGTCCACCTGCCGGGGCTTGCCGCCGTTGTGCCGCACGTCGTCGACGAAGTTGCGGGCGCCCTTGAGCAGGCTGGACCCGGCGGTGTCGAACGCCTTCTGCAGGGCGGCCGGATTGGTGGGCAGGAAGTTGGTGGGCGCCAGCGCGTCGACGATCAGATCGAGCGCCATCAGCGCCTTGCGGCTCTCGTCCGGACTCAGGTCCGCCGATCCGACGACCTCCCGAGCGGCCTTCGCCGCGGCCAGGTACGCCATCCGGATCGAGTAGTACGCCGGGTTCTCCTGCCAGGCGGCGGCGGCGAACCGGCGGTCCTTCGGATCGGCCTCCACCGGCGATTCGACGTCCCGGCCGAGCCAGCGGGCGCCGGCGGCGAGCGGGATCCGGGCCAGCGCGCCGGCCAGGTGCAGCGCCGACTTGGCCGGCGCCGCCGGATGGGTGAGCGAGGCGCGCAGGGCCTTGGTCAGCGACTCGCGCAGGCCGGCGACGTCCACGTCCTCGAAGATGTCGGTCTCCGGCGCGAGGACGCTCGCCGCCCGTTCGGCGACGTCACGAAGTGATTCGGGTAGTTCGGGTGCCATGTCCCCATCCTTGCGTCATCGTGGCTTTCGGTACAGCGTGCATCGTGGGCGGGCCCGGTCCCCGACCGGCCTCCCGCTGGTCGGAACACCCCGCGCCCGGGCGTGCGGAGGCGACGGCCCTACCGGTATCTGTGGGGTTCACACCCCTGGAGGCGATGATGTCACTGCTGGCCGGTTCGGCGCCCGACACTGAGCCGGTGGACGGCGTGGCACCCACCACATCCCGGCCGCCCCTGCGGACCGCGATCGCCACCGTGTGCATCTCCGGCACCCTCGAGGACAAGCTGGCGGCGGCGTCGGCGGCCGGGTTCGACGGGGTCGAGATCTTCGAGCCGGACTTCGTGGTCTCGGCGTCGTCGGCGGCCGACGTGCGCCGGCGGTGCGCGGATCTGGGCCTGTCGATCGACCTGTACCAGCCGTTCCGCGATCTCGACTCGACCGACCCGCAGCAGTACGAGCTGAACCTGCGCCGGGCCGACCGCAAGTTCGACGTGATGGAGGCCCTGGGCACCGACCTGATCCTGGTCTGCTCGGCCGTCTCGCCGACCGCGGTCGACGACAACGCGGTGATCGCCGAGCAGCTGCACCGGCTGGCCGAGCGGGCGGCCGAGCGGGGCATGCGCATCTCCTACGAGGCGCTGGCCTGGGGCACGAAGGTCAACACCTACGACCGGTCCTGGGACATCGTGCGGGCGGCCGACCACCCGGCGCTCGGCGTGTGCCTGGACAGCTTCCACATCCTGTCCCGGGGTTCGGACCCGGCCGGGATCGAACAGATCCCCGGCGAGAAGATCTTCTTCCTGCAGCTGGCCGACGCGCCGTTCATGAACATGGACATCCTGCAGTGGAGCCGGCACTACCGCCTCTTCCCCGGCCAGGGCACCTTCGACCTGGCCGCGTTCCTCGGGCACGTGCTGGCCGCCGGCTACACCGGTCCGCTGTCGCTCGAGGTGTTCAACGACGTGTTCCGGCAGTCCGACCCCGGCCGGTCCGCCGTCGACGCGCACCGGTCGCTGCTGGCGCTGTACGAGTCGACCGTGGGGTCGTTGCCGTTGGATCGGGCCGGGGCGGTCTCCTCCGGCGGCCCGGCGACCGGGTCCGAACGGCAGGTTCCCCGGGCCCCCGAGCTGGGTGGGTTCGCGTTCGCCGAGCTGGCCGTGGACGACGAGAGCGGTCCGGCGGTGGCCGCCACCCTGGCCTCGCTGGGTTTCGCCCACCGCGGGCAGCACCGGACCAAGCCGGTGCAGCTGTGGTCGCAGGGGGACGCGCGGGTGCTGCTGAACGCCGCCGGCGGCATGGACGAGCATCCGACCGGCGCCGCCGTGGCCGCGATCGGGTTCGAGACGCCCGATCCGTCGTCCGCCGCGGTGCGGGCCCAGGGCATGCTGGCCCCGCTGCTGCCGCGGCGGCGGGGCGCCGGTGAGGCAGACCTGTCCGCGGTGGCCGCCCCCGACGAGACCGCGGTGTTCTTCTGCCGGACCGGGGCCGCCGACAGCTCCAGTTGGATCGGCGACTTCGACCCGGTGCCCGATTCGGGCTCCGGGGCCGGGGCGGCGGAGTCCGCCGTACGGATCGACCACATCGCGCTGACCCAGCCGTACGACCGGTTCGACGAGGCGTCGCTGTTCTTCCGCACCGTGCTGGGCCTGCCGACCCGGCACACCTCGGAGATCGCCGCGCCGTTCGGGCTGGTCCGCAACCGGACGGCGGCGAACGCCGACGGCTCGGTCCGGATCAACATGACGGTGTCGGTGCTGCGCCGCGGCGGGCGGTGGAAGCCGGGGGTGACCGATCCCCAGCATGTGGCCTTCGCCACCGACGACATCGTCGGTGCCGCGCGGGCGGCGCTCGCGGCGGGGGCGCCGATCCTGCCGGTGCCGGCGAACTACTACGACGACCTGGACGCCCGGCTCGCTCCCCCGGCCGAGCAGCTGGCGACGATGCGCGAGCTGAACCTGTTGTACGACCGCAACTCCGACGGCGAGTTCTGGCACTTCTACACCGCGGTGCTGGGCGGCCGGGTGTTCTTCGAGATGGTCCAGCGGGTCGGCGGGTACGACGGGTACGGCGAACTGAACTCCCCCGTGCGGATGGCCGCGCACCGCCGGCAGCGGGCCGCGGTGTCCGTTTCCTCGTAATCTGGAGGGTGCACGACGGTCGACACGAGCTCCTCAACGTTGCGTGGCCGCCCCACCGGTGCCGCGCCGTCGGGTCATGATCCGGCACGCACTGGAGGAGCACGATGACACGCCGATCCCGCGCCACCCTGAGCGACCGGTTGCTGCGTTTCGCCACCGACCGCGCGATGCAGACCCGTGAGCTGGACCGGCGGGTGGCCGCGCTCGACCCGGATGCGCCCGGGGTGCCCGGGCTGCGGGCCGCCCTGGCCGCCGCCAAGGCCTGGGAGGCCGCCGTCCTGTGGGTCGCCTGGCGCCTGCAGCCCCGGGCCTCCGCCGACCTCTGACCCGCCCGCTTCGCTCCGGGCCGCGCGGATCAACCCCGCCTCGCTTCGCTCCGGGCCGCGCGGATCAACTACGCCGGCGCGGATGAAGTCGCAGAAAATGTGACTGGTGTGACGGGCGTCAACGACTTCATCCGCGCGGGGGCCAACTCCCTGCGCGACCGCCTCGGCCATCGGCCCCGCCGGTTCCCGGACGCCGGTTGGGCCCGTCGAGGGAGCACAAAGTGCCCTCCTCCGACCCTCGGGAGGGCCGAAACTGCTCCCTCGCCCGGGCCAGGCGCCGGGCGCGAGCACCCAGGGACCGTCGAGGGATACCGTGCCCTCGGCCCTACCCAAGGGCCGAGAACGACCCTCCGACCCGGCGACCAGAAGCTGCAGCCGACCTCGGCCGCGCGGTTCAGCTGGACCCGCGGCCCGACCGGGCGGCGTGGTTGCCGGCGATGTAGCCGAACGTCATGGCCGGGCCGATGTTGATGCCGCCCGACGGGTAGTGCCCACCCATGACGTTGGCCTGGTCGCTGCCGGCGGCGTACAGGCCCTCGATGACCGAGCCGTCCTCCCGCAGGACCCGCGCGTCGGCGTCGGCCTTGAGCCCGTAGAACGTGCCGAAGCTGCCGGGGAGCACCTTGATCGCGTAGAACGGGCCCTTCTCCACCGGGGCCAGCGTGGGATTCGGGCCGTGGTCCTTGTCGCCGGAGTACCGGTTGAAGACGGTGCGGCCGCGGCCGAACTCGGGATCCTCGCCGACCCGCGCATGCTCGTTGAAGTCGGCGACGGTCCGTTCCAGGCCGGCCGGGTCGATGCCGCACTTGACGGCCAGATCACCCAAGGTCTTGCCACGCTTCATGTAACCGTTGAGCAGGTACGGGAAGGCGGGGACCGGGAACGGCTTGGCCATGCCGAACGGGTAGCGCCGCTGGAACTCGTGGTCGCAGATCAGCCATGCCTGCACCGGCTCACCCGGCGGCGTCGCGTTGATCATGCCGGTGGTGAACTGGTAGTAGCCATCCGCCTCGTTGACGAACCGCTTGCCATTCGCGGCGACCGCGATCAGGCCCGGCTTGCCGCGGTCGACGATGTGCGGGTACGTGCCCACCCGTCCGGTGCGGTACTTCACCAGCGACACCGGGCACCAGGCCGCCGGAGACGCGAGCGAGGTGTCCAGGGTGGCACCCACCCGCTCGGCCACCGTAATGCCGTCACCGGTGGTCTCTTTCGGCGCCAGCGTCCAGTGCTCCTGACCGGTGGGGGTGCGCGGGAAGAATTCGGCGCGCCGGTACACGTCATTGGGGAAGCCGCCGGTGGCCAGCACGACGCCCTTGCGGGCCCGCACCGTAACCGGGCCGGTCGGGTGTTGCACCAACGCCCCGGTCACCGCACCGGAGTTGTCGGTCAGCAACTGCATGACCGGCGAGTCCGGCCACATCCGGACACCGGCCTCGTCGGCCGACTTGACCAGCCGGGCGATCAGCGCGGGCCCGTTGACCAACTGCATGCCGGTGCGTTGGGTGATCAAGTCCCAGACATGGAAGGCGACCCGCCACGCCGCGTGGAAGAACGACTTGACGTCGGCGGTGGCGTGCAGGAACGCCTGCAGGTCGGGGCCGGCCATGATGCCCATGCCCAGGAACGAGGTCTCGTACAGCTGGGGTCGGACCAACTTTCGCAGGTCCTTGCGCAGCTTGCGGGCATTGATCGGCTTGGGGCCGACCGATCGGCCACCGGTGCCGGCACCGGGCAGGTCCCCCAGGATGTCGGCGATCCAGGTGCCGCTGACGAACTGCAGGCTCGTCTTGTTCTCGAAGAAGTCGACCATCTTCGGGGAGTTCGCGAGCAGTGCCTCGACCCGCGGCTCGTCGTAGTTCTCGCCGAGGGCATGCTTGAGGTAGGTGCGCGGGCCGTCGACATCCTCGACGATGCCGTCGGCCCGGGACAGCGGATTCAGCGGCGCCCACATCCACCCACCGGACCAGGCGGTCGCCCCACCCAGCGTCGACGCCTTCTCCACGACGATGACGTCGAGTCCCCGATGGGCGGCGGTGACGGCGGCGGACAAGCCACCCGCGCCCCCACCGGCGACCAGTAGGTCGCACTCCACCGTCCTGTTGGTCGTCCTGCTCGACACCTGGGTCGCGGGTTCCACCGTTCGCCTCTCGTTCGCTCTGCGAGTTCACTGAATATCAATTCAGTGAACTCGACGGCGGCGTCCGGGTCCACGACGTTCCGGTCGATGGAAAGCCTTCGTGCGCCTTCGGCTCGCCGTCGCAGACTCGACGGTATGACCTCCCCGCGACCGACCGCATCCCCGACCGCCGTGCTCGGCGCCGACGGCACCGCGCCACCGCTGGTGATCAGCTCGTACACCCTGGGCACCACCGTGCCGTTCGCCGAGCGGGTCCGAGCGGCGGCCGGCACCGGCTTCGAGGGGATCGGCCTGCGGGCCGAGAACTACTGGGACGCCCAGGACGCCGGTCTGGACGCGGCTGCGATGAAGGAGATCGCCGCGACCGCCGGGGTTCCGGTGCTGGAGGTGGAGTACCTGACCGGCTGGGGCACGCCGGCGGACCGGAACCAGGAGCAGCAGCGCAAGGAGCGCACCGTCTTCGAGATGGCCCGGGCGTTCGGCGTGCGGCACATGAACGCCGGTCTGCTGGAGCACCTGCCGGTCGACCAGGTGACCGAGGCGTTCGCCGCCCTGTGCGACAGGGCGGGCGACGACCTGACGGTGGCCCTGGAATTCATGCCCTACAGCGGGGTACCGGACCTGGCCACTGCCTGGCAGGTGCTGCGGGAAGCGGGGCGGCCGAACGCCGCGCTGATCGTCGACGTGTGGCACTGGGCCCGGGCCGGCATGACGGCCGCGGATCTGGCCCCCGTGCCGGCTGACCGGATCGTGTCCGTGCAGTTGTGCGACGTGCTGGCCACCCCGATGGATCCGTTGCGGTCCGAGTCGTTGGGGCATCGGCTGCCGCCCGGTCAGGGGTACGGCGACGCGGTCGGGCTGGTGCGGGCACTGCACCGGCACGGGGTGACGCCGGCGGTCGTCGGCGTCGAGGTCATCTCGGACGCGCTGGTGGCCCTGGGGGTCGAGCATGCGGCGTCGACCGTGCACGTCGCGGCGGTCGAGGTGCTCACCGCGGCCGGCTGAGCCGAAACCACCCCGGGGGCACGACGATCCGAGCGGATCAACTGCGCCCGCGCGGATCATGTGGTCAACTCTGGTCCCACCCGCCACAATTGCTGAGCTTTCGTCCGCTCGGCCAGGTGCGCCCCGGAGTTGCCGGATGACGATCCGGACGGGTGGCCGTCATCCCCAGTCCGACGGCACCGAGCCGGACCGGGCGTCGGCCCACGGCGGATCGAACCGCCAGCCGGTCGGCACCGGCATGTGCGGGCGGAGCCTCTTCGCCTCCTCGACCCGGTGCAGGAGTTGACCGGGGCGCCCGATCGCATCCGCCCAGGTGTACCGGACGACGCCGAAACCCGACGACCGAAGCAGTCTTTCCCGCTCCTTCTCGTCCTTGACCACGGCGTCGGCGTCCGGTCGATTTCGGTACTTCAGGTCGCCGTCGCCCTCCAGGATCACGCCGTCACCGGCGAGCAGATGATCGACCCGGAACCAATGGCGACCGGCCGGTACCCACACGTTGCTCAACGGCGGCGGTTGACCGGCCGCGAGGAATGCGTACCGACCCAAGGATTCGAGCGGGCTCTCGACCCGCGGGTCGGCGTGTTCGGCCACCCAGGCGACCGTGTCGATGCCTGGATACGCGAGCATGTGTTCGGCAATCCTGGTGATCGCCTCCCGCGGCACGCCCGAGTGCAGGACGGCGTCGGCGACGACCAGACCGTCCCGCGGGCCGAGATGTCGCGCGATCTCGACGGCGCAGAAGGCCGGGCTGACCACCCGCACCCGGGACCGCTCGGTCCGGCAGGTGAGCGGCAGGTAGCCGTGTCGCACCCGCCCATAGGGTGACCGGTCGTGGCCGATGTGGGCGTTTCCCGGCTTGACGGCGACCGGCGGCCCGGGCGGATGGTCGATCAACGGCAGGCCGAGCAATAGTGCGGCGGCTTCGTCCGTCAGGTGCGCGTCGTCGGCCAGACACAATCCGAAGGCGATGGCCCGCAGCCGGAAACGCTCGGTCGGATCGGCCGCGTCCCATTCGGCCGCCCGGGCGAAGGCCGCCTTGCCGATTCGGACGAGGTCGTCGCGGTCGACGCCGCGGATCAGCAGACCGCGCGTCATACCCCCGGCGACGGCGTCCCGGAGGTGGACGACCGGGCCCCACCGGGCGAAGAGTTGATCCAGCTGACGGCGGTCGGCGAGTGCTCCCATGTCACGAGCATGGCGGGCGTCGGCCTTGCTCGGGGGACTGATTTCGAAAATGTGGACAACCCGACCCTCCGCGCTGAGACTTGTCCACAACCCCCACCCGCCGCGCGGATGAAATCGTTGACAACAGTCACACAGTTCACATTCGGTGCGATTTCATCCGCGCCGGCGTAGTTGATCCGCGCGAGGAAGGAACGCGGGGCGGTTGGAACGGGGCTCGGCTCAGGTGCGCACGCCGGGCTTGAGGTTCTTGCTCACCTCGGCCTCGTGCAGTTCGTACAGGCCGCGGATGGCCAGGGAGTAGCCGGGTACGCCGAAGCCGACGATGATGCCGCGGGCGATCGGCGAGATCACCGAGTGGTGCCGGAACTCCTCGCGGGCGTGCACGTTCGAGATGTGCAGTTCGATCACCGGCACCATCGCGGCCTCGATGGCGTCCCGGATCGCGTATGAGTAGTGGGTGTGCGCGCCCGGGTTGTAGACCATGCCGATCGATTCGCCGGCCTTGAAAGCCGGCCCGGTCTCGTGGATCCAGTCGATGAGCTGACCCTCGTAGTTGGACTGCAGGAACCGCAACTCCAGGCCGAGCTTGTCGGCGTCGGCCCGGCACATCTCCTCCACGTCGGCAATCGTGGTGTGCCCGTACACCTCCGGCTTGCGGGTGCCGAGGGTGTTCAGGTTGGGGCCGTTCATCACGGTGATCGAGGGCATGGGCCGATTCTCTCCAAGTCGGTAGGGGAAGGGACAGGCGAACGGCCGGTCGACCTGGGGTCGACCGGCCGTTCGAGGATGTCAAGGGCGGTTCAGGATCAGACGGGCTGGTCGACGCCGGTCCGGCGGATCCGCTCGTACTCGTCCTTGGGCACCGGGACGGCGTCCTTGGAGCCCAGGTCGTTCATGTGCACCCGGAAGGTCTCCCGTGCGCTCCAGGCGGCGATGGCGGCGATGATGGCCAGGGCGAACGTGATGCCGCCGACCGTCCAGACCACGTCGATCTCGACCGTGTCGGCCAGTTGACGACAGGTCTGCCCGTCGACGATGGCATCCGGGACGAACTTCTTGTCCACCACGCACGGATTGCTGGGCGCCGGCGCGACCAGCGCGGCGTAGATGGCCGGCAGGAAGGCGGTGATCAGGGTGCCGATGTTCTGCGAGACCGCGAAGCCGGTGACCCGGGTCTTGGTCGGGAACAGCTCCTGGAAGAACGAGGGGAACACCGCGTTGTAGCCCTGGTAGACGCAGCCCCACATCAGCATGGCGAACAGGAACGCCATGGCCAGGTTGGCCTCGGCGACGAAGTACAGGTACGGGAACGCCAGGATGCCGGACCCGAGACAGCCGACGATGATCACCGGCCGGCGACCGATCTTGTCGGACAGGTTGCCCACGAACGGGATCAGGACGACGGCGATGATGTTGCCGGACACCGAGATCCACAGGTAGTTCGTGGAGGTCAGCCCGACGCCATAGGCCGCGGAGGTGGCGAAGGTGGCACCGAAGACGGTCACTGCGGTCGGAATGGCGTTCATCAGCGCCATGCAAGCGACCCGGACCATGTCGACGCCGTTTTCCTTGACCACCTGCACGATCGGCGCCTGTGGCACCTCGCCGTCCTCGGACTCCTCCTCGAATGCCGGGGTCTCGTTGACGTTGCGGCGGATCATGTAACCGATGAAGACCACGATCGCGGACAGGAAGAACGGAATCCGCCAGCCCCAGGTCTGGAACGCCTCGGTGGGCAGGATCGCGGACAGCGGCAGGAAGATCGCGGCGGCGAAGATCTGGCCGGCCTGCACCCCCTGCAGGGTGAAGCTGGTGTAGTACCCGCGCTTGCCGAACGGCGAGTGCTCCAGGATCATCGCGCTGGCGCCGGAGATCTCCCCGCCCACCGCAAAGCCCTGAATGAGCCGCAGCGCGACCAGCAGGATCGGCGCCAGGATGCCGACCGCGTCGTAGCTGGGCAACAGACCGACGCAGAACGTCGAGAAGCCGATCAGCAGCATGCACAGCACCAGCACGTTCTTCCGACCGTGCTTGTCACCCCAGTGACCCAGCACGAACGCACCGATCGGCCGGGCGACGTAGCCGACACCGAACGTCGCGAACGAGGCGACGATGGCGACCTGGTCGTTGCCGCTGGGGAAGAACAGGGTCGGGAAGATCAGCGCGGCGGCCTGCGCATAGATGAAGAAGTCGTAGTACTCCAGGGCGCTGCCGATCCAGCCGCTCGCCGCGGCCTTCTTCGGCGTCTTCTCGTGGGCCGTCGGTTCGTGTGAGCCCGGTGGCTCCTTGATCACATCGTCTGCCATGTGGTTCTCCTCGTCACGGGTCGCCGGGCGCGACTTGCGGCGGCTGTGAAGTAGTCCACAACCCAGGGATGACCCGGTCAACGACACCCGGGGCGCTTTCCGCTGGACGGCAGCAGTCCGACCCGCCGGTCACGGATCGGGCGTCACTCCGATGACGAAACGAAAACGATTGAAGGACAGAAGCAGTCGGCTTCCCCTGGCCTCGGATCGGCCAATGATGCAGGCGCATGGTCGCTTCGACCGTTCCCCGGCCCGAAGACGCGCCGAGGGCGGGCCAGCCGGTGAGGCGGACCCGCCCTCGATGAATGGCGGCAGAACGTGATGTCAGGGCACGAAACGGTCCCGCATGAGCGTGTTCACCAGCAACGACAGCGCGCCGATGACGACCAGGATCCAGGCGAGCAGCGTGAAATCGGGACCGCCGCGGAACAGCAGGACCAGGCCGCCGAACAGGGCCAGGGCGGAGAAACCCATGGCCAGGATCCAGCGCCAACGTGCCGACATGGCACCGATCATGCCTGGATCAGCGAGACTTCGCGCAGCTCCTCGGGCGTGGTGGTGCCGAACCCGAAGAACTCCAGGTAGGCCGGGATCTGCTCGTAGAGCATGTCCGAGCCCACCTGGATCTGGCAGCCCTTGTCGAGCGCGGCTTGCAGGAACGGGGTGATCGTCTGCTTCATCACCACGTCGGCGACGAACGTCGTCGGCGCGATCCGGTCGGTATCCATCGGCAGCGGGTCGCCGTCGTTCATGCCCAGCGGGGTTGCGTTGACCACCAGGTCGTAGCCCTCCGGGTCCTTGGATCCGACGATCGTCTTCGTCTCCGGGTAGTGCTCGTTCAGCCGGCCGGCCAGCGCCTCGGAGGCGGCGATGTTCGGATCGAACAGCCCGATCTCGGCCAGCCCGTCGGCGACCAGGGACGCGGCGATCGGCGAGCCGACGCCGCCGTTGCCGACGACCAGCGCCCGCTTGCCCTTCACGTCGAAGCCCTTGCGGGCGACCCCGCGGGCGAAGCCGGCCCCGTCGAACTGGTCGCCCAGCAGGGACCCGTCCTCCCGGAGCAGGACCGCGTTGGACGCGCCGGCCACCTTGGCGATCGGGGTGAGCTCGTCGACCAGTTCGGTCGTGGTCACCTTGTGCGGCATGGTCACCAGGGCGCCGCGGATGTTGGACATCTTGAACAGCAGCGGGAAGAACTCCCGGTACTCCTCGGGCTTGACCCCCAACGGCACCACCAGGGCGTCGATGTCGTGCTTGTCGAACCACGGGTTGTAGATCAGCGGCGCCTTGAAGGCGAACGTCGGGTAACCCAGGTGGGCGATCAGTGTCGTCTTGCCGCTGATCATGGCCAGTCTCCTTCGATCCGGACGGATGGACCCGGCGGCCGCGCACGGTTCGCCGACCGGCGGGCGGGGCCGTTCTCGCAGGTTGTCACGGCGGCACCGGGCCGGCAGGCGGGCATCGAGCAACTTCCGACCAGTGAGAGCGGGTGGAGACGCCGGCCAGGGAGCAGAACAGTGAGCGCGCCACTACCGTGGCACGGGCCCGCCGGTTCGGGGGCCGTTCCGTCGAACCTCCTGGGGAGTCGCATGGCAATCGATCCAACCGGACCGGTCGACGTGCACGCGCACGCGATGCCGATGCCGCTGCTGCGCAGCCTGGCCGACCGGGGACTGGCCGACGTCTCGGCCGTCGATGCGGGCATCGTCAAGCTCGATCCCAAGGTCAGCGGGGTGGGCCCGGGGGCGCCGCTGCCGCTGGCCCGCTCCCAGCACGACGTGGCCACCCGGCTGACCGAGATGGACCAGGCCGGGGTGGCCGTGCACGCGGTGTCCCTGCCGCCGTTCCTGTTCTGCACCAACGCCGACGACGCCGAGTTCGCCACCGGCATCGTCCGGCAGGGCAACGACGAACTGGCGACCTATGTGGGCGAGGCGCCGGATCGGCTGGTCGGCCTGGGCTACGTCCCGCTGGGCTGGCCGGGCGTGGCCGACGAGGCCGTCCGGATACTGGACGAGCTGGGCATGGCCGGCATCGCGATCGGCAGCCAGGGCGGCGGCAAGGACCTGGACGACCCGGTGAACGAGGATCTGTGGGCGCTGCTCGCGGAGCGGAACACCTTCGTGTTCATGCACCCGTCCGGGATGCCGGCCGGTCCCCGGCTCAAGGACTTCTGGATGCCGCAGCTGGTCGGCTACCCGATGGAGACGGCCATCGCGGTGGCCCGGTTGGTCTTCAGCGGGGTGCTGGAACGGCACCCGATCACGCTGTGCCTGGCGCACGGCGGCGGGTGCCTGCCCTCGCTCCGCGGCCGGATGGACATGGGTTGGGAGCGCAAGGATGTCGCACACACCAACGACGACCCGCCCAGCCACTACACCGACCGGCTCTACTACGACACCGCGGTGTTCAACACCACCGTGCTCCGGCGGATCGTCGAGGACGTCGGGGTCGGGCACGTGCTGATGGGCACGGATCATCCGTTCGAGCTGGGCGACCCGACGCCGCTGGACACGGTCGGGGCACTCGGGTTGGGCGACGCCGACACGGCCGCGATCCTGGGCGGAACGGCCCGTGGCCTGCTCGGCCTGCCGCCGGCAGGGTAGCCGCCGGGGTCGGAATGGGGTCGAAAGTCCCTGGCGGTGTCCACTCGACGGAAGATCGCCCGCTCCGGCGGTGACCGGATCGGACATCTCCTAGGTTGGTTCCGAGCGACGACCGAACGGCCACGGCCCGACCCGGGCCGCGTTCGGCGAGATCGAGGGAAGGGATGACGCGAATGCGAGGTGACCGAGCGGGATGACCCTGTACATGGTTCAACGCTGCTTGTTCGACCATCTGCGACGGTTGGAGGCGGCCGGCGACGGCCCCAAGCCGGCCCTCGTGGTCGAGGGCTACGACCTGACGCCGGAGGAGGAGAAGGCCCTCCTCGAGCCGGACATCGGCGCCATCTACGCGATGGGCACCCACCCGGTGATCGTCAACGGGTTCTGCCGGGCCCTCGGCTACAAGCGCGCCGACTACCGACCCCTGCTGGAGAGTTCCGGTGCCGTTCCGGAGAGGAAGAAGACCCGATGGCAGAAATAGTCATGGCCTACTCGGCCTCGCACGCGCCGATGATGACCGCGGACCCCGGGTCCGCGCCGCGCGAGCAGGCCGACAGTTTCTTCGGCGCCCTGGAGAAGGTACGCGACAAGTGCCGGGAACTGGACGTCCAGGCCATCGTCATGATGACCGGCGAGCACTTCACCAACTTCTTCCTGGACGGCCTGCCGCAGATCGCGATCGGGCTCGACGACGAGCACCTGGGCCCGCCCGAGGTGTGGCTGCAGGTGCCGAAGAAGATGGTGCCATCGGACCCGGGCCTGGCCGCGCACATCACCGCCAGCCTGATCGAGCAGGACGTGCAGCCCGCGCTGTCGTACGGCATGAAGGTCGACCACGGCTTCATGACGGTCTACTACTGGCTCGACAATTCGATGGAACTGCCGATGGTGCCGATCGTGCTGAACTGCACGACGCCGCCGCTGATGACGATCCGGCAGTTCCACGAGTTCGGCAAGAAGCTGGGCAAGGCGATCCGGTCGTACGAGGGCCTGGAACGGGTGGCGCTGGTCGCGGGCGGCGGGCTGTCGCACTTCGTCGGCGAGCCGCGGGTCGGCGACATCGACGAGGAGTTCGACCACTGGTTCCTGGACATCCTGGCCAAGGGCGACCTGACCGACATCATCGACATCCCCAACGACGAGTTGATGGAGGCCGGCAACGGCACCGGCGAGATCCGGGCCTGGGTCGCGCTGGCCGGGGCGATGAACGACGCGCCCGGCGAGGTGCTCTCGTACGT
>JBDHZW010000031.1:0-28943 GCA_039812105.1 Nakamurella sp.
CTCGAGCCCTCATCTCCGACACCAAGGAAGGCCGGACGCCCTACAGTGACGCATTCAGGCTGCTCGGCTCGAAGAAGCTGTCGGCGTTCGAGGAACTCGGAGAGCGGCTCGGGATCGCTTGATGTACCTGCTCGACGCGAATGTCTTGATCGACGGCAAGAATCGCCATTACGGGTTTGACATCGCTCCGGGCTTCTGGGACTGGCTCGTCCAGGCGCACGACAGTGGCCGCGTCTTCACTGTCAGGGCCGTGGCCGATGAAATCATCGCCGGTGGCGACGAATTGAGCCGCTGGATGGCAGCCCGGCCGTCGTCGTTTCGTCTCGCGCCCGGAGCGGGGGACCAGCCGTCGCTTACTGCATTGGCTCAGTGGGCTGCTGGGCACCATTTCACAGCGGCGGCCGTCAGCGATTTCCTTTCCGCTGCCGACTATTTCCTCGTGGCTCAGGCAGCAACGCTCGGCCATCAGGTCGTGACACACGAGACTTCGGAGCCGGCCCGGCGAAACAGGGTCAAGATTCCGGACGCCTGTCGGGCGGTGGGCGTGGCGTCGATGACGCCCTTCGACATGTTGCGCGCCGAAGGAGTCCGCCTCCGCCTTTAGGATCGACCCGGCGCGCCGCCGGAGCGCGGCAACGTTCTCGGGGGGATCAATGTCCGATGCCAACGCCGATGTCCGAACCGTCGCGACCGCGCGGGGCGCGGTCGACTGTGCCGTCGTCGGCGACGGCCCGCCGGTGCTGGTGGTGCACGGCTCGCCGGGCGGGCACGACGCCGCCCTGGCCATGGCCCAGTTCCTGGTCGCCGGCGGACTGCGGGCGGTCGTCCCCGACCGGCCGGGCTACTTCGGCACCCCGCCGGAGTCCGGCCGTACCCCCGACGAGCAGGCCGACCTGTTCGCCGCCCTGCTGGACGCGCTGGAGATCGATCGGGCCGGGGTGCTCTGCTGGTCGGGCGGCGGCCCGTCGTCCTACCGGCTGGCCGTCCGGCACCCGGACCGGGTCACCGCGCTCGTCGCCTGCGCCGCGGTCAGCCGCCGCTACGTCTTCGACGGTGGCTCGCTCGAAGACAAGGTGATCATGGGCAGCGGGCTAGGCCGGCGGATGCTGCAGCTGATGGCCCGGCACACCCCGGAGAAGCTGGTCGGTGCGACGATCGGGGCCGAGGGCGATCTGACCAAGGAGCAGGTGGCCGAACGGGTCGAACAGATCATGACCGACCCGGACAAGGAGCGGTTCACCATCGCCCTCGCGCTGGCGGCCAACCACTCCGGGCCGCGCCGGGCCGGGTTCGACAACGACATGGACCAGTTCGGCCGGATCGAATCGCTGGAGTTAGCACGGATCACCGCGCCGACGCTGATCGTGCAGGGCACCGCGGACAGCGACGTGGCGCCCGAGTACAGCGGGTTCGCCGCCGAGCAGATCGACGGCGCCGAACTCGTCGAGCTGGCCACCGGCACCCACCTGGCGTTCTGGGTGCACCCCGATTCCGGGCCGGTGCGGGAGCGGGCCCTGGAGCTGTACCGCTCGGCGGCCGGCTCAAGGGTGGGGTCGGGCCCGGGCTGAGGCCACCGCAACGCCGACGAGGACGGCGAAAACTCTGAGGCCGCGGGCGGTTCGGATGATCCGCCGGTCGCGGGGCGCGGGGCCGCGCCAGGCGGCGGAGTGATACTCGGAGCGGTCGGTCATGACGGAACTGAGGGGCCGCCCCGTCACCCGGATACCCGATTGGGCCGATCAGACCACCCGATCAGCCAACCGGTCCATCACGGACCGCCAATGTTCGCGTTGACGTGCCCGCTCGTCGGGGTCGGCCAGTCGCTCCTGGTGGAACCGGATCACCGTCCGTCCATTCCGCCCGGACACCGTCACCTGCACGGTCGTCTCGTGGTCCCAGCCCGGCGGCCGCCAGGTGAGCCGGATCCGGTCGTTGGGGTGGAAGCTGCGGATCTCGCCGATGGTGCCGTCGGCGGTCTCGTAGGCGGTGCCCTTCCCGGCCGGTAGCCGGACGCCGTCGCCCAGCCAGATGCGGACACCCTCGTCTCCGACGACGGCGTCCCAGACGTCGGAGAGCGGAGCGTCCACGGTGCGCGAGACGCCGATCTCGAAGCCGACGTCCCGGGTCAGGCCTGTTGGCTTGCTCATTCCGTTTCCTCCAGGGTTCGGGTCCGGTGCTCGCGGACCTTGTGCCGATTTCCGCAGCGCTGCATCGAGCACCACCGGCGCCCACCCGGGCGGGACGTGTCCAGGAAGACCAGCCGGCAGTCGTCGGCGGCGCACTCGCGTACCCGCTCCCGCGCCGGGCCGGTGAGTACGGCGATGGCGTCGCGGGCGACGGTGGACAGCACCGCAGCGGCGTCGGCCGGGGTGCGCCAGCCGGCCCACGTCGGGACCAGCGGCGCGGCCGCGGCCGCCCGCTCGATCGCCGACCGGTCGGCGCCGCCGACCTGGTCGCCGGCGATCGCGGCGCGGGTCGCCCGCCACAGCGCGTCCCGCAGCCGACGCGCGGGCTCCAGATCCGCGTCGGCTGCGGTCACCTGCGCACCAGACAGCTCCAGTCGACTGACGTCGACCCATTCCCGCAGGTCGGCGGGCTGCCGGAGCCGGTCCCAGACCGCCAGGTCGCCGGGACCGCCGGTGAGCAGGAACTCCAGGAATAGCGCGCCCGGATCGAACCGCCACCGCGCCCCGTCCCGGGGGGTGAGCACGATGCCCGTCGTCATGAAACCAGTATAACCGGTTACAGCTGGCCGTCCAGCGTCGGCTGGTTGGATTCGGGAGTGGACAACGGGTCGGGGTTCGGGTTCGAGGTGGGCACGCGGCTGCCCGGACGCCAGGGGCGCACCGGCGTCATCCGCACCCCGCACGGGCCGATCCGCACCCCGGCGTTCGTCGCGGTCGGCACCAAGGCCACGGTCAAGTCGCTGCTGCCGGAGTCGGTCGCGCAACTGGGCGCCCAGGCGGTGCTGGCCAACGCCTACCACCTTTACCTGCAACCCGGACCCGAGATCATCGACCGGGCCGGTGGTCTCGGCGCATTCATGAACTGGCCCGGGCCGACGTACACCGATTCCGGTGGCTTCCAGGTGATGTCGCTGGGCGTCGGGTTCAAGAAGGTGCTGGCCATGAACACCGCCGGCCTGCAGTCCGACGACGTCATCGCCCCCGGCAAGAACCGGCTGGCCACCGTCGACGACGACGGGGTGACGTTCAAGTCGCACCTGGACGGGTCGATGCACCGGTTCACGCCCGAGGTGTCCATGCGGATCCAGCACCAACTGGGCGCGGACATCATCTTCGCGTTCGACGAGTGCACCACCCTGATGAACACCCGCGGCTACCAGGAACGCTCGGTCGCCCGCACCCACGCCTGGGCGGCGCGCTGCGTGGCCGAGCATCGCCAGCTCACCGCCGAACGATCCGGTAAGCCGTACCAGGCGCTGTTCGGGGTGGTCCAGGGCGCCCAGTACGAGGACCTGCGCCGGCGGGCCACCCGGGACCTGCTGACGCTGGGCTTCGACGGGTTCGGCATCGGCGGGGCCCTGGAGAAGGAGAACCTGGGCACCATCGTCCGGTGGGTGTGCGAGGAGCTGCCGGAGACGATGCCCCGGCACCTGCTGGGCATCAGCGAGCCCGACGACATGTTCACCGCCATCGAACACGGGACCGACACCTTCGACTGCGTGTCGCCGTCCCGGGTGGCCCGCAACGGCTCGCTCTACACGGCCGACGGCCGCATCAACATCACCAACGCCCGGTTCCGGACCGACCTCGGGCCGCTGGACGGCGACTGCGACTGCTACACCTGCGCCCACTACACCCGGGCGTACCTGCATCACCTGTTCCGGGCCAAGGAGATGCTGTCCGCGACGCTGGCCACCATCCACAACGAGCGGTTCGTGGTGCGGTTGGTCGACCGGATCCGGGACAGCATCGCCGACGGCACCTTCGCCGAGTTCCGGGTCGAGTTCCTCGGCCGCTACTACGCGCGCCGACCGTCCGGCTGAGCGACGCCGTTCTGGGGGACCGGCAGCGGAGCCGACGAACGGTCCTCGGCGGGCCGTGGCGCCGACCGCCGGGACACGGTGAGCGCGTTGAAGTCGGCGACCGAGTCCCGCAGGAGGCGGGCGACGGTGTCCATCGGTGTGGTCGCGGGCTTTCCCCGGTCGAACCGCCGCAGGACGATGCGCCGGGTGCCTATCCCGGGGACATCGAGTTCGTCGACCCCGTCCATCCCGAGGTTGTGCAGCGCCAGGGCGGGAAGCACGGCGACGCCCTCGCCGGCCGCGACGAGCGCGAGCGCGGTTCGCACCTCCTTGAACAGGTGGACCGTTTCCGCCGGGCCGCCGGACGCCTGACGCAATCGCCGGATCGCCGACGCGTTCGCGGCCGCGGTGGGCTCGACACCGAGCCAGGGCAGGGTGAGCCGGGCGAGATCGACATGTTCGTTGGCCAGGAGGGTTCCGCTGGGCACGACGAGCCGCCAGGGCTCGTCCAGCAGCGGCTCGTCGTACATTCCCGCCGGTAGCCGCCGCGATTCGTTGGTCGCGGAATCGATGTCGACGACCGCGGCGTCGAGTTCGCGTTGCCGCAGCATCCGCATGAGCAGGGGTATGCCGTCGTCCTCGACGATCCGGACCGTCAGCTGCGGGTACCGGGCGCGCCAGTCGGGCAGTCGGGGGATCAGGATCGTGCGCAGGAAGCTGCTGAACCCGCCGATCCGCACGATCCCGGCGAGTTCGGCCCCGCCGGCCATGCGGGCGCGGGCCACGTTGAGGGCTCGCTCGATCTCCTCCGCGGCCTCGGTCATGGCCAGGCCGGCGGCCGTGAGGGTCGAGCCCTTGCGGGTTCGCACGACCAGGGCCTGGCCGGTCTCCTCCTCGAGCTTGCTGAGCTGTTGGGACGCGGCCGACGGTGTGATCTTCAGCTCGTCGGCGGCGGCCAGGACGCCGCCGGTGCGGGCGATGGCCAGCAAAACGCGTAGCCGGCGGGGATCGATCTGCATAGTTCAGCAACGCTAAACCGTGAATACAGGATAGTGCAATTGACGTGAATCAATTGGACCGGAATCCTTGCCGGCGAAAGGTCTTCGAGCAGCCCAGCAACAGAGAGGAATAACGCCGATGGTGGCCGACCGCCCGTCTTCGGTCCAGGCCCCCGGGCCCGTCGCCGGCGGTGTCGATCTGCTGCCGGGGCAGCGAACCTCGGCCCGTTCGTCGGGATACCTGTTGGTGATCATGGCGGCGGTCCTCTGGGGTGCCGGCGGTCCCGCCGCCGCCATTGTCGCGGCCAACAGCCAGATGTCGTGGTCGGCGATCTCGGCGCTGCGGCTGCTCGCCGGCGGGATCATCATGTTGGTGGTCACCGGGTCGACCGGCGAACTGCGCCGCATTCCCCGTACCCGGGAATCCGTGCGGCACATCGTGCTGACCGCAGTGTTGATGGCGGTGGCCGGGATCGCCTACTTCCAGTCCCTCGCGTTCATCGGGGTGGCCGTGGCGACGGTCCTGTCGCTGGGCGCGGCACCACTGACGGTCGCCGCGGCCACCGCGATCCGTCATCGCCGGGCTCCCGGGCTCCCGGTCATCCTCGCCCTGGTGCTGGCCGTGGCGGGACTCGTCCTGGTCAGCGACGTCTCGGCGATGTCCGGTGGCCAGGACTCCTGGCGCACCATCCTGGGCGTGGGAGTGGCATTGCTGTCGGGAGTGGTCTTCGGCGGCACCATGATCCTCAACCGGCGCGTCGTTCCGGGCCTGTCCCCGGCCCCGTTGATCGCGACCTCGTTCACCTTGGCCGGGCTGCTCTCGTTGCCGGTGGGAGTCGCCGCCGGCCTGCATCTCGGGTCCGTGACCTGGCCGGCATGGTGGGCCCTGGTTTTCCTCGCGCTGGTTCAGACCATGCTGGGCTACACGGCGTTCCACGCGGGCCTGCAGCGCGGCGTTCCGGCGACCAGTGCGGCGATCCTGTCCCTGCTGGAGCCGCTCGCGGCGACGGTGCTGGCCGTGTTGATCCTGCATGAGCCGCTCAGCTTTTCGACCGTGCTGGGCATGTCGTTGCTGCTGACGGCCGTGGTGCTGGTGCGACCGCCCCGAGTATCTCCAGCACGGAAGATAAGTGCGACTGGCCGCACTTATCTTCCGTGGCAACGGCTCTCCTGTGTCGGTCCACCGTAGGTCACCCGGTGTCCGGCTCCACCAGCTCCCGCGCGCCGTCCATGGTGTGCGCGATCTGGGCGGCGTGCACCCGGTCCAGATCGCGGCTGAAGATGGCGTCGACGAGCAGCTTGTGCACGTCGTGCGCCCGCCGCGGGTCGTCCCGGGTGGCCTGGTCCTGGGCCAGCACGATGGTCAGGTGCGCCTCGGTGACCGGCCACAGTCGGATCAGCAGGGTGTTCTCCGACGCCGCCCAGATCCGTCGATGGAACGCGACGTGCGCCTCGTGCGCCTCCACCGGGTCGGCGTCGAACGGCAGCCGGTCGTAGTCCTCCCAGGCCTGCCGCACCAGATCCAGCCGGCGGTCGGTCGGGTCGGCCAGAATGTCCTCCACCGCCAGCATGTCCAGCGCGACGCGGGTGCGGGCGATGTCCAGGATCGCGCCGGCGTCCAGGTCGGCCACCCGCAGCCCCCGGTACGGCTCCTGGACCAGCAGCCCCTCCTGCGACAGCTGGGCCAGGGCCTCCCGCATGGTCGGCCGGCTGACGTTCAGGGCCGCGGAAAGCCGGTTCTCGGTGAGCTTCTCGCCCGGCTTGAGGGTGCCCAGGATGATCGCCCGGCGGATCTCGTTCATCACGCCGTCGCGGCGGCTGATAGTGGCGACCGGCACCAGCCCGGAGGCGGCGGCGCCGATCGGGTCCCGGTCCGTGCTCATGGTCATGCCCCCTGCCGCGCTGCCCGGAGACGACCGAACGTCCCGCAGATTGTCAGACGATACCCTATCAGGGTTCGCCACGTGCGTCGATGATCATCAACGCGGCGTGCAGCGAGGTGCGGGATTCCACCGGCTCCAGCGACACCCCCAGGATCCGCTCGATCACCCCCAGCCGGGCGTACAGGGTCGGACGCGAAAGGCCGGTCGCCCGGGCGGTGTCGGTCTTCGATCCGCCGCACGCCAGGTAGGCCCGCAGCACGCTCATCAGATCCTCCCCGGTGCGGGCGTCGTGGTCGAGCAGCCGGCCCAGCTCGGTCTCGGCGAACGCCTGGACCCGCCGGTCGTCCCGCAGCAGGGTGAACAGCCCGCGCAGCCGGACGTCGGCGGACCGGAACAGCCGCTGGTCGCCGGTCATCGTGACGCCGACCTCGGCGACGTGATCGGCCTCGACCAGACCGGCCGCCGCCTCGATCAACCCGGCCGAGGCCGCGGCCGTGCCGGCCACCCAGCCGAGGATGCCGGCCCGGCCGGCGAGCCGTTCCTCCAGGCCGGCGCACACCGCCTCCAGCGAGCCGTCGACCGCGGCCGGGTAGGGGCAGGTCACCACCAGAACGACCGTGCCCTCCCGGCGGACCGAGCCGATCGCGGTCAGCCCGGCCGCCGCCACCGCCTGCCTCGCCGCCGCCAGCACCCGGCGGTCGGCCGCGCCCTGGGCCAGCGCGTCGCTCCCGGTGCGCCGGGGCGCTTTGACCACCAGCGGGATGTAGCGGGCACTCATCGCCAGGCCCAGCGTGCCGGCCCGGGCCAGCGCCTCGGCCTCGTCGGTGATCCGGCCGGAGACCAGGTCGTCCAGCAGCCCGCCCAGCGCCTGCGCCAGCAGCGCGTCCCGGTCCTGCTCGATCATCCGCTGCAATTGCAGCGACTGCGCGGCCCGCTCGAGAACCATTCGCGCGCGGGCCACCTCGGCGACATCGACCGGCAGGACCAGCCGCCCCCACTGCTCGGCGCCGACGCCGACCGGCACCGTCGTCCAGCCCGCCGAGCTCTCGTCGGTGGCCGAGTGCAGCCGCGACCGCTGATTCCAGCCGTCCAGCAGCCGGGCCGTCGGACGGCCCGCCGGGCAGTACGCCAGCACGTGCCGGTTCAGGTCCTCCAGCACCAGCGGCGCGGCCAGGATCTGCGAGGCGCGGCTGACGATGTCGGTCGGCGACGCCCGGCCGATGTTCAACCGGGTGAAGGTCTCGTGCGTGGTGCGGGCGAACTGCAGCTCGTCGTACCGGTCGGCGATGATCATCCGGTGCACCTGCTCGGTGACGTCGACGAACGGGATGGCCGAGCCAAGGGCGATCACCGGCAGGCCGAGCTCGTCGGCCAGATCGGCGACGCCATCGGGGATCTCGTCCACGTGCAGGCCCAGCTCGACGACCAGTGCGGACACCCGAAGGTCGGCGAGCATGGTCAGGTAGGCGTGCACCCGGTCGGCATCCTGGGCCAGCGGCGAGCCGATCGTCATCACCAGTTCGCCGCCCTGCAGCAGCCCGCGCAGGTCGGTCGCCTCGCTCAGGTGCACCCAGCGCACCGGCCGGTCCAGCCGGTCGTTGCCGCCCACCACCCGCGGGTCGCCGGCGGCGACCACGGGCAGGCTCAACACCTCGCGCACCGTGGGGATCACCGACACAGTGTAAGAAATCCGAGACAAGAATTGACAGACTGATCGGGGATTGTCTGGCAATGTTCTCGGCATCAGAGGACGCCACTGTCGACCCAAGCGAGGACGCCCATCGTGGTCAGCCCAGCTCAGCCGCTCGTCACCCACTGGACCAACAACAAGCCCTTCCCCGGCAGCGGCACCGCCACCGCGCCGGTGACGAACCCGGCCACCGGCCAGGTCACCGGCCGGGTCGCCCTGGCCACCGTGGAGGACGCCCGCGCCGTCATCGACGCCGCCACGGTCGCGTTCCCGGCCTGGCGGGACACCTCGTTGGCCAAGCGCACCGCGGTGCTGTTCAAGTTCCGCGAGTTGCTCGACGCCCGCAAGCCGGAGCTGGCCGCGATCATCACCAGCGAGCACGGCAAGGTGCGCTCCGACGCCCTCGGCGAGGTCAGCCGCGGCCAGGAGGTCGTGGAGTTCGCCTGCGGCATCAATCATCTGGTCAAGGGCTCGTTCACCGAGAACGCCTCAACCGGGGTCGACGTGCACTCGGTCCGGCAGCCGCTGGGCGTCGTCGGGATCATCTCGCCGTTCAACTTCCCGGCCATGGTGCCGATGTGGTTCTTCCCGATCGCGATCGCCACCGGCAACACGGTCATCCTCAAGCCGTCGGAGAAGGACCCGTCGGCCGCATTGTGGATCGCCGAGCTGTGGGCCGAGGCCGGCCTGCCCGACGGGGTGTTCAACGTGCTGCAGGGCGACAAGCTCGCCGTCGACACGCTGCTCACCCACCCCGCGGTCAAAGGGATCTCGTTCGTCGGGTCGACCCCGATCGCGCAGTACGTCTACGCCACCGGCACCGCGCACGGCAAGCGGGTGCAGGCGCTGGGCGGGGCGAAGAATCACGCGATCGTGCTGCCGGACGCCGACCTGGACCTGGCCGCCGACGCGCTGGTCAACGCCGGCTTCGGTTCGGCCGGCGAACGGTGCATGGCGATCTCCGCCGCCGTGGCGGTCGGCGACATCGCCGACGAACTGGTGGCCAAGGTCGCCGAGCGGACCCGAACGATCCGCACCGGCGACGGCACCCGCACCTGTGACATGGGCCCGCTGGTCACCGCCGCCCATCGGGACAGGGTCGCCGGCTACGTCGACGCCGCGCAGGCCGACGGCGCGACCGTCGTCGTCGACGGCCGGGAGGTGCAGCCGGACGGGAGCGCCGACGGGTTCTGGCTCGGGCCGACCCTGCTCGACCACGTGAGCACGGACATGGGCTGCTACCGCGACGAAATCTTCGGCCCGGTGCTGTCCGTCGTCCGGGTCGACTCCTACGACCAGGCTCTGGATCTGGTGAACGCCAACCCGTACGGGAACGGCACCGCGATCTTCACCAACGACGGCGGCGCCGCCCGCCGCTTCCAGAACGAGGTGCAGGTCGGCATGGTCGGCATCAACGTGCCGATACCGGTACCGGTGGCCTATTACAGCTTCGGCGGTTGGAAGGACTCGCTGTTCGGCGACACCCACGCGCACGGCGCCGAGGGCGTGCACTTCTTCACCCGCGGCAAGGTGATCACCTCCCGCTGGCTGGATCCCAGCCACGGCGGGATCAATCTCGGCTTCCCGCAAAACAACTGACCGGCCTGGAGGATACCCACATGACCGCCCTGATCGAACCGCCGGTGGCCGGCAACGTCACCGACCACCTGTGGATGCACTTCACCCGGATGGGCAGCTTCGCCGACAAGCCGGTGCCGGTGATCGAACGCGGCGACGGCGCCTACATCTGGGACACCAACGGCCGCAAGTATCTCGACGCGCTGTCGGCGCTGTTCGTGGTGCAGGCCGGCTACGGCCGGGACGAGATCGCCGCCGCGGCCGACGCGCAGAGCCGCAAGCTGGCCTACTTCCCGGTGTGGTCGTACGCCACCCCGCCAGCCATCGAACTGGCCGACCGGCTGGCCGCGGCCGCGCCAGGTGACCTGAACAAGGTGTTCTTCTCCACCGGCGGCAGCGAGAGCGTGGAGACCGCCTGGAAGGTCGCCAAGCAGTACTTCAAGCTGACCGGAAAGCCGGGCAAGACCAAGGTGATCAGCCGGTCGGTGGCCTACCACGGCACCACCCAGGGGGCGCTGTCCATTACCGCGGTGCCCGGCTTCCAGCTCCCGTTCGCGCCGCTGGTGCCCGG
The DNA here is from genome assembly GCA_039812105.1 of Nakamurella sp. GTDB lineage: Bacteria > Actinomycetota > Actinomycetes > Mycobacteriales > Nakamurellaceae > Nakamurella. The sequence goes on from JBDHZW010000031.1 coordinate 10,709, forward strand.
CGCGGTCAAGGTGCCGAACACCGACTTCTACCGCGCCCCGGAGCATCTCGCCGATGACGAGAAGGCGTTCGGCCGCTGGGCCGCCGACCAGTTCGAGCAGGCCATCCTGATGGAGGGCCCCGACTCGGTGGCCGCCGTGTTCGTCGAGCCGGTGCAGAACGCCGGCGGGTCGTTCCCGCCGCCGCCCGGGTACTTCGAGCGGCTCCGGGAGATCTGCGACACCTACGACGTGCTCCTGGTTTCCGACGAGGTGATCTGCGCCTACGGCCGGTTGGGCACCCTGTTCGGCTGCGACAAGTTCGGCTACCAGCCCGACATCATCACGTCGGCGAAGGGTCTCACCTCCGGATACGCCGCGTTGGGTGCCGCGATCATCTCCGACCGCATCTACGAACCGTTCGCCACCGGCACCACCGCGTTCCCGCACGGGTACACCTTCGGCGGCCATCCGGTCGCCTGCGCCGCCGCGCTGGCCAACCTGGACGTGTTCGAGAGGGAAGACCTGCTGGGCAACGTGCTACGCAACGAGGACGCCTTCGGCGCCACCCTGGGCAAGCTCAAGGACCTGCCGATCGTCGGCGACGTCCGCGGCAACGGCTACTTCTGGTCCGTCGAACTCGTCCGCGACCAGGCCACCAGGGAGCCCTTCACCCGGGCCGACTGCGAACGGGTGCTGCGCGGCTTCGTCGCCCCGGCGATCTTCGACGCCGGGGTCTACGCCCGCGCCGACGACCGCGGCAACGCCGTCGTCCAGTTCGCCCCGCCGCTGATCTGCGGCCAGCCCGAGTTCGACCAGATCGAGTCCGCCATGCGGTCCGTGCTGAAGGACGCCTGGACCAAGCTCTGACGCCCGACCCGCCCGTTCGACCACCCGTCGGGCGGGGCGGCCCGCGCCGACCCGGCGCACCCGCCCATCCAGTGCTACCCACCAGTGAAGGAGCCCCGCCCATGTCCAGCCCCGCCTCCGCGCTCGTTGTCGGCGTGCCCAGCGAGATCAAGAACAACGAGAACCGGGTGTCCGTCCAGCCGGACGGGGTCGCCGAACTCGTGCACCACGGCCATTCCGTGCTGGTCCAGGCCGGGGCCGGCGAGGGCTCCCGGTTCAGCGACGCGGAGTACGCCGCGGCCGGTGCCAAGGTCGTCGGCACCGCCGACGAGGTGTTCGCCGGGGCCGACCTGATCGTCAAGGTCAAGGAACCGATCCCGGCCGAGTACCACCGGTTCCGCGAGGGCCAGCAACTGTTCACCTACCTGCACCTGGCCGCCGACCGGGAGCTGACCGAGTTCCTGATCGCCAAGAAGATCGACTCGATCGCGTACGAGACCGTGCAGACCCCGGACCGCAAGCTGCCGCTGCTCACCCCGATGAGCGAGGTCGCGGGCCGGATGGCCGTGCAGGCCGCGGCGCACGCGCTGGAGTCGCCGTCCGGTGGGGCCGGGATCCTGCTCGGCGGCGTTCCCGGCACCCCGGCGGCCAAGGTCACCATCATCGGCGGTGGCGTGTCCGGCACCGAGGCGGCCAAGATCGCCCTGGGCATGCGGGCCATCGTCCGCGTCTTCGACACCAACCCGTCCCGGCTGGCCTACCTGTCCGACATCTTCGGCGGCCGGCTGGATCTGGTCACCCCCAACCGGGCCCGGATGGCCGCCTACATCGCCGACTCCGACGTCGTCATCGGCGCGGTGCTGGTGCCCGGCGCCAAGGCGCCCAAGCTGGTCACCCGGGAGATGATCGCGTCCATGCGGCCGGGCTCGGTGGCGGTGGACATCGCCATCGACCAGGGCGGCTGCTTCGAGACCAGCCGGGCGACCACGCACGCCGACCCGACCTACGTCGTGGACGGTGTGGTGCACTACTGCGTCGCGAACATCCCCGGCGCGGTGGCCCGCACCTCCACCCTGGCGCTGACCTCGGCCACGCTGCCCTACCTGGTGAAGGTCGCCGACCTGGGCGTCGCCGGCGCGGCCGCGGTCGATCCGGCGCTGGCCCTTGGCCTGTCCACCCTCGGCGGTCACCTGACCAACGAGCCCGTCGCGGCGGCGCACGGCCTGGCCTTCCGCAACCCGGCCGACCTGCTCGCCGGGGTCTGACCCCTCGCCCAACCCGCTGTTGATCATGGGCTAGCGGCCCTTTTGGCTCGCCCAAAAGGGCCGCTAGGCCATGATCAACAGCGAAGAAGGGGCGGGGCGGGGGCGGCCGCGGGACCTCAGCCTCAGACGCGCACCGCGGCACCCGGCACGTAGTCCGGCTCGTGCCGCTTGACCAGGGCGATCACCGGGTAGGTGATGGGCAGGAAGACCACCTCGATCAGCACCTTGTAGACGTACCCGGTGACGATGTAGCTGACGAAGTCCCAGCCGGTGATGATGCCGAAGAACGCGATCGTGCAGAACACCGTGGTGTCGGCCAGTTCGCCGACCACGGTCGAGCCGATCAGCCGCAGCCAGAGCTTGCTCTCCTTGGTGCGTTCCTTGATCTTGACCAGCACGTAGGCGTTCAGCAGCTGCCCGGCCAGGTAGCCCAGGATGCTGGCCAGCACGATCCGTGGCACGAAGCCGAGCACCGCCTCGAACGCCGCCTGATTCTCGTAGGCGTCGGCCGCGGGCGCGATCTGCACCAGGTAGAACGTCAGCGACGCCAGGATCGACAGGCCGAAGCCCATCAGGATGGCCCGCTTCGCGCGGCGGAACCCGTACACCTCGCTCAGCACGTCGCCGAGGATGTACGTCATCGGGAACAGGATGGCGCCGCCGTCGGTGATGATCGGCCCGAACTGGATCAGCTTGGTGGCGCCGATGTTGGAGATCAGCAGCAGCCCGCAGAACAGCACGACGATCAGGTCGTAGTTGCCCGTGCGCCGCTTGCTGGTCGCCGGATCGGGGGGTAAATCGGTCACCGCGTCATCCAAGCAGGCGATCCGGGCGCACGATCCACGGGTCGCGGGGGAGCGCGGCCGGGTCGAACCGGGGGAGCAGCTCCGGCGGGCCGACTCGCGCCCCGGGTGCGGCCAGGCCCAGCGAGACCGCGAGCAGGCCCACCACGTCGCCGGCCGTGATCCCCAGGACAGCCAGATCGGCCAGGGTGACCGCGCCGTCCCGTTTGGCCAGCCGCTGCCGGTGCTCGTTCAGCGCCAACGGCACGTGCGCGTACTGAACCGGCGGCAGGCGCAGCAGCGACGCGAGGTACGCCTGGCGGGGCGCCGAGGTCAGCAGGTCGTCGCCGCGGACGACCTGGTCGATACCCTGCGCGGCGTCGTCCACCACCACGGCCAGGTTGTAGGCGGCGACCCCGTCGTTGCGCCGCAGCACCAGATCGTCCACCCCACCGGTCACCGAACCGTTCAGCACGTCCGGCACGGTCCAGCGGGAAACCCCGGCCCGCAGCCGCAGCGCCGACGGCCGGCCGGCCGCCCGCCGCTGCGCGACCTCGGCCGCGGTCAACGACCGGCAGGTGCCCGGATAGGCGCCGTCCGCGCCGATCCGCTGCGGGAACGACGGGTCCGGATGCGGCGCCGACGCCGCCTCGCGGATTTCCCGCCGCGTGCAGAAGCACTCGTAGGTCAGGCCGCGAGCCACCAAGGAGCCGATCGCCGCGTCGTACCGGTCGGTCCGCCGGGACTGCCACATCACCGGGCCGTCCCAGTCCAGCCCGATCGCGGCCAGGTCGGCCAGTTGACGCACCGCCGCGCCCGGCCGCACCCGATCCAGATCCTCCACCCGCATCAGGAACGCGCGGCCGGACGACCGGGCGAACAGCCAGGCCAGCAGCGCCGTCCGCAGGTTGCCCAGGTGCAGGTCACCGGACGGGCTGGGGGCGAACCGGCCGGCGCCCGGCACCGGCATCGGGTCGTCGTTCATCGCCGACCATCCTGCCAAGGCACGATGAGACCCATGTCCGCCGTCGACGACTACCTGGCCGAGATCGCCCGGCGGTGCCGTCAACGGCTCGGCGACGACCTGGTCGGCGTCTACGCCGGCGGGTCGCTGGCGTTGCACGGCTACCGGCCGGGCCGCAGCGACATCGACGTGGCCGTCGTGGTGCGGGACGCCCCGGACGAGGACACGAAACGAGCACTGGTCGAGGATCTGCGGCAGGAGAACCTGGCCTGCCCCGCGCGGGGGCTGGAACTGGTGGTCTACCGCGCCCAGGTCGCCGCGGCCGGCGACACCGAGCCGGGCTTCGAGGTCGAACTGAACACCGGCGCCCGCATGGCCTTCCGGGCGACGTACCACCCGGCCGACCGGCCGCCGGCCGACGGCACGTTCTGGTACGCCATCGACCGAAGCATCCTGGCCGATCACGGCCGCACGGTGGTCGGCCCGCCGGCGCCGACCGTCTTTCGTGGTCCATCCGAGTGGGACCTGGCCCACCTGCTGGCCGAGTCGCTGCGCTGGCACCTCGCCGCCCCGGCCGCCGCCGGGGACGACGCCGTGCTCAACGCCTGCCGCGCCCTGCACCGGGTGCGGGACGGTCGTTGGCTGGCCAAGGCCGCGGCGGGCGCGGCCGTCCGGTCGAACCCCGGCCCGCTCGACCCGACCCTGATCGACGCCGCGTTCCGGGCCCGCGACGGCGGGCCCGCCCCCGACCCGAAGCGGGTTCGGAGCTTCCAGGAGCAGGTGCTGAAGCTGCTCTCGGGTCAGTGAGCGGAACGGTCGACGGGTGCCGGGTCGGGGGTCGGCGGCGGGTCCGGCAGCGACGGCGCCCCGGCGATCAGGTCGGACACCCAGCGCCACCGCGGATCCCACCGGGCCTGGAACTTGGCCTCCCGGCGACGCGCCCGCTCCAGCTTGCGGCCCTTGTACCGCCGGCCCCGCCAGGAGTTCGGCCGGGCCAGCCGGATCGCCGCCCACCAGGCCACCGGCGCGACGAAACAGCCGACCAGCGCCGAGCGGTACTTGCCCTTGAGCACGCAGACCAGCAGCAGGAAGAAGTGGAGCACCGCGCCGGTGACGAACGCCAGCCGGACCTCGAGGTCGCCGACGGTCACCTCGTCGACGCCCAGCGGGCTGAAGCCCAACAGCACGAAGCCGAACACCGCGGTGGCCAGCCCGATCATCTCGACCGACACTCGCCCCTCGTTCGCCCAGTAGACGTCCTGCAGGTGCAGGATCAGCGCGAACTCGTCCAGGATCAACGAGATCCCGATGCCGGACAGCACCCCGGCGATCTCGATCCAGGGCGAGCCCGGGCCGCGCAACGCCATGATCGTGCCCAGGATCAGCAGGATGATCCCCGGCACCGCGTGGTGCACGTGCACCCCGGAGGACGACACGTTGTTGCGGAACGGCCCGATGCCGGCCCGGATGAGCCGGGTGATGATCCGGGTGGACAGGAAGGTGACGATGAACGCGGCGAAGCACAGCAGCAGCGGCAGCTTGCCCGGCTCGATGATGTTCTCCTGCCACCAGTCGCCCATCCGCGAATGGTAAGCGGGCGAGCGCCGAGGCCCGGCGACCGATTCATGCCGATCCACGACCCCGAGCTGCTGGCCCGGGGCGAGCGGGTGCTCGGGCCGGACTTCCGGGCGATGAGCGAGCGGGTGCTGGAAGTGACGAAACTGACCTCCCGGCTGAACGTGCTCCCGTTCGAGGACGAGGCCGGCCGGGCGGCGCTGCTGGCCCAGATCCTCGGCCGCCCATTGCCGCCGACGGTCACCGTCTACCCGCCCTTCTACACCGACCACGGCCTGCGGCTGGAGCTGGCCGAGCGGGTGTTCGTCAACCAGGGCTGCACGTTCCTGGACTACGCCGGGATCCGGCTCGGCGCGGGCGTCATGATCGGCCCGAAGGCCACGTTCATCACCGTCGGCCACCCGGTCGACCCCGGTGAGCGGCGGCGGTACCTCAGCGGCGCGCCCATCGACGTGGCCGAGAACGTGTGGATCGGGGCGGGCGCGACGATCCTGCCCGGGGTCAGCATCGGCCGGGACGCGGTCGTCGCCGCCGGGGCGGTGGTGACCCAGGATGTGCCGGTCGCCAGCCTCGTCGCGGGGCCCAGGGCGACCGTGCGTCGCCGCTGGTAGCCGCCCGTCAGCCCGGCTGCGGTTCGGCGGCCAGCGCGGGAGCCCGCACCGGTAGCAGGGCGAGCAGGCCGACGCCGAGCACCAGCAGGATGCCGACGATCCCGGCCCGGTCGGCGCCGAACACGAAGGTGAAGAAGCCGAACAGGGTGGGCGCCAGGAACGACACCGCCCGTCCCGTGGTCGCGTAGAGCCCGAACAGCTGTCCCTCGCGGCCCAGCGGGGCCAGCCGGGCCATGAACGTCCGGGACGACGACTGGGCCGGCCCGACGAACAGGCACAGGATCAGCCCGAAGATCCAGAACATGGTGGACCCGGAGACGAACAGCAGCACCCCGCCGGCCACCAGCATGCCGGACAGCGAGAACACGATGACCGTCTTGGGGCCCAGCCGATCGTCGAAGGCGCCGGCGGTCAACGCGCCCAGCGCGGACACCACGTTGGCCACCACGCCGAAGATCAGCACGTCGGCGCTGTCGATGCCGTACACCGTGACGGCCAGCACCGCGCCGAAGGTGAACACCCCGGCCAGCCCGTCCCGGAACAGCGCGCTGGCGCCGAGGAAGTAGACCGTGTGCGGAGCCGTCCGGTACAGCTCGCGCAGATCCCGGAACAGCACCCGGTAGGACGCCAGGAATCCGACCCGCTTGGACTTCGGCGCGCCGGGCACCTCGGGCACCGCGAACAGCACCGGCAGGGCGAACAGCAGGAACCAGATGGTGGCGAAGATCGCCACCATGCGGATGTTCAGGCCGTCGGCGGACGTGACGCCGAACCAGCCGACATCCGGCGCGATGAACCCGACGTAGCAGATCAGCAGCAGCACGATGCCGCCGAAGTAGCCCATCGACCAGCCGAACGCGGACACCCGGCCGATCGTCCGGGGCGTCGAGACCTGATGCAGCATCGCGTTGTACGAGACGGAGGCGAACTCGAAGAAGATCGAGCCCAGGGCAAGCAGCACCAGCCCAAGCCACAGGTAGTGGTAGTCGTTCTTGACGAAGAACAGCCCGGCCATGGAGACGACGGTCAGCGCGGTCCAGATGCCCAGGGACAGCTTGCGGCGGCCGCCGGCGTCGGCCCGCTGACCGGTGACCGGGGCCAGCACGGCGACGAAGAAGCCGGCGATGCCCAGCGACCAGCCCAGCCACGTGTTGGCCGAGATGCTGCCGGGCAGATCCACGCCGACCGCGTCGGTCAGGTAGACGGAGAAGACGAAGGTGAGGATGACGGCGTTGTAGGCGGCCGATCCCCAGTCCCACAGACCCCAGGCGACGACCCGGCTTCTCGGCACCGGTCGGCTGGCCGACCCCGGCTCGATGGCGGCGGTGCTCACAGTTTGCGCCGTCCCTGGTGATGAGTTGGTGCGGGTAAGGCTATCGCCCGTGCGGTCCGGTGACGCCGGTGTGGGGACGGCACGTCGCGACCCGGCCGACCCCTCGCCGATCCGAAACTGCGGCCGCTCCGTGTTGATCATGCAGGACACGCCCCTATCCGCCGTGCATAAGGGCGTGTCCTGCATGATCAACAGCGGGTGGGGGGTGTGGCGTCAGGGCAGCGGGTCGGCCAGGTACCGCTGGATCGTGCCGCCCACCGACGCGACCAACTGCTCGGGCGTCAGCGACACCACGGGCTCCAGGAACAGCAGGTAGCGGCCGACGATCAGGCCCAGCACCTGGCTCATCACCAGCCCGGCCCGGCGCAACCGCTCGTCCTCGGGAATGCCCAGGGAGGCGGCGAACGGCCCGAGCACCGCGCCGACCACGAATTCGCGGATCATCCGGGCCCGGCTCTCGTCGGACAGCGCGGTGCGCAGCCAGGCGGCCAGGCCCGGACCCGCCGGCGACTCCCAGACCGACAGGATCATCGTCACCAACCGCGCACCGACCCCGTCGACGCCGGCCGCGGCGACCCGGCCGAGCATGGCCGGCAGGTCGATCGGCAGCTCGATGGTGGCCATGAACAGCTCGTCCTTGGTGCCGAAGTAGTGGTGCACCAGGGCCGGGTCGACGCCGGCGGCGGCCGCGATCCGGCGGATCGAGGCCCGGTCGTAGCCGGACTCGGCGAACGCGGCCCGGGCGGCGTCGAGGATGACCCGCCGGGTGTCCGGGTTCCCCGGCCGGCGACCGGTGCGGACCGGGCGGCTTCCCGACGCCCGGGTCACGGGGTGCGGCGCCGGAGCGTCGCCGCGGCCAGCACGAGCCCGAGCAGCACGCAGCCGGCTACCACCACCAGGTCGACCCAGAACGTCGACGTCGGTTCGCTGTGCGCGCCGACCTCCTGCAGCGCCTCCACCGCATAGCTCAGCGGCATCACGTCCGACAGTGCCGACAGCCAGCCGGCCATCTGGTCGCGCGGGACGAACAGCCCGCACAGCAGGATCTGCGGGATCACCACCACCGGCAGCAGCTGCACGGCCTGGAACTCGGTGCGGGCCAACGCCGAACAGGCCAACCCGAGGCCCACGCCGAGCAGCGAGGTGAGCACCGCGATCAGCACGACCAGGCCGGCCGACCCGGCGGTGGACATCGCGTACAGCCAGTAGGCGCAGGCGGCCGCGACCACTGCCTGGGCGGCCGCGGCGCCGCCGAACGCGATCCCGTACCCGAACAGCAGGTCGCCCTTGCCGGTGCGGGTGGTCATCAACCGCTCCAGGGTGCCGGAGGTCCGCTCACGCAGCATGGCGATGCTGGTGATCAGGAACATGATCACGAACGGGAAGATGCCCAGCATGATCAGCAGGATCTGGCTGACCGTCGGGGAGCCGTCGAACATGGCGTAGACCAGGCCCATCAACACCACCGGCACGACGATCAGCAGGCCGATGGTCCGCGGGTCGTGGCGCAGCTGCCGCAGGATCCGGACGGTGGTGGCGCCCAGGATGGTCGGATTCATCGAGCCGCCGCCTCCCGGATGAGGTGCAGGAACGCCCGGTCCATGTCGTCGATGCCGGCCCGCGCCCTGATCGCGGCCGGGGTGTCGTCGGCCAGCAGCGCGCCGTCCCGGATGAGCAGCAGCGAATCGCACCGGTTGGCCTCGTCCATCACGTGCGAGGACACCAGCACGGTCGCCCCGGAGCGAGCCCGCTGCCGGAAGAAGTCCCACAGCTCCTCGCGCAGCACCGGATCCTGACCGACGGTCGGCTCGTCCAGCACCAGCACCGGCGGGTCGCCGACGATCGCGCAGGCCAGGGACGCGCGGGAGCGCTGCCCGCCGGACAGGTCGGCCACCAGCTGACCGGCCTGTCCGGCCAGTCCGACCTGGTCGACCGCGTCGCGGGCCACCGCCGCGCCGGCGCCGGCGATCGCCGCGAAGTACCGGGCGTTCTCCAGCACGGTCAGGTCCTGGTAGATCGACGGGGCCTGGCTGACGTAGCCGATCCGGTCCCGCAGCGACCGGGCGCCGGCCGGTTCGCCGAGCACCGTGACGGTCCCCGAGCGCACGACCTGCACTCCGACGATCGCCCGGATCAGGGTGGTCTTGCCCGACCCGGACGGGCCCAGCAGCCCGGTGATCCGGCCGGCCACCGCCCGGCAGCTCAGGCCCTTCAACACTGTCGTCCGGCCCCGCCGGACCCGCAGATCGGTGACGGTGATCGCGCTGTCCACGGCGACCTCCTCGGCTCGGATCTCAACGACTGTTGAGTTCCTCTCGAGTCCACGATAGGACCGCCGGCGATCAGATGTCAACGGGCGATGAATTCCGTCGCCGGAGCCGGGCCGGTTCGGCGAGTACCGCCGATGCCGCCCGGATAGCCTGACCCGATGTCTCGCAGCCTGTACATCGCTTCGCCCGAGGGCCTGTCCGGCAAGTCGGCGGTGGCCCTGGGCCTGGTGGACCTGCTCAGCCGCCGGGTGGGCCGGGTCGGGATCTTCCGGCCGATCATCAACGCCGAGCCGCAGCGCGACTCGGTCGTGGAGCTGCTGATCGCGCAGCCGGGCGTGCGGCAGGAGTACGACGAGGCGGTCGGCGTCACCTACTCGCAGTGGCACGTCGACCAGGACGCCGCGCTGTCCCGGATCGTGGACCGGTTCGGCGAACTGAACGCCCAGTTCGACGCCGTGGTGGTGGTCGGCAGCGACTACACCGACGTGACCACCGGCAACGAGTGGGCCAGCAACGCGCGGATCGCGGCCAACCTCGGGTCGCCGGTGGTGCTGGTGGTGCACGGCCGGGACCGGACGCCGGCGGTGATCGCGGCCACCGTGGAACTGGCCCGGTCGGAGCTGATCGCCTGGCACGCGCAGCCGGTGGCGGCGATCGCCAACCGGGTCGATCCCGAGGCGATCGCCGCAGTGCGCAGCCTGCTGGCGCGGACCGGGCTGGTGTCCGGCGCGATCCCGAACATCCCGCTGCTGGGCGCCCCCACCGTGGCCGACCTGCAGGCGGCGATCTCCGCACCGCTGTGGCGCGGCCAGCAGGAGCTGCTGTCCCGGGAGTCGATGGGGTTCCTGGTCGCCGCGATGACGCCACCGAACGTGCTCAAGCGACTGCGCCCGTACACCACGGTGATCGTGCCCGGGGACCGCTCGGACATGCTGCCGGCGCTGATCCTGGCCCACCAGTCGGCGACCTTCCCCGACCTGGCCGCGATGGTGCTGACCGGCGGGTACGCCCCGGAGCAGTCGATCACCCGGCTGATCGACGGCATCCGGCCGGACCTGCCGATCCTGCTGGGCACCGGCGGCACGTTCGAGACCGCCAGCAGCCTGGGCCGGGTCCGCGGCCGGCTCACCGCGGACTCGCCGGTGAAGCTGGAGAAGGCGCTGCAGGCCTTCGCCGAGGGGGTCGACGCGGACGCGATCGTCGGCGCGCTGGACGTGGCCGACCCGCAGGTCGTCACCCCGATGATGTTCCAGTACCGGCTGATCGAGCGGGCCCGCGCGGACCGCCGGCACGTGGTACTGCCGGAGGGGGAGGAGGAACGGATCCTGCGGGCGGCGGGCATCCTGCTCCGGCTGGACGTCGCCGACCTGACGCTGCTCGGGGACGAGACCGTCATCCGGTCCAAGGCGGACACCCTCGGCGTGGACATCTCCGCCGCTCAGATCCTGGCCCCGACCGACCCGGAGCTGGTGGCTCGGTTTGCCGCCGAGTACGCCCGGCTGCGTTCGCACAAGGGCATCACGGTCGAGTTGGCCACCGACATCGTCAGCGACGTCTCGTATTTCGGCACCATGATGGTGCACCTGGGGATGGCCGACGGGATGGTCAGCGGCGCCGTGCACACCACCGCGCACACCATCCGGCCCTCGTTCGAGATCATCAAGACCGCCCCCGGCACCACGGTGGTGTCCAGCGTGTTCCTGATGTGCCTGGCCGACCGGGTCCTGGTGTACGGCGACTGCGCGGTCAATCCCGACCCGACGGCGCCGCAGCTGGCCGAGATCGCCGTCTCGTCCGCGCAGACCGCCGCCCAGTTCGGGGTCGAGCCGCGGGTGGCCATGCTGTCCTACTCCACCGGCAGCTCCGGGTCGGGCGCCGACGTGGAGAAGGTGCGGGAGGCCACCGAGATCGTGCAGACCCAACGTCCGGACCTGTTGGTGGAGGGGCCCATCCAGTACGACGCGGCCGTCGACGCCGCGGTGGCGGTGACCAAGCTGCCCGACTCGAAGGTGGCCGGCCGGGCCACCGTGCTGATCTTCCCGGACCTGAACACCGGCAACAACACCTACAAGGCGGTGCAGCGCAGCGCCGGGGCGGTGGCCATCGGGCCGGTGCTGCAGGGGCTGAACAAGCCGGTGAACGACCTGTCCCGGGGCGCGCTGGTCGCCGACATCGTGAACACGGTGGCGATCACCGCGATCCAGGCGCAGGGAGAGGTGCCGGCATGAAGAACCCGATCCTGGTGGTCAACTCGGGCTCGTCGTCGATGAAGTACCAGCTGATCGACCCGGACGACGGGCAGGCGGTGACCACCGGGCTGATCGAGCGGATCGGCGTCAGCGGCGCCGAGCCGGGCCGGGCGACGCATCGGCAGGACGGCGAGACGTTCGAGTTCGTCGGCGACATCCCTGACCACGCCGCCGCTCTGGGGGTGATGAAGGGTCTGTTCGACCGCGCCGGCCGGCCGATCGAGCGGTCCGGGCTGGTCGGGGTGGGACACCGGGTGGTGCACGGCGGCTCCCGGTTCGGCGACCCGACCCTGATCGACGCCGCTGTGCTGGCCGAGATCAAGGAACTGTCGGTGCTGGCGCCGTTGCACAACCCGGCCAACGCCATCGGCATCGAGCAGGCCATGATCGCCTTCCCGGATGTGCCGCAGGTGGCCGTCTTCGACACCGGCTTCTTCCGGAACCTGCCGCTCGCGGCCGCGACCTATGCCATCGACCGGGCCGTCGCCGCCGCGAACCAGGTGCGCCGCTACGGCTTCCACGGCACCTCGCACCAGTACGTGTCGGAGCAGGTCAGCCAGTTCCTGGGCCGGGACGACCTGCGGCAGATCGTGCTGCACCTGGGCAACGGCGCGTCCGCGTCGGCGATCCGCGGCGGCCGGGCCGTCGAGACGTCCATGGGCCTGACCCCGCTGGAGGGCCTGGTGATGGGCACCCGCAGCGGCGACATCGATCCCGGCGTCGTCTTCCACCTGGCCCGCACCGCGGGCCTGTCCATCGACGAGATCGACGCCCTGCTCAACCGGCGCTCCGGCATGCTGGGGCTGACCGGGGTGTCCGACTTCCGGGACATCGAGTCGCTGATCGACGGGGGCGACGCCGACGCCGCGCTGGCCATGGACGTCTACTGCCACCGGTTGCGCAAGTACATCGGGGCCTACCTGGCCGTCCTCGGCGGCGCCGACGTCATCACCTTCACCGCGGGGGTGGGCGAGAACGCCGGCGGGGTGCGGGCGAGGGTGCTGGCCGGACTGGAAGGTCTCGGAGTGGTCCTGGATCCCGAGCGCAATGCCGGGCGATCCTCGGCGGCCCGGGTGATCTCGACCGACGACTCGCCGGTGACCGTGATGGTGGTGCCGACCAACGAGGAGCTGGCGATCGCCCGGGCCACCCTGACCCTGGTGCGCTGACCGGCGGTGCTCGGCGTCCTCGAGGGCTTGACGACGATCGGGCTCGTCGTCGGCGTCGGGTACCTGCTCGGCCGGATGCGGCTGCTCCCGGATCTGGCCCCGGTCGTGCTGTCCCGCCTGGTGTTCTTCGTCGCCACCCCCGTCCTGCTGCTGAGAACCCTGGCCGGCGCGCAGCTCTCGGTGGTGCTGTCGGCCGGCCTGGCGGTGACCGCGCTGACCACCACGGTCGCCTGGGCCTCATACGTGGCGGTCGCCCGGTTGTGGTGGCGGCGGGACGTGGGCTCGGTCGCGATCGGGGCGCTCGCCTCGTCCTACGTGAACGCCGGCAACCTCGGACTTCCGCTGGCCGCCTACGTTTTCGGCGAGGCGGCGCTGGTCGCGCCGGTGATGCTGTACCAGCTGGTGGTGCTCGCGCCGGTCGCGTTCGTGGTGCTGGACATGGTGGAGTCCGGCCGGCGGCCGTCCTGGCGCCGGGTGCTGGTGCAGCCGGTGCGCAACCCGGTGATCGTCGGATCGGTGATCGGCATCTCGTTGGCGGCGACCGGAACGGCCATTCCGGAGGCGATCGACGCGCCGCTGAAGCTGATCGGCGACATGGCCGTGCCGGGAGCGCTGATCGCGTTCGGGATCTCGCTGCGCGGCGCGCCGATCCCCGGCCGCGGCGGCCGGGCCGCCGATCTGGCCCTGGCCGCCGGGCTGAAGCTGGTGCTGATGCCGATCGTGGCGTTCGTGTTGGGGCGCTGGGTGTTCGGGATGAGCGGGGTGCCGCTGCTGGCGTCCACCATGTGCGCGGCGCTGCCCACCGCGCAGAACGTGTTCGTCTACGCCGTCCGCTACCGCACCGCCGAGCCGCTGGCCCGGGACGCGGTGGCGACCAGCACCCTGCTGTGCATTCCGGTGCTGATCGTCATCGCCGGGTTGCTCAGCTGACCGCCGGATCGACCGGGACCTGGCCGTAGGCATCCAGCCAGCGGGCCATCTCGGCGTAGACCCGGGCGCGGACCGGCGGCGTGGACAGCAGCAGGTCGTGCATGCCGTCGACGATCCGCAGGCAGGTGACGTGCCGGCCGAGCATGGTGGACCAGCGGGCCAGGGCGTCGGCGTTGAGCACGGCGTCGCCGCGGAGCAGATCCTCGGTCCACCGCTTGGCCCGGATGCTGCGGTTGCTGCACATCACCAGGATGGGCATGGTCAGGTCCAGCCCGGCGTGCGCGCGGGCGATCGCCCGCTGCGCGGCGGCCAGCCACTCGGCCCGGACGACGCCGCCGGTGACCGGCTTCCACTCCTGGTTGAACACCCACTCGCCGCGTTCGGTGGAGTGGATGCTGATCTGGTACTGGCTGCGGGTGGGTTGCTGCAGCACGAGCTCGGGGCGGTTGCGGGCAAGCACACCGAACGGCAGCGGGGCCAGGGTGCGCACCGCCCAGTTCGCCGGGATGTCCAGGAACGGGCTGTTCAGGACGACCGCGCCGATCCGGCTCAGGTCGACCCCGCGGGACGGGGCGTCGTGCAGCCACAGCACCCCGATCAGCGCGCCGGTGGAATGCGCGTTGAGCACGATCCGGGCCGGGCCGGCCGCCTCGATGGTGGCCACGGCGGCGTCGAGTTCGGGGTAGTAGTCGGCGACGTCGGCCATCCGGGTCGGGGTCTGGTGCGGCAGCAGGGAGCGGCCGTTCTTGCGCAGGTCGATCGCGTAGAAGTCGTCGCCGCGGGCGACGTGGAAGTCGGCCAGTTCGCGCTGGTGGAAGTAGTCGGAGAAGCCGTGGATGTACAGGACGGCGGCGGACGACGGGCGCCCGTCCGGCCGGGCTCGGCGGCGGACCAGGGTGGCGACCACCGGGCCCTCCCGGTCGTCGGGCAGGTCCAGGGCCAGCGCCTCGTACGGCTCGCCGAAAATGTCCGGCCTCGGGTGGCCGAACAGCTCGGTGAAGGGTTCGGCGTCCGGCTCCTCGGGGGGCGCGTCTGGCACGGGGCCAGGATAGCCAGCACACTCGATACCGTGAGCGGGGCGAGCACAGCGTGACCGGAGCGGAGGAGTTCGAGCGGGGCACCGACGGTCCGCGGGTGATCGTCGCCGCGGCGGACGGATCGACCACCTCGTTGCGGGCCGCCGCGTACGCCGCGGGCCTGGCCCGCCGGCAGGGGGCCGAGTTGGTGGTGGTGTTCGTGATCACCGGCTCGGCGATGGTCGGCCTGGTGCCGGCGGCCGGGCCCGTGCTGGACGAGGCCGAGCACCAGGTCGCCGACGAGCTGCGCGGGCAACTGGAGGAGGCGACCCAGCGGGCCGGCATCCGGGCTCGGTTCATCCAGACCCGCGGCGACCCCTACACCGAGATCCGGGCGGTCTGCGAGAAGGTCCTCGCCGACGCGGTGGTGGTCGGCGCCTCCACCTCGGCCGGCCACCGCATCGTCGGCTCGGTCGGCGGCCGGCTGGTCCGGGCCGGCAAGTGGCCGGTCACCGTCGTCCCCTGACGCTTCCCCTGCTTTCGCGCGGATCAACTACGCCAGCGCGGCGGAAACCGGCAACTCCTGTCCCACCAGTCACATTTCGTGCGGTTTGATCCGCGCGGCCGAGCCCTTCCGTCGCCGGCGAGGGCAGGTCGGCCGGTTCAGGCCTGGTCCAGGTCGACGGCGTCGGCGCCGCCCGGGTCGCCGGCGCCGGTCCGCTCGTCCCGGTCGGCCCAGTCGAGCAGCGGCGCGAGGTCGAACGGCGCGTCGTCGATGCCCGCGTGCAGGTCGCCCAGCTCGGCGTACCGCGCCGGCACCGTCGCGATGGTGAAGTCGTCGGGCAGGACGTCGTCGATCTCGGCCCACCGGACCGGCGTCGACACCGTCCCTCGTGCGGTGCCGCGCACCGAGTAGGCACTGGCGATCGTGTGGTCGCGGGCGTTCTGGTTGTAGTCGACGAACAGCATCGACGGGTCGCGATCCTTGCGCCACCAGGCGGTGGTCACGTCGTCCGGCGCGCGCCGTTCCACCTCGCGGGCGAACGCCAGGGCGGCCCGGCGGACGTCGGCGAATCCCCAGAGCGGGGGAATCCGGACGTAGATGTGCATCCCCTTGCCGCCGGAGGTCTTCGGCCAGCCGGTGGCGCCGAGCTCGCCCAGCACCTCGTGCGCGACGTGCGCGACCCGGCGGACGCGGGCGAAGTCGCAGTCGGGCATGGGGTCCAGGTCGATCCGCCACTCGTCGGGCTTCTCCACGTCGGCCCGGCGCGAGTTCCACGGGTGGAACTCGACCGTGGACATCTGCACCGCCCAGATGACGCTGGCCAGTTCGGTCACGCACAGCTCGTCGGCGGTGCGCTTGAACCGGGGGAAGAACACGTTGACGGTCTGCACCCAGTCCGGCGCGCCGCGGGGCAGCCGTTTCTGGTGCACCTTCTCCCCGGCCAGGCCCTCGGGGAAGCGGTGCATCATGCAGGGCCGGTCGCGCAGCGCGTTGACGATGCCGTCGCCGACCGACAGGTAGTACTCGACCAGGTCCAGCTTGGTCGCGCCGGTGGCCGGGAAGTACACCCGCTGCGGGTTGGTCACCCGGACGGTGCGCTCGCCGACGGTCAGCTCGATCGGGTCACCGGTGTCGCTGGAGCGGGCCACCCGGGTCACGGTACTCATCGCCGGATGCCCGCGTCGTCGGTGTGCCGCAGGCGGGACGGGCGGGGAGCCGCGCGGATGAAGTGGCACCGAATGTGACGGGTGGGACGGGAGTTGCCGAGTTGAGCCGCGCGGGCGTTGTTGATCCGCGCGGTCAGGTGGGGAGGGTGGCGGCGACGGCGTCGGGGATGGGGGTGTCGCCGGCGATCAGTTCCAGGGTGAGGCCGGCGGTGCGCGGCTCGTCGAGCAGGGCCAGCAGCACGGCGGCCACGTCCTCCCGCGGCACCTCGCCGCGGCCGGTGTGCTCGGCCAGATTCACCTGGCCGGTGCCGGACGCCATGGTCAGCACCCCCGGCCGCAGGATCGTCCAGTCCAGGTCGCGGGCCCGCAGGTCGTCGTCGGCGGCCTTCTTCGCGTCGAGGTAGGCGGCGAACACCTCGTCGGTGCCGTCCGGCAGACCCGCCGCGCCGTCGGCCGCCCCCATCGCCGACACCATGACGTACCGGCGGACGCCGGCCAGCTCGCAGGCCTGGGCCAGCAGCACCGCGGCGCCGCGGTCGACGGTGTCCTTGCGGGCCGCGCCGCTGCCCGGGCCCGCCCCGGCGGCGAACACCACGGCGTCCGCGCCGGACAACACGGTCGACAGATCCTGGGCCGAACCCGACTCCAGGTCGAACACCACCGGATGCGCGCCGAGGGCAACCACATCGGCCTCCTGCGCCGCGGAGCGGACCAGCGCGATCGCGTGCTCCTCCCGCTCGCCGAGCAGCCTGGCCAGCCGCAACCCGATCTTGCCGTGTCCACCCGCGATGACGACCCGCATGCCGCCCACCGTACGCACATTCCTTGACATCATCGGTCGGTGCCCGACTGGCTCAGCCTGCTGGTGGCGATGGTGCCGATCATCCTCGCCGCCGCCTTCGGCACCCGCCAGGTCGTCTACTCCACGCGGGCGCGGGCGCTGCCCGGCGTGCCGCCCGGATGGGTCGCCGCGCACGGCGTCGTGGTCGACGAGGCGTCGCTCGGCCGTTCGCGTCGTGCGAAAGATGGTACCGTGCAACGGGTTCGACGGCCGGTCATCGCCTTCCGGGCGACCGACGGCCGGGAGATCACCTTCACCTCCCGCATCCGGGCGGCCGGCACGCCGGGCGTCGGTTCGCTGGTCGAGGTCTACCACGACCCGTTCGACCCCACCCTGGCCTGCATCGCCCCGACATCCCTGCCCAACGTCCGGCCCGGACTCGGCCCGGCCGAGAAGTGGGTGATCGCCAACATCTGGATCGCCGCCGCGGTCGTCGTCGTGATCATCGCCCTTGTCGTGCTCCATGCGTAGAATCATTCGTACGATGATTTAGCCATGACTCTTGTTTACGTCGGGCATATATGTCAGACTCTGTGAGTCAGATGCTTATTGCTGTCGTTCGTCACGCCGGGCGGCGGCCGACCGGTCGACAGACGATCGAAAGGAACCCACCCACGATGGTGCTCGACGACGACACCCAGCAGCCGGTGCTGGTCATCATGGGCGTGTCCGGATCCGGGAAATCGACCGTGGCCGGGATCCTGGCCGGCCAACTGGGCTGGGATCTGGAAGA
>JBDHZW010000032.1:0-28853 GCA_039812105.1 Nakamurella sp.
TGCCGCCCACCAGGGTGTACCGGCCGACCATGGTGTTGCAGCCGGCGTTCGCGGACACGCTGCCCCCCTCGAACGAGAGGGTGATGGTGGAATCGGGTGCGATGGTGTGGCTGCCGGTGACGTCGGTGGCGACGAAGGTCTGGCCGTCCAGGTCGCTGCGGGTGGTGCGGCCGGATTCCGAGGCGCTTGCGGAGGCCGATGCGCTCGGCGATGCCGACGTCGTGCCACCGCTCGCGCCGCCGCCGGCGGTCCCGCCGGATCCGCAGGCGGACAGCCCGACCAGCAAGGCGCCCGCGCCCACCGCCGCGAGCATCCCGCGCACCCGCACACCCGTCACCATCAACAGACCACCCTCCGCAGCCGCCATCCCGGCCCGCATCATCACAGAAGCCGTGGTGAACCGCCGGTCAACTCCCGGACAGTGGATGTCTCGATCCGGTAGCGATTCACACGGCGCCGAACTGCCGGTCCCCGGCGTCACCGAGACCGGGGACGATGTAACCGATGTCGTTGAGACGCTCGTCCACCGACGCGGTGACCACCCGGACCGGCAGGTTCGCCGCGGCCAGCGTGGCCAGCCCCTCCGGGGCGGCCAGGGCGCAGATCGCGGTGACGTCGGTGGCCCCGCGTCCGGTGAGCAGCTCGATGGTGTGCACCATCGAGCCGCCGGTGGCCAGCATCGGGTCCAGCACGTACACCGGCCGGTCGGCCAGGGATTCGGGCAGCGACTCCATGTACGGGGTGGGCAGCAGGGTCTGTTCGTCGCGGGCCAGCCCGACGAACCCCATCTGCGACTCCGGGATCAGCGCATGCGCCTGGTCGGCCATCCCCAGGCCGGCCCGGAGCACGGGGACCAGCAGCGGCGGGTTGGACAGCCGGATGGCCAGCGTCGGCGCCATCGGCGTCTGGATCGGCTCCAGCCGGATGGGCAGGGTGCGCGACGCCTCGTAGATCAACATCAGGGTGAGTTCGCGCAGCGCCGCCCGGAACGCGGCATTGTCCGTGCGGGTGTCCCGCATGGTGGACAACCGGGCGGCGGCCAGCGGGTGGTCCACGACGGTGACGTCGAGGTTGTCGGGGATGCGGGGCGTCCGGGCAGCGGTCACGACCAGAACCGTAGCCCGACTCCGACCTACGATGGCGGCATGTCTGTGTCGACCGAGGCTCTGCCGGCCCAGCTGGCCGACGTGACCAGGGACGAGTCGTCGCTGCGACGATTCCTGCACGGCCTGCCCGGGGTCGACCCGGTCGGCGTCGAGGCCCGGGCGGCCGCGCTGGCCACCCGGTCGATCAAGAAGGCGAGCAAGCTGGCCGCGATCGACCTGGCCATCTCCATGGTCGACCTGACCACGCTGGAGGGCGCGGACACCCCCGGCAAGGTCCGGGCCCTGGCGGCCAAGGGCCGCCGGCCGGACCCCGACCAGCCGGACACCCCGCCGGTGGCCGCGCTGTGCATCTACCCGGACATGGTGGCCACCGCGGTCCAGGCGCTGGCCGGGACGTCCATCGGCATCGCCTCGGTGGCCACCGCGTTCCCGACCGGACGGACGTCCCGGGCCGTCCGGCTGGCCGACGTGGCGGTGGCGGTGGACGCCGGCGCCACCGAGGTGGACATGGTGATCGACCGGGGCGCGTTCCTGGCCGGCCGGTACCTGTCCGTCTTCGAGGACATCGTCGCGGTCAAGCAGGCCTGCGGCGGCGCCCGGCTCAAGGTGATCCTGGAGACCGGCGAGCTGGCCACCTACGACAACGTCCGGCGGGCGTCCTGGCTGGGCCTGCTGGCCGGCGGCGACTTCATCAAGACGTCCACCGGCAAGATCGCGCCGGCCGCCACCCTGCCGGTGACCCACGTGATGCTGCAGGCGGTGCGGGACTGGTACGACCAGACCGGGGAGCGGCGCGCGGTCAAGCCGGCCGGCGGCATCCGCACCAGCAAGGACGCCCTGCGCTACCTGGTCGCGGTGAACGAGGTGGCCGGCCCGGAGTGGTTGGACCCCCACTGGTTCCGGTTCGGGGCATCCAGCCTGCTGAACGACCTGCTGCTGCAACGGCGCGCGCACCGGCTCGGTCACTACTCGGGCGCCGACTACGTGACGCTCGATTAGGGACGGTTTCGACATGGCTCACCTGAACTGGGAATACGACCCGGCGCCGGAGTCGGCGGCCATCGGCCGGCTCCGGGACCGCTACCAGATGTTCGTCGGCGGCAGGTTTCTCGACGGGCGCGGGGATGACGTCAAGACGGTCAACCCGGCCACCGAGGAACCCCTGGCGTCGGTCTCCACCGCGACGACGGCCGACATCGACGACGCCGTCCGCGCCGCCCGGTCCGCCTATGCGGGGCCGTGGTCCCGGCTGACCGCCGCGCAGCGCGGCACCTACCTGTTCCGGATCGCCCGCGGCATCGCCGAACGCTCCCGCGAACTGGCCGTGGTCGAGACCCTGGACAACGGCAAGCCGATCAAGGAGTCCCGGGACGTCGACGTGCCGACCGCCTCGGCGCACTTCTTCCACCACGCCGGCTGGGCGGACAAGCTGACCCACGCCGGGTACGGGCCGGCGGTGCGCCCGCTGGGGGTGGCCGGGCAGGTGATCCCGTGGAACTTCCCGCTGCTGATGGCCGCCTGGAAGATCGCGCCGGCACTGGCCGCCGGGAACACCGTCGTCATCAAACCGGCGGAGACCACCCCGCTGTCGATCCTGGTGCTGGCCGAGATCATCGCCGACGCCGACCTGCCGCCCGGCGTGGTCAACATCGTCACCGGGGCCGGCGACGTCGGCGCCGCGCTGGTCGACCATCCCGGGATCGACAAGGTCGCGTTCACCGGATCCACCGAGGTCGGCCGGCAGATCCAGGCGTCGCTGGCCGGCACCGGCCGGAAGCTGACCCTGGAACTGGGCGGCAAGGCGGCCAACATCGTCTTCGACGACGCGCCGATCGACCAGGCCGTCGAGGGCATCGTCAACGGCATCTTCTTCAACCAGGGGCACGTGTGCTGCGCGGGATCCCGCCTGCTGGTGCAGGAGTCGGTCGCCGATGAGGTGATCGCCAAGCTGCGGGCCCGGATCGCCACCCTGCGGGTCGGCGACCCGATGGACAAGAACACCGACGTCGGCGCGATCAACTCGGCCGGCCAGCTGGCCACCATCCGCGATCTGGCGGCCGCCGGCGACGACGAGGGCGCCGTCCGCTGGACCTCGCCCTGCCCGCTGCCGGACCGCGGGTTCTTCTTCGCACCAACGGTTTTCACCAACGTGTCGCAATCCATGCGGATCGCCCGGGAGGAGATCTTCGGGCCGGTGCTGTCGGTGCTCACGTTCCGCACCCCGGACGAGGCGATCACCAAGGCCAACAACACCCCGTACGGGCTGTCCGCCGGGGTGTGGACCGAGAAGGGTTCACGCATCCTGGGCATGGCCGGCGCGCTGCGGGCCGGGGTGGTCTGGGCGAACACGTTCAACCGCTTCGACCCGACCGCGGCGTTCGGCGGGTACAAGGAGTCGGGGTTCGGCCGGGAGGGCGGCCGGGCCGGGCTGGCCGCCTACCTGGACACCGACGACGAGCCGCGGGCCCTGCCGGCGGTGGATCCGGCCGATGCCGACACGATCCTCGCCGAGGCGGCCGAGTCGGTGCTCGACGAGTTGCTGGCCCCGCCGCAGAATCCGGCCGAGGCGGCCGTGCTCTCCGACGTGGTCCGCCGGTCCGGACAGCGCCGGGCCGCGGAATCGGCGCCACCGCCCGCCGTCCCGGAACCGTCCGGCCGGGTCGCGGTCACCAAGACCTACAAGCTGTTCGTCGGCGGGGCGTTCCCCCGCTCCGAGTCGGGACGCACGTACCGGGCGAGCGGGGGCGTGGGTGGTGCGGTGACGGCGAACGTCGCCCAGGGCTCCCGCAAGGACGCCCGGGACGCGGTGGTGGCCGCCCGCAAGGCGTTCGGCGGCTGGTCGAGGGCCACCGCCTACAACCGGGGCCAGGTGCTGTACCGGGTCGCCGAGATGCTGGAGGGCCGGCGCGCCGAGTTCGTCGACCTGCTCGGCGGCGGCCTCGCCGACGGCCGGACAGTGGACGCGGCGATCGACCGCTGGGTGCACTACGCCGGCTGGACCGACAAGCTGGCCCAGGTCTTCGGCAGCGCGAATCCGGTGGCCGGGCCGTTCTTCTCGTTCTCCACGCCCGAGCCGACCGGGGTGGTGGTGGCCGTCGCGCCGGCCGACGATCCCTTGTTGGGGCTGATCTCCGTGCTGGCCCCGATCGTGGCCGGCGGGAACACCTGCGTGCTGCTGGCGTCCCAGTCGGCGCCGCTGGCCGCGGTGACGCTGGCCGAGGTGCTGGCGACGTCCGACGTGCCCGGCGGAGTGGTCAACATCCTCACCGGCGACCCGCTGGAGATGGCGCCCCACCTGGCGGCGCACGCCGACGTCAACGCGCTGGATCTGACCGGTGTCGCGCCCGCCGCCCGGGCCGACCTGGAGAAGGCCGCCGCCGGCACGGTGAAGCGGGTGTACTCCCCCGGTCCGCCGGACTTCCGCCGACCGCCCGGCACGGCCCGGCTGCGGGCGTTCCTGGAGATCAAGACCGTGTGGCACCCGACCGGGGCGGTGTCCCTGGCCGGCGGCGGGGCGTACTGAGCCGCGCCCACATCGGGTCTTGTGCCGTTCCACGCTCCAACTAGTGTCTTATTCGGTTGAATCGAACCGGTTCGAGAAGTCAACGAGGTCGTTTCAATCAGCCAGCCGGAATCGACCGTCACGGGCGGCGAGTTCTGGGACGCAGAGGTCGCCAGGAGGGTCGTCGTGGCACGATTTCCCCACCCGGCCCCCGTCCGTCCGGTTGCCCAGGACATGTCCGCAGTACGGCGCCCATGTCCGAAATATGAGCGCCGTGATGGCCTTCCAGCGCTTCACAGCCGGCTCTCACCGGTCCGACCGAACGTCTCCGACCACCCGCTGACCCGGCGTAATCAACCGGGCACGCACAGTGCTGGCCGTCCCGGCCGGGCTCCGGGCCCGAACGGGACGCCCTGAGCTGCACGGTCGGCCAAATATTTCAATCGGGCCTCGATTCGACGGCCGCGTCGCATCGAACCGATTCGATTTTCAACACTGCGAAGGGAGGAGATCACCACCGGCCTGCGGACGACCCGCACCCAGGGATGGCTGCCAAATGGTTCGCGGCAGGCCGATCCGGTCCGGCACCACCGACATCACCCAGCGAACCAGCACCCCACGCAAAGGAGCAGCAGTATGCACACAGCCACGCCAAGGCGGCGGGTGGGCCGGCGATCGCTCGCCACCATCGCCGCTTTGACGACGGCGGTCGCGACGGCAGTCGTCGTGACCACACCGGCGGCCCAGGCGGCACCGACCGCGGCCAGCACCATCACGGTGCAGGCCGACCAGACCTTCCGGCCGGTCACTCATCTGGCGTCGGGCAGCCTGTACGGCCTGGCCGACGGCACGAACCCGACCGACGATCTGGCCGCCGCGATCAAGCCGCACACGTTCGTGCAGAAGCCGGTCGGCGGCACCCAGCAGCCCACCGGCGACGTCGCGCAGGCCTGGCAGAAGGCCGACCGGGTGGGCGCCAAGGTCGTCGTCCGGTTGATCGACTACTACCCCGGCTGGCCCTACCAGTTCAACGTGAACACCTGGGACCAGGTCATCACCGACCAGATCAACTGGTACAAGTCGTCGGGCATGACGAACCTGGCCGCCTGGGCGCCGTTCAACGAGCCGGACGGCACCTGGCAGACCGCCAACGGGTCGTTCAACGACATGTGGGTGCACACCTACAACCTGATCCGCAGCCTGGACCCGGACACCCCCATCCAGGGCCCGAGCTTCTCGGACAACATCAGCCAGGCCCAGTCGTTCTTCGCCAACGCGGCCGCGACGAACACGGTGCCGGACATCCTCGAGTGGCACGAGCTGACCCGCTCGTCCAAGATCGCCGGCGACGTCACCACCATCAGCAACATCCTGAGCAGCCTGAACATCTCGCCGCGACCGATCTCCATCGCCGAGTACGCGGCCCCGGCCGAGGTCGGCATCCCCGGCTCGCTGGTGGGCTACATCGCCAAGTTCGAACGGCTGGGCATCCGCGATGCCGAGCTGCCGTTCTGGAACCAGTCCGGCGCCCTCGGTGACCTGCTCACCGGCCGCGGCGGCAGCCCGAACGGCGCGTACTGGCTGTACAAGTGGTACGCCGAGATGAGCGGCGACATGGTCACCACGACCCCGCCGGGCAACGACAACTTCGACGCCGCGGCCTCGGTCACCACCGACAAGAGCAAGGTCGAGATCATCACCGGCGGGTACAACGGCTCGACCGCGATCAAGGTCGCCGGCCTGAACAACCTGGCCGTCGGCGCCTCCGGCGCGGTCAACGTCAAGCTGGAGTACACGGCGACCTACGGGCGCACCGTGGCCGTCTCGGGTCCCAAGACGATCTCCGAGACCACCTACCAGGTGGGCGCGGACGGCACGATCAGCGTGCCGATCGCCATGAACCCGGCGTACGGCTACCACGTGGTCGTCACCCCGGCCGGCAGCCCGGCCGGCCTGGCCCGCAGCTACACGATCCCAACGGCAACAGCGGGCTGGCCCTGGATACCGCCGGTGGCGCCGGCACCGCGGGCACCCTGGTGCAGCAGGCCACCGCGACCGCCGGCCCGAACCAGGTCTGGAACCTGGTGGCCGCCGGATCCGGCCTGTACAAGATCGTCAACCGGGCCAGCGGCAAGGTGCTCGGCCTGCAGACGGCGGACATCAACAACAACACCAAGATCGTGATCGCCGACGACAACGGCGCGGCCGATCACCTGTGGCAGCTGATCCCGGACGGCACTGGCAAGTACCGGGTGGCCAACTACGACTCCGGCCGGGTGCTGGCCGTGGCCGGCATGAGCAAGGACAACGGCGCCCAGGTCGTGCAGTGGCTCGACGGGTCGGCGACCAACGCGTGCACCGCGGCCGGTCCGCGGGCGGCGGGCAAGCTGGGCAACGCGCTGAGCTACTGCAACACCGCGGCGTACGTCTCCCTGCCGACCGGCGCGGTCAGCAGCCTGACCGGCGACTTCAGCATCTCGGCGTGGGTCAACCCGGCCAGCAACACCTCGTGGCAGCGCATCTTCGACATCGGCACCGGCGCCACCGCGAACATGTTCCTCACCGCCAACTCCGGCAGCACCATCCGGTTCGCCATCACCACCGGCGGCGGCAACGCCGAGCAGCGGATCAACGGCACCACCACGCTGCCGCTGAACCAGTGGTCGCTGGTGACCGTCACCGTCGGGGGCAGCACCGGCAAGCTGTACGTCAACGGCTCCCTGGTCGGCACCAACACCGCCATGACCATCAAGCCGTCGGCGTTCGGCCAGAGCACCCGCAACTACCTGGGCAAGTCGCAGTACAGCTCGGATCCGGCGTTCAACGGCCTGATCGACGACTTCAACATCTACAACCGCGAGCTCACCGCGGACGAGGTGCTGAACTTCTCGACCGGCGTGGCCGGCACCGGCAACGTGCTGCACTACACCTTCGACGAGAACACCGGAGCGAACGTGCCCGATTCCTCGGGCAGCGGCCGCAACGGCACCATCGTCAACGGCGATTCCGCCGGTACCGGCACCAACGTCAGCACGACGGCCACCGATGCCCAGACCGCGGACCACTTCTGGACGCTCACCCCGGCCGCGCCGGAGCTGGACGTCACCGCCGTGGGCGGCAGCCGGTGCGTGGCCGGCAAGGCGATGCCGACCGTCACCGTGACCAACAACGAGGACGTCCCGGTCACGGTCACCGCCGTGTCCAGCGGAACGACGAAGGCGTTCGGCGCGATCGCCGCCGGCAAGAACGCGTTCCACGCCTTCACCACCCGGTCGGCCACGCTGGCCGCCGGCAGTATCACGGTGACCGCCGCGGCCACCGTCGACGGCGCGCCCGTCACCGTCACGCAGGACGTCGCCTACCCGGCGATCACCTGCGGCTGACGCACCACCACCGGCGGCCCGCCCTGCCCGGGCGGGCCGCCGGTCCCGGCCCCCCACTCCCCCCCGCACGAGATCGAAGGCAGCACATCATGAACCGCACCACCACCCGCATCACGGCGGCCGCCATCGGCGCCCTGCTGCTCACCGGGCTGGCCGCGACGGCCGCCGCGGCCGACACCGAGCACGGCGACGGCGACGTCGACGTGTCGGTCGACATCGCGCCCCTGCACGTGCCCGGCGTGCTGGCCATGTCGGTGGCCGACACCTCCGCCGCGCTGACCGAGAACGGCTCGGACAACACCGCCCGGGTGTTCACCGGCGCCCTGCCCACCGTCACGGTCACGGACACCCGCGCGGCCGACGAGATCCCGGCCGGCGCCGCCTGGTACGTCGTCGGGTCGGTCTCCGACTTCACCACCACCGGCGGCGGCACCATCAGCGCCTCGAACCTGGGCTGGTCCCCGGAGCTGATCGACGGCGGCAGCTCCGGACTGGTCGCCGAGGGCGACCCGGTCGAACCGCAGCTCGACGGCGGCCCCGGCCTGGTCGACAAGGAACTGCTGGCCATGGCCGCGGACTCGGGCGAGATCGCCACCGAGGGGTCGTGGACCGCAAAGGCCGATCTGACCCTGAAGACCCCGACGGACGTCAGCGCCGGCGCTTACCATGCCACGTTGACGTTGTCCCTGTTCGAGTAGTCCCCCGCAACCCCGGAGCCCGACATGCAGGTCAGCAGCCGTCAGACGGCTCGCCTCATCGCCGTCCGAGCCCTGCTCCTGCTGGCCGTGGCCGCCCTCGCCGTCCTGGTGGCCGGGCCGGTCGCGGCGGCGCCGTCGTCCACCGCGCCGTCCGCGGACCCGTCGTCCGCCGCGGCGGCGTCGGCACCGGAGACGATCAGCTGGACGGTCGAACCGGCGACCGCCGACGGGCCCGACGGACGGGCCTGGGCCGAGCTCACCCTCGACCCGGGCCAGTCCGTGACCGACCACCTGGCCATCCGCAACCTCAGCAAGAGCGCCGCGACCTTCTCCATCAAGGCCGCCGACGGCTACTTCACCGACACCGGCCGGTTCAACATGCTGCCCAGCTCGCAGCCGTCGACCGCCGCCGGAACCTGGATCGACGTCCAGGACTCGGTCGAGGTACCGGCCGGCGGCACGGTCGTGCTGCCCTACACGGTCACCGTCCCGGACAATGCCACACCCGGCGACCACGCCGCCGGCATCGCCGCGTCCGTCTCCTTCGTCGGCCAGAACCCGGACGGCGGCGGCACTCTCGGCGTGGAGAGCCGGGTCGGGTTCCGGGTGATCACCCGGGTCACCGGCGACGTGCAGCCCGCGATGACGGCCACCGGCCTGGCCGCCACGTACGACATGTCCGCCAACCCGCTCTCGCCCGGGTCCATGCAGGTGTCGACCGTCCTGGCGAACACCGGCAACATCGCCCTGGCGATCACCGGCACCGCCACCGCGGGCGGGCAGAGCGCCCCCTTCGCCATCGGCGACGCCGGCGCCACCGCCATCGAGCTGCTGCCGGGCGATCAGCGGACCGTGACCGCGAACGTGACCGGAGTCTGGCCGCTCGGCCCGGTCGGCACGACCGCCCGGTTCACCGCCACCGCGACCGACGCCGATCCGGTCACCGTCTCCGCCGACACCACCACCTGGGCGATGCCCTGGCCGCAGCTGATCGCCCTGGCCGTCCTGGCCCTGCTGGTGCTGGCCCTGTTGGCCAACCGGCGCCGGCGCCGGGCGAAACTGCGGCGCCTGCTGGACGCCGAGCGGGCCGCCGGCCGCGCCGAAGCCTCCGGCGAGACGGCCAGCACAGCCACCTGAGGGGCCCCACCGGCGGCGGATCCCCTGCCGGCCCTGGTCCGGGCGAACGATGGAGGTCAGCACGCGCTCCTGCTACCGATGATCGTGCCGGAAGAGATCGTGCCGGAAGCGGTTGGACTGCCCCGACGCCGAGTCCGTCGGCGCCGGGGCACGACTGGTGCGGGCGGGCCGCCGTCAGGCGCCGGCGCCCGACCCGCCGATCACCGGCAGCCACACCCGCATGGTGGTGGCGCCGCGTTCGGCCCATTGGTGGTAGGGCCGCAGGGCCAGCTCGACCGGTTTCGCCACCGCCGCGGCGGGTGAGCCGCCCGACCGGTAGGGCCAGGAACCGTCGGCGGACCCCATCAGCCGGCCGATCACCCGCACCCCGCCCCGGCCGTCGGCCGGCGCAACGGTCGGATCGATCCGGACCGCGTCCAGGCCGCCGGGCAGGTCGATGCCCTCCAGGCAGAGCACCTCCGGTCCGCGCTCGACCGCCACGCAGCCCCGCACGGCGTCGATCCGCGGGTCGGGCCAGGTGAAGCGCGGTTCCATGGGCAGCCGCAGGCTGATCTCGTCCCCGGCCGCGAACACCCTGGTGATCGAGATCGCGCCGGGCTCGACCCGCCGGACCTCGCCGTCGACGCCGAGCATCGACCCGCTTGCCCACGCCGGCACCCGCAGTGTCAACGTCCACTCGCGCGGCTCGTCGGCGACGACCCGGATCCGCACGGTGCCCGTCGCGGGATAGTCGGTGTCGACCACGACCGCGACATGCCGGCCGTCCGGCAGGTCGGTCTCGATCCGGGCCGGCGCGTACTGCAACAGGTGCAGGCCGTCGTCGTCGGCGGCCGCGAGATAGCCGTTCAGGCTGGCCATCGTGCGGGCGACGTTCGTCGGGCAGCAGGACACGTCGAACCAGGCCGCCCGGGTGCCGCCCTCGGCGCGCGGGTTGACCTCGTTCTCGTCGGTCGGGCCGCCGGCGATGCGCTGGTGCAACGGATTGGCGTAGAAGAACGCCTGCCCGTCGGCCCGCGGCGAGGTCGCGATGACGTTGTACAGGGTGCGCTCGATCAGGTCCGCATACCGCAGGTCGCCGGTGGCCAGGTAGAGCCGCCAGGACACCATGACGGACGCGACGCCGGCGCAGGTCTCGCAGTAGGCGCGGTCGGGCGGCAGTTCCCAGTCCTCGCCGAACCCCTCGTCCTGGTGCCGGGAGCCCATGCCGCCGGTCAGGTAGGTGCGCCGGGCCACCGACCGGTCCCACTGCCGGCGGACGGCGTCCAGCAGGTCGTCGTCGGGCCGGTCGACCGCCACGTCGACCGCGGCCGCCGACAGGTACAGGGCGCGAACCGCGTGCCCGCGCCAGACGTCCGCGTCCCGGATCGGCATGTCGTCCTGGAAGTACGCGCGCCCGAAGGGGATGTCGGCCAGGGTGGCGTGGCCCCGCCGCTCCAGGAACAGCCGGGCCTGCTCGACGTACCGGTCCTGGCCGGTCGCCCGGCCGAATTCGGCCAACCCGACCTCGATCTCCGGGTGCCCGCAGATCCGGTGCCGGCCGTCGGCGCCGAAGGTGTCGCAGACGTGGTCGGCCGCCCGCCGGGCGACCCGCACCAGTTCGTCCTCGCCGTGCGTCCGCAGCCGGGCGACCGCGGCCTGCAGCAGGTGGCCGACGTTGTAGAGCTCGTGGCCCATCTCCAGGTCGGTGTACCGGTCCGGCTGCCCCGGGTGCCCGAACGCCGTGCCCAGATAGCCGTCCGGGTCCTGCGCGGGCGCGATCCGGGCGGTCAGCCGGTGGACGGCCGCCTCCGCCGCCGGGCTGTTGCTGCGGCCGGCCTCCCAGGACAACGCCTCCAGCAACTTGTAGACCTCGGAATCGGCAAAGACCCAACCGGTCCGGTTGCTGCCCACGGTTCCGTCGACCACGTGGTCGAAATTGGCCAGCCACCCGACCTTCTCCATCCACCGCTCGCAGTGGGCCAGCGAATCGGCGGAGTTGACCCGTTGCCGGCGTCCCCAGAAGCCGTCGACCGCGGTGACCTCGTGCAGGCCCAGCGGGCGCATCCGGCCGCGGGCCGGCACCACCGGGCGGCCACCGGTCGGATCCGTCGCCGACGTGGGTTCACCGGGAGGTGTCTGCGCGATCTGTGCTGCGCTGGCGTTCATGAAACCGATCCTTGGTGGGGTTGGGGCGAATTCGGTGCCGGCCGGCGGACGGGAGCGGCCTCGCGGCCCGGTCAGTCCTTGACTGCTCCGGCGGTGACGCCGGCCGCGACGTAGCGCTGGGCGATCACCAGCAGCAGGGCCGCCCGGACCGACGCGATCGCCGCGGTGGCCATGATCGCGTTCCATTGCGTGGTGTTGTTGCCGATGTAGGCATAGATGCCCAGCGTGATCGGCACCAGCGCGCCGTTGCGGTTCAGGGTGGAGGCGAACACGAAGTCCGACCACGCCCAGATGAACGCGAACAGCGACACGGTGATCATCGAGTTGCGGCTGAGCGGCACGATGACCG
Organism: Nakamurella sp.; assembly: GCA_039812105.1. Classification (GTDB taxonomy): domain Bacteria; phylum Actinomycetota; class Actinomycetes; order Mycobacteriales; family Nakamurellaceae; genus Nakamurella. Next base: position 12,321 of record JBDHZW010000032.1, read on the forward strand.
ACCAGAACTGGCGCCACACGCCGGCCCCGTCGATCTCGGCGGCCTGGGTCAGCTCGCGCGGGATGCCGGACATGAACGCGGTGAACAGCAGCACGCCGAACGGGACCGCCAACGTGGAGTCGGCGATGATCAGACCCCAGATGGTGTTGAGCATCCCGACCCGGATGTAGATGGCGTAGAAGCCCATCGCCATCACCACCGCCGGGATCATCTGGGCGACCAGCAGCACGAAGTTCAGCGCTCCCCGCCCCGGCGGCCGCAGCCGGGCCAGCGCGAACCCGGCCGGCATCGCCACCACCAGGGTGAGCACGACGGTCCCCAGACCGAGCAGCAGGCTGGTGCCCAGGTTGGGCAGCTGGTCGGACAGCGCCGAGACGTAGCCCTCGAGCGTGGGGTCCCAGGGGAACCAGTGCGGCGGGTCGGCCCGCATGTCCTTGGTCCTGGTCAACGAGACGTTGATCATCCAGTAGACCGGGAACAGCATGATCGCGGTGAACAGGATCCCAGCGCGGTCTTCCACCAGGTGCGCTGCGCCGTCATGCCCGCTCCTCCCGGCGTTGCAGGTACAGGTAGCCGAACCCGGCGATCAGCGCCACCACGATCAGGATGTTGCCGACCGCGGCGGCCGGCGAGAAGTCCGGCAGCGACGTGCCGAAGGCCTCCCGGTACGACCAGACGGCCAGCGTGGTCGACGAATCGGCCGGGCCGCCCTTGGTCATGATCCAGATGATGTCGACGACCTTGAGGGTGTAGATCAGGCCGAGCAGCAAGGTGATCGCGGAGACCGGCTTGAGCAGCGGGAACGTGATCCGCCAGAACTGCTGCCAGGAGTTGGCGCCGTCCAGCGACGCGGCTTCGTAGACGTCGGCCGGGATGTTCTGCAGGCCGGAGTACAGGATGACCAGGTTGAACGGGATGCCGAGCCAGATGTTGGCGATGGTCACCGACAGCAGCGCGGTCTGCGGCGAGGTCAGCCAGTTGATCTGGCCGATCCCGAAGGCTTCGAGAAACGCGTTGACGATGCCGTTCTCGCTGTTCAGCATCCACGACCAGGTCGAGCCGGAGACGATCAGCGGCAGCAGCCAGGGCACCAGGAACATCGCCCGGAGCGCGCCGGAGAGCCGAAAGTTGTTGCGGAAGAAGACGGCCAGGGCCATCCCGAGGCCGAACTGGAAGACGATCGACACCACCGTGAAGATCACCGTGTTGCGCACGGCCGGCCAGAAGGTGCGGCTGGTCAGCACGTCGGCGTAGTTGCCCAGGCCCACCCACTCGGCGTTGCCGCGGACGAACGCCCGGGGCGTGTAGTCGTGCAGGCTCAGATCGACGTTGCGGTACAGCGGGTACAGGTAGAACACGATCAGGTAGATCACCAGCGGAGTCAGGAACGCCACCGCGGCCCAGGCGGTGGGCCTGATCCGCTTGGGTCGGGGCGTGGCCGGATCGGCGGCGGCCGCACCGGCCGCCGCCTTCCGCGCCCTGACCGAATGCCCCGCCATGTCTGTCGAGGACAGTGTCATGGGAATCAGCCTTCGATCAAGAGATTCATCGTCGAACGGGGGTCAGCCGGTCGCCTGGGCGGCCTGGGCCTGCGCCGCCTGCAGCGCGGCCTCCGGCGTGGCCGCGCCACTGAGCGCCGACTGGACCGCGGTCCACAGCGCCTCGGAGATCTTCGGGTAGTCGGTGCCCAGGTTGTCGCTGGTCCGGCCCTTGGCGGTGTTCACCGCGTCGACCCAGGTCTTCAGTTCCGGCTTCTGCGCCAGCAGCGCCTCCTGGCCGGCCTTGGTCGGCGGGATGTAGTAGGCGAACGTGTTCGCGGTCTCCACCAGGCCGTCGGTGGTCGTCATGCACTCGACGATCTTCTTCGTCACGTCGTACCGGCTGGTGTCCTCCTGCACCGGCACGGTGATGAACTCGCCACCGGTGGGAGTCGGGGCCACGCCGCCGTTCTGCCCGGGCAGCTGGATCACGCCGGTCGGGAAGTCGGCCTTGGCGGCGCTGTTGACCTGCCAGGTGCCGTTCTCGGCGAAGGCGAAGTTGCCGGTCAGGAACTCCTCCCAGCTGGTGTTCTGCGAGTTGCTGATCACCGAGTTGGGCGCCTGCTTGTTGTTGACCCAGTCGGTCCACTGCTGCAGGGCGGCCACCGCCTGCGGCGAGTCCAGTTGCTTGAGATCGGCGCCGGCGCCCCAGAACCACGGCAGGAACTGGAAGGACCCTTCCTCGGTGCCGATGGCGGAGAAGGTGATGCCGCCCTTGCCGGTCGCGGTGACCTTCTCCAGCGCCGCGCTCAGCGAGGCCCAGTCGGTGATCGTCGCGGGATCGACCCCGGCGGCGTCCAGCACGCTCTTGTTGTAGTACAGGGCCAGGGTGTTCGCGCCGATCGGGATGCCGTAGGCCTCGCCGTCCAGCTCCCCCGCGGCCAACAGGTTCGGCTCGATGGACGAGGTGTCCAGGCCGAACTCGCCCATGGTGGTCAGGATCCCGGCGTCGGCCAGGGTGGAGACGGCCGGGTTGTCCAGCAGGATCACGTCCGGCGACGTGCCCTCCTGACCGGCCAGCAGCGCCTGGTTGGTCAGCGCGCTGGTGTCGTACGCGGTGCGCTGGATCTTCACCCCGGCCTCGGTGCCGCAGGCCTCGACCCGCTTGGCCCAGTCCGAATCGGCCTCGTGCTGGGGGTAGGGATCCCACCAGGTGTAGGTGGCGCCGGTGGCGGTGCCGCCCGACGTGCCGGCCGCCGCCGACGACGCGGCCGAACCGGCCGAGGAGGCCGATGTCTCGGTGCTCGACGAACCCGACGAGCACGCGACCAGGCTGCCCAGGCCCAGCCCGGCCGCGGCCAGAATCGCGGCCGCGCGCGACAACGTGGAGTGGTGGATCACTTGGTCCTCCTTGAACGGTGATCGAGACCGCGAACCGGGCCGGCCGCGGCGCGGTGCCCGACCGAGACCTTCTCGGCCGGGCGGGTGCCGTCGTGGGTGCGACGGCGTCAAGCCCCGGGCGGGGCGCCGGTACTGCCCCGATCGACGAGATCGGGGACGATGAACCGGACGACGTGCGGCTCGGCGCGCGCGTCCGGGTGTTCGATGCGCCGGACCAGTTGACGGACGGCCAGGTCCCCCAACCGGTCGGGCGCACTCTCGATGGAGGAAAAGGGCAGCGAGAACGTTCGGGCGAACTCGTCCGAATACCGCCCGATCACCGAAAGATCCTGTGGCACGCGCAGTCCCCGTCCGTGCAGGACCGACGGCAGGGCGGCCGCCGCCGCCTCGTTGTTGATCAGCAGGCCGGTCGCCGACGGATGGGCATCGAGCAGCCGCTCCAGGGTGCGCCCGACCTCCGGCTGTCGGGACTCCCCGAAGATGGTGTGCAGGTCGACACCGAGGCCGGCCGCCCGGTCGATGGCGGCGTTCTGCAGCCGCCAGACGTAGGCGCCACCGCGCTGCACCACGTGTTCGGGCTGCGAGATCAGGATGAGCTCACGGTGGCCCAGGCGGTACAGATGCTCGACCATCAGCACCCCGGCCGCCGGAAAGTCCAGGTCGAAGACGTCGACCCCGGACGGGTCCGCGGGCAGCCCGACCAGCGCACCCGGCTGGCGCGCCGCCCGCAGGATCGGCAGCCGCTCGTCGTTCTCGGCGACGTTGAGCAGCACCACCCCGTCGACCATCCGCGAGCGGGTGATGCGCTCGAGCGCGTGCCGGCCGTCCTCCTCGGCGGCCAGCAGGATGTCGTACCCCAGCTCCCGAGCCGTGTTCGCGACGCCGAGCAGGTACTGCATCATCGCCGGGGCGAACTCGTCCTCCAGGAACCGGGCGAGCACGGCGATCACCATCGTCTGCGAGGTGGCCAGCGCCCGAGCACCGGCATTGGGCGTGTAGCCCAACTCGAGGGCCGCCTCCGACACCCGCTCGCGCACCGCCGAGGAGATCGAACGCTTGCCCGACAGTGCGTAGGAGGCGGTGCTCCGGGAGACCCCGGCCACCCGCGCAACGTCACCGATCGTGGCCACCCGAACCTCCCTTCCGCGTCGAATCGGGCTCGGTCCGGCCCGACTGACGTCGAACCGGTTCGATAACTATACGAACCAAGGGACATCGAGGCAAGCCCTCTGATCAGGCTCTTTCTGCCGCCGTCGTCGAATCGGTTCGCGTATTGTTCACGCTCACACCTCGGCGAGTCTCGGCATCGGCGCACAGGATCAGGTAGGCCGCGGCGGTCCAGCTGTACGCCCGGTCGCGCAGACCCTCCCCCGTTCGGGCATCGAAGTTCTCGGCGAATCCGGACGCCTCGCACAACCGCCGGAACCGAGCACTGACCTCGTCGGCCGGCCGGCACCGGCCGGCCCGCCGGAGGCCGTCCTCTATCAGCACCACGGCAGCGCAGCTCGGTCGCGATCGCGATTCATCTGCACCTCCGTGGTGGCGGATACGGTTCGTATCGAACCGGTTCGATGAGCGGTGTGAACGTACCCTCGCAGAATCGCTTGCCGCAAGGCGGCCGTCGGAGCGAAATCGGGCCGGTCCGCCGAATCAGGCCGGACGGGCGACGCTGCCGCGATCGACGAACGTCGAGCGGAAGAGTTGACGGACCGGCGGCGATTCGGTGGAGCCGATCCGTTTGAGCAGGGTGTCGACCGCGACGGAGGCCAGCGTGTGCGCGGGGACGTCGGCCGCGGTCACCGGCGGCGAGGTCCGATCGGCGACGGCGGAGTCGGCCACCGCGATGACCGACAGATCGGCCGGCACCCGCACGCCCCGGGCCGCGAACTCGTCCATCATCGGCGCCAGGGAGCGGTCGTTGACGCTGACGATGCCGGTGATCGGGGTTGCCGCGCCCAGGATCTCGGCCACGCAGGCGGCGGCGCCGGTCTCGTCCTCCTCGCAGCACAGCATGACCCCGGTCAGCCGATGGCGGCGGCACGCCCGGTCTAACGCCCGGGCCGCGTTGATCGACAGGCAGTACCCCTTGTCCAGCATCTCGCGGGGCCGGCTGATCAGCGCGACGTTCCGGTGTCCCGCGACGGCCAGGCGGTCGACCGCCTCGTCGACCAGACCCTCGTAGTCGGTGTCCACCCAGTCGTGCCGGTCGTCGAACCCGGCCCGGCCGATCGTCACGAACGGGAACCGCCGGTTCAGCAGGAACTCGGCCCGGCGGTCGGGAATGAGCGTCTCCATCAGGATGATCCCGTCGACGCGGCGCTCCCGGACCAGGCGATCGAGGGCGTCCTCCCGCTCGCCGTCGCCGCCGGGCGAGACCAGGGTGTCGAACTCGTCCTCCGCCGCCGCTTCAGCGATCGCCCCGACGAACCGGAGGATCTCGATGTTGAGCTGGTGGTTCAGCCGGGGCACGATCAGCGCGATCGTCCGGGTCGTGCCGTTGGACAGGGCGCGCGCCACCGCGCTGGGCCGGAACTCGGACTGCTCGATGATCGCCATCACCCGGTCCCGGGTGGCCTGGCCGATCGGGCGCTTGCCGCTGAGGACGTAGCTCACCGTGCTGCGTGACACGCCCGCCTGACGGGCGATCTCGCCGATGTTCACGCCTGCGTCACGCCTCCTCCACCGGCCCCGGGTCGGCCGCCGCCCCCGGGACCGGAACCCGTCCGGGAACGGTACCGCGTGGTACCCGCCCACCGTAGGTCCGAAACCCGGCCGCCCGGCGGCCGCGCGGCCCGATGCTCGGCCCTGATCGGGCCCGGCGGACCCTGCGACCTTGATCACTTGCGGTCGGCCGCGAGTGTTGCGCTGTCTACCATGGAAGGGTTACCTAACTTAGATCTGGAGAGCCGCATGACACCGCCCCTTCGCGTCGCCGTCGTCGGCGCCGGTCCGGCCGGCATCTACGCCGCCGATATCCTCACCACCAAGGACCCCGCGGCGACGGTCGACATCTTCGACCGGCTGCCCACCCCGTACGGGCTGATCCGCTACGGCGTGGCGCCCGATCACCCGCGGATCAAGGCGATCATCGTCGCGCTGCACCGGGTGATGGAGTCCGACCGGATCCGGTTCATCGGCAACGTGCACGTCGGCGTCGACATCAAGGTCGACGAGCTGCGGCACTACTACGACGCCGTCATCTTCGCCACCGGCGCCGAGCGGGACCGTGCGCTGCGCATCCCCGGCGAGGACCTGCAGCGCTCGTACGGCGCCGCCGACTTCGTCGCCTTCTACGACTCGCACCCCGACCGCGAGCAGACCTGGGACCTGTCCGGGCAGCGTTCGGTGGCGGTGATCGGCGTGGGCAATGTCGGCCTGGACGTGGCCCGGATGCTGGCCCGCACCGCCGACGAGCTGCTGTCCACCGACATCCCGCCGCACGTGCACGCCGCGCTGGCCGACTCCACCATCACCGACGTGCACATGTTCGCCCGGCGCGGGCCGGCGCAGGCCAAGTTCACCCCGGTGGAACTGCGCGAACTGGACCACTCTCCCAACGTGCAGGTGGTCGTCGCGCCCGAGGGCATGGAGTTCGACGCCGAGTCCGAGGCGGCCCTGTCCCGCAGCAAGTCGCTGCGGATGGTCGTCGACGTGCTGTCCGACTGGGCCATGCGCGACGTCAAGGACGGCCCGCACCGCCGGATCCACATCCACTTCCTGGAGAACCCGGTCGAGATCCTGGGCGCGGACGGCGCCGTGGTCGGCCTGCGGACCGAGCGGCAGGAGCTGACCGGGGACGGCACCGTCCGGGGCAGCGGCGAGTTCACCGACTGGGACGTCCAGGCCGTCTACCGGGCGGTCGGCTACCGGTCCGAGGCGATCGAGGACCTGCCGTTCGACACGTTCCGGCTGGTGCTGCCGAACGAGGGCGGCCGGCTGCTGGACCTGGACGGGGAGCAGATCCCCGGCCTGTACGCCACCGGCTGGGTCAAGCGCGGACCGGTCGGCCTGATCGGGCACACCAAGTCCGACGCCGCCGAGACCATCGCGAACCTGCTGGCAGACGCGCCCGACCTCGCTCCGGCACCGCACCGCAGCCCCGGGGACGTCGACGCGCTGCTGGCCGGCAAGGGCCTGCCGGTGACCGACTTCGCCGGCTGGGACCGCCTGGACGCCCACGAGTTGGGCGCCGGCCAGCCGGTCGGCCGGGGCCGGGTCAAGGTGACCTCCCGCGCCGAGATGACCCGGATCGCCGCCCGGGACTGAACCCCGCCCTCCCCGCAGTTGATCATGACGTTCTCTGCTCGACACACCGGCGACACGCCGATGTCCGCGACAGAGAACGTCATGATCATTTCGGGGGGGTGCGGCGCCGGTCAGCGCATCGAGGTGGCCTCCAGGTCCACCCGCTGCTCGGTGGTCAGCGCCAGCTCGGCCCCGGCGGTCTCCCGGCTGAACAGGAACGTGATGCCGGAGGCCACGCAGAGCACGATGAACAGGATCGCGATCGTGGTGATCCCGCCGCTGGCGGCCAGCAGCGCGGTGGCGACCAGCGGGGCCAGCCCGGCGCCCAGCGTCGAGGACACCTGGTAGCTCAGCGCGACGCCGGTGTACCGGGAGTCGGCCGGGAACTTCTCGCTCATCCAGGCGCCCATCGGGCCGTACATCAGGGCCTGCACCACCGGGTTGCCGAGGACGAAGGCCAGCAGCAGCGCGCCCCAGGAGCCCTGGCCGACCAGGGCGAAGATCGGGAAGACCAGCACGGCGCCGGCGATCGCCCCGGCCACCATGACCGGCTTGCGGCCGACCCGGTCGGACAGCGCCGCGAACGCCGGGATGGTCAGGATGTGGATCGCGTTGGCGACGGTGACCAGGATCAACGCCGATGTCCGGGTGTGCCCGACGGACACCGCGTAGGTGAGCATGAACGTGGCCAGCAGCGACTGCATGAACAGCGGCGCCAGCCCGCCGACCACGGCCTCCAGGGTCTGCCGGGGGTAGTGCCGCAGCACGGTCAGCAGCGGCGCCTTCTGCTTCGGTGCGTTCTTCGCCTCGCGGGCCTTGGCCTCCATGGCGGCGACGAACTCCGGCGACTCGGTGACCCGCAGCCGCATGAAGAAGGCGATGACGACCAGGATGCCGGACAGCAGGAACGGCACCCGCCAACCCCAGGACAGGAACGTCTCGTCGGGCAGCAGGGAGAACGCGGTCAGCACCAGCGTGGCCAGCACGGCCCCGGAGGGGCCGCCGGAGGCGACGATGCTGGCGGCGAAGCCGCGGCCCTTGGGCGTGGCGTGCTCCATCGACATCAGCGCCGCGCCGGCCCATTCGCCGCCGACCGCGAAGCCCTGGACGATCCGCAGGGTGACCAGCAGGATCGGCGCGGCCATGCCGATCGTCTCCTGGGTGGGCAGCAGGCCGATCAGGAAGCTGACGCCGCCCATCATCAGCAGCGTGACGATGAGAATGTTCTTGCGACCGAACTTGTCGCCGAAGTGGCCGAAGATGACGCCGCCGATCGGGCGGGCCAGGTAGCCGACCGCCAGCGTGCCGAACGAGGCGATGGTGGCCGCCATCGGGGACAGTTCGTGAAAGAACAGCACCGGGAAGACCAGGCTGGCCGCGGTGCCGTAGAGCAGGAAGTCGTAGTACTCGACCGTGGTGCCGAGGTAGCTGGAGATCATCGCCCGGCGCCGGGCACGCCCGTCCGCCGGGGCGGCGGTGGGCGGGGCGGGTGGGACGGTGCTGGGCTGGCTCATGGACGCTCCGTTGAATCGTGGGCCTGCTGGGGTTGACGGTGCGGGCACCGGGGGCCGGGGCGCGCTTCCCGACCTGGTGCATATTCCGCACGCTTTGGTGCGAATAAAGAACAGCCTGGAGAACGTCCGTCCGGTTGTCAAGGGGGTGTGACGGATACGCTGACCGGCATGGCTCAGGCGGCGGGAACCTCGACCGGCGGCGCGCAGACGCTGGCCCGCGGGCTGTCCGCACTGAAGGCCGTGGTGGCGGCGCCGGCCGGGCTCTCCGCCCAGGACGTCGGCGACCTGCTCGGCGTCCACCGCACGATCGCCTACCGGCTGCTCACCACGTTGGTCGACGCCGGCCTGGTCAGCCGCGGTCCGGACGGCCGATTCCGCGGGGCGGTGGGCCTGCTGCAACTGACCGCCGGCGCCTACCAGACATTGCGGGCGGCGGCCGTGCCCATTCTGCGCCGGCTGGCCAACGAGGTCGGCTCGACCGTGTCGCTACTGGTGGTGGAGAACGGCGAGGCGGTCGCGCTGGCCGTCGTTGAGTCCGAGACCTCCCGCTACCGCATCGTTTTCGCCGAGGGCAGCACGCATCCGCTGGACCGTGGGGCGGCCGGGCACGCGCTGTCGTCGGCGCTGCCGGCCGGCCCGGCCGACTCCGACCGGGTCCGCCAGGCCCGGGCCGACGGGTACGCGACGTCCTTCGCCGAGATCGAACCGGGGGCCTACGGGCTGGCCGTGCCGGTCCCCTACCCCGACCACTCCGTCGCCGCCTGCATCAACCTGATCACCTACCGGGCGGAACTGATCGAGCAGGCCCGGCCGGCCGTGCTGGCCGCCGCCGGCGAGCTGGGCCGCGCGCTCGTCGAGGCCCCGCAGAACTGATCCATCCGGCGCCGGGGCCCGCCCACAACGCTGCCGCGCTCCCGCGCTGATCCAAGTCCCATTCTCGCGCCCGATTTGCCCGGTTCGATGGGACTTCGATCAGCGCAGCAGGACCCCGCCACCTTTCGGCAACCAACCCTTGACAGCTTCGGCCCGCAGGTCCATAGTTGTTCGTATAGCGCACGCATTCGTTCTTTAATCGCACGAGCGTGAATCAGACCAGTGAGGGAGTCAACGATGACCAACACCCATCTCGATGCCGACGTGCTGATCGTCGGCGCCGGCCCGGCCGGGCTCGGCCTGGCGAACCTGCTCGGCGTGCAGGGGGTGCGGGTGATCGTGCTGGAGCAGCTGCCCGAGCTGATCGACTTCCCGCGCGGGGTCGGCCTGGACGACGAGTCGCTTCGCTCGCTGCAGGCGATGGGCCTGGTGGACAAGGTGCTGCCGCACACCACGCCGCAGCACATCATGCGGCTGGTCAACGGCAAGGGCCAGGTGATCGCCGAGATCAAGCCCGGCACCAAGGAGTTCGGCTGGTCCCGGCGCAACGCGTTCATCCAGCCGCTGGTCGACCGGGTGCTGGCCGACGGCCTGGACCGGTTCGAGCACGTGGACCTGCGCTTCGGCCAGACGGTCGAAACCATCGGCGACCACGGCGATCACGTCGCGGTGACGGTGTCCGCCGACGGTGCCACCAGCACCCTCCGGGCGGCCTACCTGGTCGGCGCGGACGGCGGCAAGAGCCGGACCCGCAAGTACCTGGGCGTGACCTTCGAGGGCCAGTCGCCGTCCACCCGCTGGCTGGTCGTGGACGTCAACGACGACCCGCTGGGCACGCCGAACGTGTTCCTGGGCGCCGATCCCCGCCGGCCGTACGTCTCCCTCGGCCTGCCGCACGCGATCCGCCGGTTCGAGTTCATGCTGTTCGACGACGAGCCGGACACCCTGGTCGACGATCCCGCCTTCGTCGACGACCTGCTGCGCGAGCACGTGCCGAGCCCGGCGGAGCTGAACTTCATCCGCAAGCGCGTGTACACCCACCACTCCCGGATCGCCGGCTCGTTCCGCAAGGGCCGGGTGTTCATCGCCGGGGACGCCGCGCACCTGATGCCGGTGTGGCAGGGCCAGGGCTACAACTCCGGCATGCGGGACTCGACCAACCTGGCCTGGAAGCTGGCCGCGGTACTCCGCGGCGACTGCGACGACGCGCTGCTGGACACCTACGACGACGAGCGCCGCGACCACGCCAAGGCCATGATCGACATCTCGGTCGCGTTCGGCCGGGTCATCAAGCCCACCAACAAGATCGTCGCCGGGCTCCGGGACGCGGCTGCCGCCGTGCTGAACGCCGCTCCCCCGGTCAAGCGGTACTTCGCCGAGATGCGGTACAAGCCGATGCCCCGCTACCACCGCGGCGCCGTCGTCGACGCCACCACGCTCACGCCGGGCCAGTCGGCCGCCGAGCTGACCGGCACCTCGCAGCCGGTACGGTCGGCCAACAAGAAGGTCTCGCCGGTCGGCACCCAGTTCATCCAGCCCCGGGTCGATACGGCCGATTCCACCGATGTGCTGCTCGACGAGCTGATCGGGCCGAACTGGGCCGTCGTCTGCTGGGCAACCAACCCGGCCCAGGTGTTCTCGTCGGACGACTTGGTCAAGCTGAAGGCGCTTGGCGCGACGCTGATCTCGCTGCGGCCGACCACCCAGCTGGGCAACGACGTCCCGGCCGACGGCACCGTCGTCGCGGCCGACCGGACCGGGGACGTCAAGCGCTGGTTCGACGACCGGCCCACCCCGGTGGTGTTCCTGCGGCCGGACCGGTTCGTCGCCGCGGCCGGGCTGACCCAGGACGCCCCCGCCCTGCTGGATTCGCTGCTCACCGCGATCTCGTTCCGCGCTTCCTGAGACTGCATCACCGACAAGGAGTTTCGACATGACCGAGCGTCCCTACACGAGTGTCTGGTCCGACCTGAACCAGGTCGAGTTCTCCCAGGGCTTCCTCGACGCCGGCGGGTACCGCACCCGCTACCTGCACGCCGGCGATCCGAGCAAACCCGCGCTGATCCTGCTGCACGGCATCACCGGCCACGCCGAGGCCTACGTCCGCAACCTGGCCTCCCACGGCGAGCACTTCAACGTCTGGGCCATCGACTTCATCGGCCACGGCTACAGCGCCAAACCCGAACACCCACTGGAGATCAAGCACTACATCGCCCAGGTGCTGGGGCTACTGGACGCCATCGGCGTCGACAAGGCCTCGTTCTCCGGGGAGTCGCTCGGCGGCTGGGTCACCGCCCGCTTCGCCCAGCTCTACCCGGAAAAAGTCCAGCGGATCGTGCTCAACACCATGGGCGGCACCATGGCCAACCCCAAGGTGATGGAACGCCTCTACACACTGTCGATGGAGGCCGCCAAGGACCCGTCCTGGGAACGGGTCAAGGCCCGCCTGGAATGGCTGATGGCCGACCCCACCATGGTCACCGACGACCTGATCCGCACCCGCCAACAGATCTTCCAGCAACCCGACTGGCTGATGGCCTGCCAGATGAACATGGCCCTGCAAGACCCGCAGACCCGCAAACGGAACATGCTCTCCAACGACGACCTGCGCGCCATCGCGGCCCCAGCCATGGTCATCTGGACCACCAAAGACCCCTCCGGGCCGGTCGACGAGGGCCGCCGCATCGCCGACCTCATCCCCAACGGCCGGCTCGCCGTCATGGACAACTGCGGCCACTGGCCGCAATACGAGGACACCGACACCTTCAACCGCATCCACCTGGACTTCCTGCTCGACCGCGAAGGGAACTGAGCCATGACCGTCGCCCTGCTGTCCATGTCGCACAGCCCTCTGCTCGAGCACGTCGACCCCGGCCCCGAAACCACCGCCGCCGTCACCGAGGCGTTCGACGCCGCCCGCGCCTTCGTCGCCGACTACGACCCCGACCTGATCGTGTCCTTCGGCCCCGACCACTACAACGGGTTCTTCTACGAGCTCATGCCCACCTTCTGCATCGGCTACGACGCCGTCTCCATCGGCGACTACGGCAGCCAGGCCGGACCGCTGAACGTCCCCACCGACACCGCCAAAGCCCTGGCCGCGCACGTCCTGGACGCCGGATTGGACACCGCCGTCTCGCTGCGGATGGAGGTCGACCACGGCGCCGTCCAACCCCTGGAACTCATGTTCGGCGACATCGCCGCCAAACCCGTCATCCCGATCTTCCTCAACTGCGTCGCACCCCCCTTCAGCCCGGTGCAGCGGATCCGGCTGCTCGGCCGGGCCGTCGGCACCTACTTCGCCCACACCGAGGCGAAAGTGCTGTTCATCGCCTCCGGCGGGCTGTCCCACGACCCGCCCGTCCCCCGCATCGCCACCGCCACCCCCGCCCAGCGCGAGTTCCTGCTCGGCGGCGGCCGGCACCTCACCGACGAGGCCCGCGACGAACGCCAACAACGCGTCATCAACACCGCCAAGGCGTTCGCCGCCGGCCACGCCGACATCAAAGACCTCGCCCCCGACTGGGACCGGGCGCTCATGGACATCCTGGCCTCCGGCGACCTCACCCCCCTCGACGCCTGGACCCCGGACTGGATGACCGAAACCGCCGGCAACAGCAGCCACGAGGTCCGCACCTGGATCGCCGCTTACGCCGCCCTCGGCGCCTGCGGCGACTACAAGGTCACCTACAGCTTCTACAAGCCGATCCGCGAGTACATCGCCGGATTCGGCGTCACCACGGCGACGCTGACCGGCTGAATCATTGCCCATACCGCTGTAGCCGCCTGGACAACGCCGCTGGTTGCATCTGCTCGACTTCCGCGAGCCGTAGCCCCGATGCCCGCAATGCCGCGAAGAAGCCACCCCCGAGCTGCTGCTGCGCACGCCGCAGGCCCGCTGCAACTGTGACGAGCCGTGCTGGGCTGATGTACTGCCCGTCGATGATCAGGCCCCAGCCGCTGCCCAGGCCGGGGAGTCGTTCGGCGATGCTCGTGCCGGGGTCGCCGGTGAAGTACTCGATCCAGTCGGTGTTCGCGGTGGCGAAGGCCAGCACGGCGTGCTGCAGGATGCGCACCTGCTCGTAACGGGCACGTTGATCGGCGTTGTCGGCGCCCATCTTGTCGCGCAGGCGGGGGATGGTTGCGGCGACCTCGACCAGGACCTTGCGCCCGGAGAGGTCGACGAACGAGACGTCGGCGTCCTGCTTCCGGACACCGCCGATCTCCTCCTCGATGCGGAAGTCTTGACTCATCCGCACCTTCTGCCCGGGTTGCACGAACCGGGGGTCGATCCCGGCGGCCGTTTCCAGTTCGGCACAGATGCCGATCATTCCCCGGGTCCACTCCCTCCAGGGATTGTCGAACGCGCCGATAGTGGGCTGGGTGGCCGGCAGCTTGCTGGTGCTGAACGCGCCGGGGATCGTGGCCTGGGCGACCAGCCTCGATGTCTGCACGGCCGCCACCGCATTCTCCAGCCGCTGCCCGTCGAAGCCGCTGTCCCTGTTGCACAGGAACGCGATGGTCCGGAACTGATCGGGCGGCAGGATGCCGTACAGATGGGGGAATTCGCGCTGTGCCACCTCCACCCATCGCCGGCTCAATTCTCGGACGAGCCCGGTCCGGAGCGCATTGAGACTGTTGTACCCGTGATCGGTCGCCTGGTCCGCGAGCCACTCGTGGGCGATCGGGTCCAGCAGTCGCTCCGCCACCGGGTTTCCGTAATCCAGTTCCCGCATGCTGTGTCGGTTGAGCCGTCGGGCCGGATTCGGCTTCCTGTCGTCGATGACGATCCGGCGGCGGACCATCCGCTCAGCGGCACTCGACGGGACCGGGTGCGGCGCCGGCGGATGATACGGACCGGGCCGACGGTCGAACACCAATCCGGGAACCGGAGATGCCCGCCGCTGCGGCGCATCTGGCACAGCCTCCTGGCGGTCCGTTCGCGGCAAGAGGGCGCGCCGGGGTTCGGACCCGCCGACCAACCTTCGTGCACTGTCCATCGGAATCCAAGTACATGTTCGAGCGATATGCCCGATATGGAGCGTACAGCTTCGGCGGCCGGTGCTCGACCGGTCAGCCGGAGAGGCCGGTCGGCGGCGGCCACGAGGTTCGACGGCTACCCTCGCCTGCGTCGATCCAACGACTTCAGGCGAAGGAGCCCGGTTCATGGCGCACGAAGTGCAGGGTGTGGTGTCGCTGGCCAAGGACGCCCCGGTCGAGCTGACCACGATCGTGGTCCCGGACCCCGGGCCCGGCGAGGCGCTGGTCGACGTGCAGGCCTGCGGGGTGTGCCACACCGACCTGCACTACAAGCTGGGCGGGATCGGCAACGACTACCCGTACCTGCTCGGACACGAGGCGGCCGGTGTGGTCTCCGCCGTCGGCCCCGGGGTCACCGAGGTGCAGCCGGGTGACTACGTGATCCTGAACTGGCGGGCCGTGTGCGGGCAGTGCCGGGCCTGCCTGCGCGGTCGGCCGTGGTACTGCTTCAACACGCACAACGCGCAGCAGAAGATGACCCTGGTGGACGGCACGCCGTTGTCCCCCGCGCTGGGCATCGGCGCGTTCGCCGGCAAGACGCTGGTCGCCGCCGGCCAGTGCACCAAGGTCGACCCGCGGGTGCCGCCGCAGGTGGCCGGGCTGCTCGGCTGCGGGGTGATGGCCGGCATCGGCGCGGCGATCAACACCGGCGCGGTGACCCGGAACGACTCGGTGGCGGTGATCGGCTGCGGCGGGGTCGGGGACGCGGCGATCGCCGGCGCCAAGCTGGTCGGTGCGCACACCATCATCGCCGTCGACACCGACAAGCGGAAGCTGGAGTGGGCCAAGGAATTCGGCGCCACTCACACGGTGCACCCGGACGACGGCGACGTCGTCGAGCAGATCCAGGACGCCACCGGCGGTTTCGGCGTGGACGTGGCCATCGACGCGGTCGGCCGGCCGGAGACCTGGAAGCAGGCGTTCTACGGCCGCGACCTGGCCGGCACCGTGGTGCTGGTCGGCGTGCCCACCCCGACCATGCAGCTGGAGATGCCGCTGCTGGAGTTCTTCGGCCGCGGCGGCTCGCTCAAGTCGGCCTGGTACGGCGACTGCCTGCCATCCAGGGACTTCCCGGTGCTGTCCGACCTGTTCCTGCAGGGCCGGCTGCCGCTGGACAAGTTCGTCACCGAGACCATCGGCATCGGCGACGTCGAGGCCGCGTTCGACAAGATGCACGGCGGCGACGTGCTGCGGTCGGTGGTCGTGCTGTAGCGGCTACTCCCGGCCGCAGCAGGCCGACTGCAGCGCGGACCAGGTCGCAGCGTCCGCCGGCCGGGTGGCCGGCTGGGTCGGGCGGGTCGGTCTGGGCGGCCGGGCCGGGCGAGGCGGCCGGCCGGTCCAGCACGAGCGAGTGGCGCAGGACCGGCTCACTTCGACCGGCGGTGCGCCACTCGCGAAGCCCGTCGCCGGTGTCGGCGCCCCCACGCGGATGAGCGGATGAAGTGTGACCGATCAGCCGCGACGGACGGTCAGGGTGCGATCCCCGAACCGGACGGTGGAGCCGTCCGGCACCGGGGTGGGCACCCCCGGCACACATCGCAGATCCACTCCGGCGGTGACGACGGCCACGCCGTTGGTGGAGTGCCGGTCGGTGACCAGGACTCCGCCCGGGCCGACGTCGAGCAGCAGGTGGGTCTTGGACACGCTGCGGCCCTCGTCGGCGATCGGCACCCGCACCGCCGCCGGCTCCCCCGCGCCGGCCGCCGGGTCGCGGCCGAGGATGACCGGGCCGGCCAGCGGCAGGACCCGGCCGTCGTCGAGGATCGCCGACCAACCAGGCACGCTCGGTTCCTTCGTCACCCGCATCCGGGTGTGGTCCAGCGGTTGCGGGGCCGGGGGGCCGAATCCCGGCACGGCCTGGATAAAGCCGGGCGCCGCCGGCGCCGCGTCCCACGGCAGGTCGGTCATCGGGTCCTCGATCACCGGGGCGCTCCGGGCCGGCGGACCGGCCACGGGGGCCACTGGGGCCACCGGCGCCGACG
>JBDHZW010000033.1:0-28251 GCA_039812105.1 Nakamurella sp.
CCGGCGGCGTCCACCAGCACGAACGGCGGCATCCCGGCGAACCCGTCCCGCACCAGGTCGCGCAGCAGCTCGTCCGGTCCGGCGCCGGTGGTCAGCAGCTCCCAGGCCCGCCGGGCCGTGCCCAGGTCCGGAGTCAGCAGGGCCAGGCCGGGCCGCACGACCAGCGGCGCCGTTCCGGGGTGGTAGGCAACGCTCATCGCGGACGCGGCCGGGTCTCGTCGTGGTCGTCGGCCGGATCGCCGGTGGGCAGCGCGTCGACGACGACGCAGGTGATGTTGTCGCGACCGCCGGCGCTCAAGGCCAGCGCGGTCAGGTGCTCGGCGACGTCCTGCGCGGCCTCCGGCCGGCCCAGCGCCTCGACGATCACGTCGTCGTCCAGCTCGCTGGTCACGCCGTCGGAGCACAGCATGAGCCGGTCCCCGGGGTTCCGGGGGACCAGCCAGAAGTCCGGCCGCGGGGCGGCCGCGGTGCCCACCGCCTTGGTGACGATGTGCCGCTCGGGGTGGAAACGGGCCCGGTCGGGGGCCAGCCGCCCGGCGTCGACCAGCTCCTGGACGACGGAATGGTCGACGCTGATCTGCCGCGTCTCCGGGCCGCTGCGCAGGTAGACCCGGGAGTCGCCGATGTTGAAGACCAGCCAGTAAGGCCGGCCGTCCCGCTCGACCAGTGCGGCTCCGGCCGCGGTGGTGCCGCCGCCGGCGCCGGCGCGAATCCGGGTGTTCGCCCGGCCCAGCCGGTCGGCGACCCATTCGGGGCTGATGGTGACCCGGGCATTGCGGAATTCGTCGACGACGGCCGCGCTCGCGGTCTCCCCGGATTGATATCCGCCCATTCCGTCGGCGACGAGGAAAACGGGCGGTTCGGTCAAATAGGCGTCTTCATTCAGTTTTCGGACGCGTCCGACGTCCGTCCGGGCGCCCCAGACGACCTCCATCACCCCTCCTGGTACCGGGGTGGGAATTCGGGCAGCGCCCAGTACCCACGATTCCCCGTGCGTCATTTCCCCCGGCTAACTCCTGCCCACCCGGAGCGAGACTACCCGTTCGGCACGCCTCTCCCCGCCAATCCACCCATTCGTGAATGGCGACGCCGATTCTTTCGACCGCCGCCTCGCAGGTTAGGACCTCCGCGCGTGGAGTGAAATGGGGAGAAGTACCCGTCCGGGTGAGGGCGGGGTCGGCCCGTGGGTCAGCCGGACTTGCGCCGGAACTGCCGGGTCGCCTTGTGGCTGGCGGTGGAGCCCTCGACGCCGCCGTGGCCGTCGAGGTGCGCGCTGCGGGCCTGACCCTCGGCCTTCTTGCGGGCCAGCGCGGCGGCGAACTTCTCCTTGGTCGACTGGTTGACCGGTGCCTCCTCGGTCGACTCCGTAGCCGACTCCGCACCCGACTCCGACGGATTCGGCGCTGCCTGCTCGGTCATGGTTGGCCTCCCGGGCTGGGTTCGATCGTTCGTCGGTCTGTCGGCGCCCGCGGTTGCCGGGGCCGCCCATCGTGTCGCTGGGTTCGCCCATCATGTCCCGGCCGGGTCGCCGGGCGCCAGCGCAATCCGCTCCGGGCCGCTCAGCTCGTGGGGACGGGCCGGGGCCGAACGCAGTCGCGCATCCGGCCGCCCAGCTCGGCCGACTAAGCTGGCGCCGCTCCGCCGGAACCTCCGCCGGACGTCGTCACGTGCACGGAAGGACGCCGGTGGCCGCCGACATCATCCCGATCCAGCTCGGACTGACCGAGGGCAACGTCTACACGCTGTGGGCCCCGCAGTGGCTGGAGGACGGCGAGGAGTGGGAGGCGTTCCTCGGCCACGGCGACGACCTGTACGTCTTTCCCTCCCCCGCCCACCTGGCCGCGTTCATCCGCACGTCGGAGGAGCACGACCTGATCGACCATCCGGAGTGGGACACCGCGGCCGAGCTGCTGGTCGACGAGTTGCGCCCGGACGACGACCACATCTTCGACATCGTCGGCGTCCCCGACCTGATGGCCGAGATCCCGGACATCTGGACGCTGGCCGCGCTGACCGACACGGTGAACATCGTCCGGTCGCTGGCCGAGGTGTGCGGGCTGGAGGGGGTCGAGGAGATTCTCGATTCGGCGGACGGCTTCGCGGTGCTGCCGATGGGCCAGCAGGCGTTCGTCGGCCGCAACGGCGAGAAGCTGTGGAACGAGATGGGCGCGGTCATCGCCGAACGCTGGGACGAGGTGATCGACGCGCTCGACGCCATCGTCAAGACGCCGGAGATCGACGAGGCCGAGCTGAATCAGACGAAGGCCGAGGCCGCGGCGATCAGCGCGGTCGACAAGACCGGGGAGACGGTCGAACCGGAAGAGGAGCAGGAGCGCGACGAGGACCTCGAGTTCTGGGACGAGACCGGGGTGGACTGCCTGGAGATCAGCATCGGCGACCGCACCGGCTACACCCTGCGCTGCTACCTCGGGGACGACCCGGTGTTCCTGGCCGAGCACAACCGCATCCAGATCTACACCTCCGCCGAGGATCTGGAGAACTACCTGATGCAGACGAACGTCAGTCACGACCTGGCGTCGCTGGAGGCGTGGGACGAGATCCGCCGGGCCGTTGCCGACGGCGACGCCGCGGTGCTCGCCGGCCCCGAGAACACCTACAAGCTGGACGGTCTCGCCGGGTCGCTGAAGGAGGGTCCGGAGGCGGTGGACGGCAAGCAGCTCGAACTCGCGGTCGAGCTGCTGATCGACGCGGCCCTGGAACGCGGCGACGAGGAGACCGTGGAGGCGGTCGGCTCGTCCACCCCGCTTGGCAACCTGATCGGTGCGATCACCCGGCCCGACCCCGACCGGCTGGCCCCTTCTCCGCCGTTCGACGACGAGGCGGCCGCCTGGTCGGTGCTGGTCGACCGGTTCGCCGCCACCCTGGACTGGGACGGCGCCCGCGGCTGACGCGGGGCCGGTGTCGGTCGGCGCGCGGCCTCGCGTAGCTGGGTGACCGACGCACCGGCCGGGGGTGACCGGCCCGTGCCCGGGGGTTGCCCGACCGGCGCAGCACCGGCCCAAGTGAACCGGCCGTGCGCCACTCGCCGCCCGTGGGCGTTTCCGCGGAAACGCCCCCGGTCGGCAACCGGCCGCCCGCGCGGATGAAATCGGCAACTCGCGTCACACCAGTCACATTCGCTGCGGGTTGATCCGCGCCGGCGTCGTTGATCCGCGCGGAACCAGGCGCGGCGGGGCGGGTCAGCGACGGGGCGGGTCAGCGACGGAGGCGTTCGTAGCCCGGTTTGATGACCTCCTCGATCAGCGCGAGGCGTTGGTCGAACGGGATGAAGGCGGACTTCATGGCGTTCACGGTGAACCACTGCAGCTCGTCCCAGCCGTAACCGAAGGCCTCGCACAGGGCGGTCATCTCGCTGGTCATGGTGCAGCCGGACATCAGCCGGTTGTCGGTGTTGACGGTGACCCGGAACTTCAGCGAGGCGAGCAGCCCGATCGGGTGCTCGGCGATCGACGAGGCCGCCCCGGTCTGCACGTTGGACGTCGGCGCCATCTCCAGCGGGATCCGCTTGTCCCGCACGTAGGCGGCCAGCCGGCCCAGTTCGACCCGGCCCCCCGGATGCAGGGTGATGTCGTCGACGATGCGCACCCCGTGCCCCAGCCGGTCGGCGCCGCACCACTGGATCGCCTCCCAGATCGACGGCAACCCGAAGCCCTCGCCGGCGTGGATGGTGAAGTGCGCGTTCTCCCGGCGCAGGTACTCGAACGCGTCCAGGTGCCGGGTGGGCGGGAAACCCGCCTCCGCGCCGGCGATGTCGAATCCCGACACTCCCTGGTCGCGGAACGCGATGGCCAGTTCGGCGATCTCCCGGGACCGGGCCGCGTGCCGCATCGCGGTGAGCAGGATCGTCGCCCGGATCCGGTGACCGGCGGCGGCCGCCGCGGCGGTGCCGGCGGCCACCCCGTCCAGCACGGCCCGCACCACCTCGTCCAGCGCGAGTCCCTGCTCGGTGTGCAGTTCCGGCGCGAACCGGACCTCGGCGTACACCACCCCGTCGGCGGCCAGGTCCTGGACGCATTCGGAGGTCACCCGGATCAGCGACTCGCGGGTCTGCATCACCGCGAGGGTGTGCGTGAACGTCTCCAGGTACCGTTCCAGCGATCCCGAGTAGGCCGACTCGGAGAACCAGCGGGCGAGCTCGACGGGCGTCGCGGCGGGCAGGTCCCGGTAGCCGATCCGCTCGGCCAGGTCGATCAGGGTGGCCGGCCGCAGCCCGCCGTCCAGATGGTCGTGCAGCAGCACTTTCGGTGCGGTGACGATGGTCTCGGCGGTCGGGACGGTCGGCATCACCGCACGTTACCCGGCCGGCCCGCCGAGCGCCGCGCGGACCACCGCGTCGACGGCGGCAAAGCCGGCCTGCGCCCCGGGGTCGTCGGCCAGCGCCAGGCCGTCCTGCTCCCCGAGCGACTCGTCGTCCGGGTCGGCCGCGGACAGCACCACCACGATCCGGTCGTCGGTGAACCCGATCGAGTGCAGGCCCAGCTCACCGGACAGGCAACAGCCCCAACCCTGCTTGGATCCGGCGCCGGGCACGAGCCGCAGGCCGAACCGCTGGTCCAGCCCGTCGGCGGCGGTGGCGGTGGTCGCCCGCATCGCGTCGCCGATCACCGTCGCGGTCCGCGGGTCGGCCAGCACCTGCGCCAGCAGCGTCGCCATGTCGGCGGCGGTGATCTGCACGTTGCCCCAATAGGTTCCGTCCGGCGTGGGGGTCGTGCCGGTCAGCCCGTAGCGCTGCACGACCCGATCCACCAGTTCGTCGCCGCCGGCGGCGTCGTACAGGTCGCTGGCGATCTCGTCGTCGGAGGTCGCGATCATCCGGGTGAGCAGCGCGCCGATCTGGGCCGGGTCGTCGAGCACCGGCAACGGATCGTCCGTCTCGTCAGTGGTCTCGTCGGTGCTCTCGTCGGCCGCCGGGTCGCTCGGCATCGGGTCGGTCGAAAACGGGGGCGGCTCGGTCGAGGCCGACTCGACCGGCCACCCGTTGGTCAGCACGTCGGCCGCGATCATCACCTTCAGCAGGCTCAACGACGGAAAGGGGATGTCGGCGTCCCGGGCGACCAGCACCGCGCCGGAGGGCCGGTCGACCACCGTCACCGCGACCCGGATCCCATCGGCGGCGGCCTGCGCGATCGCCGCGTCCACCGCCGCCGTCGGATCGGCCGGCGCGGCCGGCCAGGGCGCCCCGGTCTCCGACGCAGGGTCCGGCAGATCGGTGCCGAACGCATCGGTGCCGCGGACGTCGGACGGCAATCCGGACACCGCCACGGTCGCCGTCCCACCCCGGGTCAGCGGCGGCACGGACGCCAGGATCGCCGAGTTCGGATTCGCGCTCACCACGTCCCGGTGCGTGGCCAGCACGATGACCAGGCCCGCCACGGCGAGCAGCGCGGCCAGGGCGATGCCGGCCCGGCCGGCGCGACGACCGGCCGAACGGCGCGCCGCATCACCCACGAACCCGCTCCCCGACCAACATCGCGACCCGCGAGACACCGCACGGCACCTGCCGCCGATGCTACCGATACGCCCCTCCCCCAGTTGATCATGACGATCTCTGCCGCCCACCTCGGCGTGTCGTCGGTGTGTCGCGCAGAGAACGTCATGATCATTTCCGGGAGG
This sequence comes from Nakamurella sp., assembly GCA_039812105.1. Taxonomy (GTDB): domain Bacteria; phylum Actinomycetota; class Actinomycetes; order Mycobacteriales; family Nakamurellaceae; genus Nakamurella. The sequence continues at coordinate 5,635 of JBDHZW010000033.1, forward strand.
GGCCCGGTCGGGATCGGCTCAGCCGCGGATCACGTCCTGCACCAGCGCCGGGCGGTCCACCACGGTGCCGGCCGGCTCGATCCGGATCGCCGCGTCCAGGTCGGCCAGCGCCGCGGCGAACGCGTCCGGGGTGTTGGTGTGCAGTTCGAACAGCGGCTGACCCACCCGCACGGACTCCCCCGGCTTGGCCAGGCACAGCACGCCGGCCGCCGCCTGCACGTCGTGCTCCTTGCGGGCCCGCCCGGCCCCGAGCCGCCAGGCGGCCAGGCCCACCGGCAGCGCGTCCAACTCGGCGACGACGCCGGCCTCGTCGGCCACCACCACCTCGCGGAACCGCGGCGTGGGCAGCGGCGCGTCCGGGTCGCCGTCCTGCGCGGACACCATCGCCCGCCAGCAGTCCATCGCCCTGCCGGAGGCGAGCACGTCCGCGGGATCGGCGGAAAGCCCGGCCAGCGAGACCATCTCCCGGGCCAGCGCGACGGTCAGCTCGACCACGTCGGCCGGGCCGCCGCCGGCCAGCACCTCCACCGACTCGGCCACCTCGATCGCGTTGCCGACCGCCCGGCCCAGCGGGGTGGACATCTCGGTGAGCAACGCGCTGGTCCGGACCCCTTCCCGGGCCCCGAGTTCCACCATCGTGCGGGCCAGCTCGGCGGCGTGGTCGGCGCGCTTCATGAACGCCCCGGTGCCCACCTTGACGTCCAGCACCAGGGCCGAGGTGCCCTCGGCGATCTTCTTGCTCATGATCGACGCGGCGATCATCGGGATCGACTCGACCGTGGCGGTGACGTCCCGCAGCGCGTACAGCTTGCGGTCGGCCGGCGCGAGATCCTCCGACGCGGCACAGATCACCGCACCGATCGACGTCAGCTGGTCGGTCATCTCGCCCGGCGACAGCGTCGCCCGCCACCCGGCGATCGACTCCATCTTGTCCAGCGTGCCTCCGGTGTGCCCGAGCCCGCGGCCGGACAGCTGCGGCACCGCCGCTCCGCACGCCGCGACCAGTGGGACCAGCGGCAGCGAGATCTTGTCGCCCACTCCGCCAGTGGAGTGCTTGTCGACGGTCGGCCGGCCCACGGCGGACAGGTCCATCCGCCGTCCCGACTCGATCATCGCGGATGTCCAGGACGCGATCTCGGCCCCGCTCATGCCGTTCAGCAGGATCGCCATCAGCAGCGCCGACATCTGCTCCTCGGCCACCTCGTGCCGGGTGTAGGCGTCGATGATCCAGTCGATCTGGTCGCCGGTCAGCTCACCCCCGTCCCGCTTGGCCCGGATCACGTCGACCGCGGCGAACCCGCTCATCGCGCCCCCACCCCTTCAAAGTTGATCATGACGTTCTCTGCCGCAAATTCGGCGTGTCGTCGGCGTGTCGAGCAGAGATCGTCATGATCAACTCCGGGTGGGGGCGGCGCCCCGGGCGGCGGGCAGGTGCTCGGGGCCGAATGCGTCGGGCAACACGGCCGTCATCGGCGCCGGTCCGGACGGGGTCTCCACCAGCAGTTCCGGGCCGCCGAACTCGTACAGCACCTGCCGGCACCGGCCGCACGGCATCAGCAGCTCGCCCTCGCCGGACCGGCAGGCCAGCGCCACCAGCCGCCCACCGCCGGTCAGCCGCAGCTGACCCACCAGCGTGCATTCGGCGCACAGACTCAGCCCGTAGGAGGCGTTCTCGACGTTGCAACCGGCGATGATCCGGCCGTCGTCGACCAGCGCGGCCGCGCCGACCTGCAGGCCCGAGTACGGGCAGTAGGCCACCGACGCGGCTTCCACCGCCGCCTGCCGCAGCAGCGGCCAGTCGACCGCCGGTTCGAGATCGGACAAATCTAGTGCCCACCCTTTCGGTAGATCAGCCCGTCGGCCTTGGGCATCCGCAGGTTCTGCGACGCCAACGCCATCACCAGCAGGGTGATCGCGTACGGCGCCGCCTTCACCAACTGCTGCGGCAGCTCGTCGGTGGCCGAGAACCACCACAGGCTCAGTGCCGCGATCACCGCGGCCACCCCGGCGACCACCGGATGCTTGGCCCGGTACTGCAGCACCGCGACCACCACCAGCGCGATCGCCACCAGCAGCAGGAATGCCCGCATCGCGGTGCCGGAGGCGTCGTACTGCTGCACGCCGTCGGTGTACCCGAACAGCGCCGCGCCCATCGCCATGCCACCCGGCCGCCAGTTGCCGAAGATCATCGCGGCCAGCCCGATGAACCCGCGGCCACCGGTCTGCCCGTCCTGGAACTTCAGGCCCACCACCAGGAACGAGCCGGCCAGCCCGGCCAGCGCACCGGAAATCGCCACCGCCACGTACTTGTACCAGTACACGTTGACGCCCAACGACTCCGCCGCATACGGCGCCTCGCCGCAGGACCGCAGCCGCAGGCCCAGCCGGGTCCGCCAGAGCACGAACCCGGTGCCGACGATCAGCACGACGGCCAGCACGGTCAGCAGCGACAGGTTGGTGCACATGCCGCGCAGGATCCCGGCCAGGTCGGAGACGAAGAACCAACCCTTGTCCTCGATGTCGCCCAGCGCGTCGGACAGCCACGGCAGGGTGATCCGGCCGACGTCCGGGACCGGCGGCGACTGCCGCTGGCCACCGCCGGGCGCGTCGGTGAACAGCAGCCGGGACAGGTACAGGGTCAGGCCGGGGGCCAGGATGTTGATCGCGACGCCGGAGATGATGTGGTCGACGCCGACCGTGACGGTGACCAGCGCGTGCAGCAGGCCGCCGAGCAGGCCGCAGAAGGCGCCGAAGAACACCCCGGCCCACGCCCCCCACTGGTAGCCCGCATAGCCGGCGCCGAACGTGCCGAGGATCATCATGCCCTCGATGCCGATGTTGACCACCCCGGCCCGTTCCGACCAGAGGCCGGACAGGCCCGCCAGCGCGATCGGGGTGGCCGCGGTGATCGCCGCCTGGATCGCCCCGGACGAGTCGAGGTTGTTCGCGCCCGTCCAGATGCGCACCAGCGAGACCACCGCGATGCCGATCGAGACGATGCCCAGCCACATCAGCGGGGTCAGGTTCCGCTTGGGGACGGGCGATTTCGGCAGCGGGACCGCGAGGTCCGAGTCCACGCTCATGAGTTCGCTCCAGCCACCGGCGTCGTGGCGCGGGCCGCCAGCGCCCGGGCCACGTCCCGCGCCTCCAGGGTCAGCCGGTAGCGGCGGACGAACTCGTAGGCGACGACCACGGACAGCACGATGATGCCCTGCATGATCGTGACCAGCTCCCGGGGCACGCCGACGCCCTGCAGCGCGTTCGCCGAGTTGTCCAGCGCGGCCCACAGCAGCGCGGAGAAGATCATGCCGACCGCATGGTTGCGGCCGAGCAGGGCGATGGCGATGCCGGTGAAGCCGATGCCGGTCGGGAAGTTCAGCGAGTACGACCCGGCCGAGCCGTTCAACAGCTCGGGCATGCCGACCAGGCCGGCCACCGCGCCGGAGAGCAGCATCGCCGCGACGATCATCTTCTTGACCGAGATGCCCGACGCCACGGCCGCCGACTCGGAGAGCCCGGTGGCCTTGAGGCTGAACCCGAAGACGGTGCGGGACAGCATCAACGCGTACAGCACGCCGACCACGACGGCCAGCAGCACCAGCGAGTACAGCGGGGTGGTGGATCCCTCGAACACGATGACGCCCAGCTGGCCGCCCTCGGTGATCTTGGGTGTGCTGATGTTGTTGCCCTCCTGGATCGCCAGCCGCTGGGGGGTGAGCAGGTAGGCGATGAGGAAGGTGGCGATCGCGTTCAGCATGATCGTGCTGATCACCTCGCTGACCCCGCGGGTGACCTTGAGCAGGGCGGCGACGCCGGCCCACGCCGCGCCGACCGCCATCGCCACCACCAGGGTGATCAGGATGCGCAGGAAGCCGGGCAGCGAACTCATCCAGGCCGCGCCGGCCACCGCCGCGGACAGCATGGCGGCCAGCCGGTACTGCCCGTCGACGCCGATGTTGAACAGGTTCATCTTGAACCCGATGGCCACCGCGACGGCGGACAGGTAGTAGACGGCGGTCTGGTTGATCGTGCCCAGGATGATCCGCGGCCGTTCCAGCGCGTCCAGCATCGCACCGAACGCCTCGGTCGGACTGTGCCCGGTGGTCAGCAGCAGCACCGCGGTGACCAGCAACGAGAACAGCAGCGCGCCGACCGGCGCGGCCGCGCCCAGCAGGATCCTTCGACTCCGTGTGCCGGTCATTGCTCACCTCCCGGCTCGTCGGTCGACGGGCGGGCGGCGGCCGGCTCGTCGCCGGCGCCGGTCATCGCCGCGCCCAGTTCCTCCGGGGTGACCGCGCGGGGGTCGTAGCTGCCGGTGAGCCGGCCGCGCAGGATGACGGTGAGCCGGTCCGACATGCCGATCAGCTCCTCCAGGTCGGCCGAGATCAGCAGCACCGCCAGCCCTTCGGCGCGGGCCGTGCGCAGATGCTCCCAGATGGCGGCCTGCGCGCCGACGTCCACGCCGCGGGTCGGGTGGGAGGCGATGAGCAGCACCGGGTTCTCGCTCATCTCCCGACCGACGATCAGCTTCTGCTGGTTGCCGCCGGACAGCGACGCGGCGGTGACCTCGATGCCCGGGGTCCGCACGTCGAACGTGTCGACGATCCGGCGGGTGTCGGCGCGGGCGGCGCCCCGGTCCAGCAGCCATCCACGGGCCGACGGGCGGCGCGTCTGGTGGCCCAGCACCCGGTTCTCCCAGAGCGTGCCCTCCAGGACCAGGCCCTGCCGGTGCCGGTCCTCCGGGATGAAGCCGATCCCGGCCTCCCGTCGGGCGGCCGTGGAATGGTGCCCGATGTCCGCGCCGCCCAGCGAAATGGATCCCCCGGCGATCGGCCGGATGCCCATGATCGCGTCGACCAGCTCGGCCTGCCCGTTGCCCTCCACGCCGGCGATGCCCAGCACCTCGCCGGCGTGGATGTCCAGGTCGATGTCGGACAGCACGTCCCGCTCGCCGACGCCGCCGGCCACCCGGACCCCGGACAGCGACAGCACCACCGTGTCGGTGACGGTCGACTCGCGCAGCTCCGGCACCGGCAGCGCGGAGCCGACCATCATCTCGGCCAGCTGCCGGTTGGTGACCGCCTTCGGGTCGGCGGTGCCGACGGTGGTGCCCCGACGGATCACGGTGATCTCGTCGGCGATCGCCCGCACCTCGTCGAGCTTGTGCGAGATGAAGATGATGGTCAGGCCCTCGGCCTTGAGTTCGCGCAGGTTGGCGAACAACTCGTCGACCTCCTGCGGCACCAGCACGGCGGTCGGCTCGTCCAGGATCAGGATCCTGGCGCCCCGGTAGAGCACCTTGAGAATCTCCACCCGCTGCCGGGCGCCCACCCCGAGCCGCTCCACCAGTGCACCGGAATCGACGGTGAGCCCGTAGGTGCCGGCCAGCTGGTCGATCCGGGAGCGCGCGCCGCGCACGTCCAGCCGCCCGCCGGCCACCGGCTCCGACCCCAGGACGATGTTCTCCCACACGGTCAGGTTGTCGGCCAGCATGAAGTGCTGGTGCACCATGCCGATGCCGACCGCGATCGCGTCGGCCGGCGAGTGGAACGTCACCGTCGACCCGTTGACGGCGATGGTGCCCTCGTCCGGCTGGTGCATGCCGTAGAGGGTCTTCATCAGCGTGGACTTGCCGGCCCCGTTCTCCCCGACCAGGGCGTGCACGGTGCCCCGCCGGACGCTGAAGGTGATGTCGGAGTTCGCCACCACACCCGGGAACCGCTTGGTGATGCCGGTCAGCTCGACCGCCGGCGGGACGGTGGCGGTGCCGGCCGGTGGGCCGGTGGGTGTCGCGTCGGTACTCATCGCACCCCTTCCTGAAAGCCAATGGAGCGATGCAGCGCCAATGATTCGCTCGCTCGCTCGGTCATCGCACCTGCTTCCACGCGACGGTCCTGCCGCCTGCGGTCAGGCAGTCATAGCAGAACCGGCCGGAAAAACGACGAGCCCCGGCGGGAACGAGTCCCGCCGGGGCCGCGTGCGTCATTGCGGTTCGAGCGTCAGCCGCCGACCGTGGTCGGCACCGTGATCGAGCCGTCCAGGATGCCCGCCTTGGCCTTCTCGATGTCCGGCACGTAGTCGGTGATGAACCCGCCGGAGGTGGAGTAGCCGACGCCGTCGTTCTCCAGGCTGTAGACGTGCTGGCCGGAGATCACGTCGCCGTTGACCGCGCTGGCGATGAAGTCCCAGGTCGCGACGTCCACCTTCTTGAGCATCGAGGTGATGATGACGTCCTTGACGTCGGCCAGCGACGGGATGTTGTACTGGTCGGAGTCGACCCCGATGGCCCAATTGCCGGTCGCCTTCGCCGCCTTGAACACACCCGCGCCGGAACCGCCGGCCGCCGCGTAGATCACGTCGATGCCGTCGTTGTACATGCCGGTGGCGATCGTCTCGCCCTTGTCGGGGGCGTTGAAGCCGCTGTAGTCCGGCGGCTCGCTGATGTACTTGCTGGTCACCGTCGCGCTCGGGTTGGTCGCCTTGACCCCGGCCTCGAAGCCGGCCTGGAACTTCTGGATCAGCGGGGTGTTCACGCCGCCGACGAAGCCGATCTTGCCGGTGGTGCTCTTCTTCGCGGCGGCGACGCCGACCAGGTAGGAGCCCTGCTCCTCGGCGAAGGTCAGCGACGCCACGTTGGCGACGTCGGCCAGGCTGGAGTCGTCGACGATCGCGAAGTGCACGTCCGGGTTGGCCTTGGCGACCTCACCCAACGCGGTGGCGTAGGCGAAGCCGACCGCGATGATGTCGGTGGCCCCGCTGTCGACCAGCTGGTTGAGCCGGTCGGTCTTGGCCGAATCGGGTTCACCCTGGCCGGCGGTCAGCTCGCCGACCACGGTGACGCCCTCGGCCTTGGCCTTGTCCAGGCTGGCCGCGGCCAGGTCGTTGAACGACTGGTCGCCCCGGCCGCCGACGTCGTAGGCCAGGCCGAGCTTGACCGAACTCGGGTCGCCGGTCAGCGAGGCGATCGCCGCCGACGCGGCCGACTTGGCCGACGAGACCGCGCTGCCGGCCTTGCTGGTGACGCTGGCCGCCGCCGACTGGGCCGCCGACGCGGCGGACTGCGCGGCCGAGGCGACCGAGGACGCCGCGCTGGTGGCGGAGGAACCGCTCGGGGACGAGCATGCAGCCAGCGCGAGACCGGCCGCGGCGAGTCCGGCGATGAGCTTGAGTGTGACCGCTCGACGCACGTTGGAACTCCCTTTCATGTAGCGCCCGCCATGACCGCGCCTGGCGACGCCGGAGAATCGGCGGGGATGGGCATCCGTGGGAGGCTACTCGCGGGTAGCCGCCAGAGCGAGAGACGACATCGCTCCGTGATCGAATTGTTCCTGGGATTGCCCGTTTTGCGAGGAAAGACGGGAAAATCGCCGCCGCGGCGGTCGTCGCCACGTAACTTTCCCGGCACCGAGCCGATCATCGGAGTGGATCGATCACACTGCGTCATCAAATCGGCCGCGCGGATGAACCAGGCGACTCCCGTCCCACGCGTCACATCCGATGCGAGTTGATCCGCGCCGGCGTAGTTGATCCGCGCGGGAAGGGGTGGGGCTGTGCCCAAGCACACGCCGGTGTCGATGACGTCACACGCGTGCCGGGGGCGACGCGTGTGAGCCCGGGGTTAGCCTGAGTGCCGAATCGCTGCCGCCGGCCCGGCGATCGCACCACCGACCCCGGGCCCTCGCCAGTCGCATCGCCGCAGTTCGCACGCACGTCGAGGTAGTTCGAGCCCGCCGGAGCCGGAGGTCGAGTAACGACATGTCCAACCCCACCGTCGTGGAAGGCGGGCAAGCCCTGCCGCCGCCCAGGCGAGGGTCGGTGTACCGCGGTGATGCCGGAATGTGGTCCTGGGTGGCCCACCGCATCACCGGCGTCCTGACCTTCTTCTTCCTGTTCGCGCACGTGCTGGACACCGCCCTCGTCCGGGTCTCCCCCGAGGCCTACAACGAGGTCATCGAGACCTACAAGAACCCCCTGGTCAACCTCATGGAGGTCGGCCTGGTCGGCGCGGTGCTCTACCACGCGCTCAACGGCATCCGGGTCATGCTGGTCGACTTCTGGGCCAAGGGCGCCCGCTACCAGCGGACGATGCTGTGGATCATCCTGATCATCTGGTTCGTGGTGATGGTCCCCGGCGTCTACTTCATGATGAAACACACCGTGTCGGCCATGTTCGGGGGTGCCTCATGACGGCGGCCTTCGACCCGCCCGCCACCCGCGGCATCGAGGCGCCGCGGGCGCCGCGCAAGAAGGTCGCCGGGCGGCGGAGCAACTTCGAGATGTACTCGTGGATGTTCATGCGGCTGTCCGGCATCGTGCTGGTGGTCCTGGTGCTGGGCCACCTGCTGATCATGAACGTGCTGGACGGCGGGGTGCACCGGATCAACTGGGGTTTCGTGGCCGGCCGCTGGGCCAGCCCGTTCTGGCAGATCTGGGACCTGCTGATGCTCTGGCTGGCCGAGATCCACGGCGCCAACGGCCTGCGCACGGTGATCAACGACTACGCCCGCAAGGACGGCACCCGGTTCTGGCTGCAGTTGCTGCTGCTGATCTCGGTGGTCCTGACGCTGGCGGTGGGCACGCTGGTGATCTTCACCTTCGACCCCACGATGAGCTGACGGGAGCACCTGAGTATGCAGTTTCATCGCTACGACGTGGTGATCGTGGGCGCCGGCGGCGCCGGTATGCGCGCGGCCATCGAGTCGGGTCAGCGGGCCCGCACCGCGGTGCTCACCAAGCTGTACCCGACCCGGTCGCACACCGGTGCGGCCCAGGGCGGGATGTGCGCCGCGCTGGCCAACGTCGAGGACGACAACTGGGAGTGGCACACCTTCGACACCGTCAAGGGCGGCGACTACCTGGTCGACCAGGACGCCGCCGAGGTGATGTGCAAGGAGGCCATCGACGCCGTCCTGGACCTGGAGAAGATGGGGCTGCCGTTCAACCGGACGCCGGAGGGCCGCATCGACCAGCGCCGGTTCGGCGGGCACACGCGCAACCACGGTGAGGCGGCGGTCCGCCGCGCTTGCTACGCGGCCGACCGCACCGGGCACATGATCCTGCAGACGCTGTACCAGAACTGCGTCAAGCTCGGCATCGAGTTCTTCAACGAGTTCTACGTGCTGGACCTGCTGCTCTCCAAGACGGACGAGGGCGAGGTCTGCTCCGGCGCGGTGGCCTACGAGCTGGCCACCGGCGAAATCCACGTGTTCCAGGCCAAGTCGGTGGTGCTGGCCACCGGCGGCGCCGGCAAGATCTTCAAGACCACGTCCAACGCGCACACGCTGACCGGCGACGGGCTGGGCATCGTGTTCCGCAAGGGCCTGCCGCTGGAGGACATGGAGTTCTTCCAGTTCCACCCGACCGGCCTGGCCGGGCTGGGCATCCTGATCTCCGAGGCGGTCCGCGGCGAGGGCGGCATCCTGCGCAACGCGCAGGGCGAGCGGTTCATGGAGCGCTACGCCCCCACCATCAAGGACCTCGCCCCCCGCGACATCGTCGCCCGGTCGATGGTGATGGAGGTCCGCGAGGGCCGCGGCGCCGGCCCGAACAAGGACTACGTGCTGCTGGACGTCACCCACCTGGGCGCCGAGGTGCTGGAGAAGAAGCTCCCCGACATCGCCGAGTTCTCGCGCACCTACCTGGGTGTCGAGCCGCTGGACGAACCGGTGCCGGTGTTCCCCACCTGCCATTACGTGATGGGCGGCATCCCGACCAACATCACCGGCCAGGTGCTGCGCAACAACACCGACGTCGTCCCCGGGCTGTACGCCGCCGGCGAATGCGCCTGCGTGTCGGTGCACGGGTCGAACCGGCTGGGCACCAACTCGCTGCTGGACATCAACGTCTTCGGCCGCCGGGCCGGCATCGCCGCCGCCGAGCACGCGCACCAGGCGGAGTTCACCCAGGTGCCGGACGATCCCGAGGGCGTCGTGGTCGAGCTGGTCAGTCGGCTGCGGGAGTCCACCGGCAAGGAGCGGGTCGCCGAGATCCGCACCGCGCTGCAGAACACGATGGACCTCAACGCCGCCGTGTACCGCACCGAGGCCACCCTCAAGGAGGCCCTGAACGACGTGCGGCTGCTCAAGGAGCGGTACTCCCGGGTGTCGATCCAGGACAAGGGCCAGCGCTACAACACCGACCTGCTGGAGGCCGTCGAACTCGGCTTCCTGCTGGAGCTGGCCGAGGTGCTGGTGGTCGGGGCCCTGGTCCGGCAGGAGTCGCGGGGCGGGCACGCCCGGGAGGACTACCCGAACCGGGACGACGCCAACTGGATGCGGCACACCATGGCCTACAAGCAGGGCAACGAGCTCACCGCGGACATCCGCCTGGACTACAAGCCGGTGGTCCAGACCCGCTACCAGCCGATGGAGCGCAAGTACTGATGACGATCGCAGCTCAGACCGGGACAGAGGCCGCGTCCGTGATGGACCGCGCCGAGTTGCCGCCCATCCCCGAGGGCGCGGTCATGCTCACCGTCAACATCCAGCGGTACAACCCGGAGCTGGACGACGCGCCGCACATGGAGACCTACCGGGTGCCCGCACAGCCCGGCGACCGGCTGCTGAACGTGCTGCACTACATCAAGTGGTACATCGACGGCACGCTGACGTTCCGCCGGTCCTGCGCGCACGGCGTCTGCGGCTCCGACGCGATGCGGATCAACGGCCGGAACCGGTTGGGCTGCAAGATCCTGGTCAAGGATCTGATCGGGGACAAGCGCAACGAGGTGACGGTCGAGCCGATCAAGGGCCTGCCGCTGCTCAAGGACCTGATCGTGGACATGGAGCCGTTCTTCGACGCCTACCGGGCGGTCAAGCCGTTCCTGATCACCCACGGCAACCTGCCCACCCGGGAGTTCGTGCAGTCGTCCAAGGACCGGGACCGGTTCGACGACACCACCAAGTGCATCCTGTGCGCCTGCTGCACCACCTCGTGCCCGGTGTACTGGTCCGAGGACGCCTACGTCGGCCCGGCGGCCATCGTCAACGCCCACCGGTTCATCTTCGACTCCCGCGACGACGGCGCCCAGGAGCGGCTGGAGATCCTCTCGGACTCCGAAGGCGTGTGGCGCTGCCGGACCACGTTCAACTGCACCGACGCCTGCCCGCGCGGCATCCAGGTGACCAAGGCGATCCAGGAGGTCAAGCGCGCGTTGATGTTCCGGCGCATCTGAGGCCGGTCAGGCGTTCCGGGGGCGGATTCGGGTCGTCGTCGAGGGCGCACTTTGTGCCCTCCCGACCGCCCGGGCAGGGCCGAAACTGCTCCTCGACCCGCGGGCGCCCTGTCAGTGGCCGGTCAGGCGCCTGGTGATCGTCGCCGCGGGCAGGCCGCCGCTCAAATCAGCGTAGAACGGGTCGTCCGGGGTGAGATCGGCGCGGTGCACCGTGGTCCCGAGCAGCGCCGAGCGGTAGAGCGCGGTGACGAACTCCATGGTGGGCCGGGTGCTGGCCAACGTGGTCGGGTGTTCCCGGCCGGCCAGCAGATCGTCGACCAGCTCGCCGAGTTGCGCGACGTGGCTGCTGGGCCGCTCGGGGCCGGCTTTCGCCGACCAGGCGTCCGTGGGCCCTTCCTCGGCCAGCGGGGTCCAGGTCCAGTCGGCGTCCCGGTAGCCGTAGAGGTGCGCGACCTGCAGGGTGCCGGCGGTGGTGTCGATGCGGATCCGGCTCAGCTCCCGCGGCGACAGCAGCGAGTTGATCACCGAGCCGACCGAGCCGTTCTCGAACCGCACCATGGCCATCGACACGTCCTCGAACTCGACGGGCCGGTCGATCCGGGCGGCCAGGGCGTCGATCGTCGACCACGGCCCCAGCAGATCCAGCAGCAGGTCGAACTGATGAATGCCGTGGCCAAGGGTGGGGCCGCCGCCCTCCCCGCGCCAGGTGCCCCGCCAGTCCGGGTCGAAGTAAGCGGCCGGCCGATACCAGAGGGTCTCGCACACCGACACCTGCGGAGCGCCCAGCGATCGCGACGCCAGCAGCCGCTTGGCCCGCACGGCGGCCGACCCGTGCCGGTGCTGGAACACCACATACACCCGCCCGGCGCTGCGCGTTTCGGCGTCGGCGACCCGGTCCAGGTCGGCCAGGGTGATGCACGGCGGTTTTTCCAGCAGTACGGTGGATCCGGCCGCCAGCACCGCGATCGCCAGGTCGGCGTGGCTGCCCGGCGGGGTGACGATCGAGACCAGGTCGGGGTGCTGCGCGGTGAGCAGGTCCGCGACGGTGTCGTACGCACCGGGGCAGCCGTTGCGGTCGGCGAACGCCCGGGCCCGGCCGATATCGACGTCGACGACGCCGACCAGTTCGGTCCGACCGGTCGCCGCGTAGGCCTCGACGTGATGCGGGGCGATGGCCCCGCAGCCCATGATGGCGACCCGCAGCGGCGCGGAGATCATCGCGCGTACCCGCGCAGCTCGGCCGTCCGCTGGGCCAGCAGGGCCAGCCGCATCACCTCGAAGGTGTGCTCCTGCGGGCAGGCGGTCGTGGTGCGGTTCCGGACGTCGTTGATCAGGTCGGGGTAGTAGCTCAGCGCCGCGTCCGAGCAGTCGATGCGCTGGGTGCCGGAACCGTCGACCAGGAACAGGTGGTCGGTACCCGGGCGGCCCTCAATGTCGACGTACTTGCGCAGCTCCAGGTACCCCTGCGTGCCCAGGACGATCAGCCGGCCGTCGCCCCAGGTGGGCAGACCCTGGGGCGAGTACCAGTCGACCCGGATGTAGGCCTGCGCGTCGTCGCTGCGCAGCAGCACCTCGCCGAAATCCTGCATGTCGGGGGTGGTCTCGTGCGTGTAGTTGGCGGCGGTGCTGGCCACCACCTCGGCGCGGGTGGCGCCGGTGAACCACAAGAACTGGTCGATCTGGTGGCTGGCAATGTCGGTGATGATGCCGCCGGTCACGGCGCGGTCGTAGAACCAGTCCGGCCGGCCGGCCGCCCCGGACAGGTGGGCGCGGTCCAGTTCACGGTGCGGTCCAAGGCCGATGGTCTGCACGACGCGGCCGATCCGTCCGGCGCGGACCAGTTCGCCGGCCACCGTGACCGACCGGACCTCGAACCGTTCGGAGAAGCAGACCGACCAGAAGCGGCCGGTCTCGGCGACAGCCGTACGGATCTCGTCGAGCTGGTCGGCGGTCACGCAGCCGGGTTTGTCGGTGACCACGTCCTTGCCGGCGCGCAGCGCCGCGATCGCGATGTCCGCCCGACGGTTCGGGACGGCGGCGGTGACGATCAGATCGATGGTCTCGTCGTGGATCAGGTGTCCGGGGTCGTCGACCCAGGGCGCGTCGGGCCAGCGCCGGCGGACCTCGACGGCGGTCGGCGCCGCCGGGTCGTCGGAGCCGATGCCGACCAGTTCGGCACCGTTGGCCAGCAGGCCGGCGATGTTCCCCAGCACGTGGGCGTGGTCCAGCCCGACGGCCGCGAAGCGCACGGGCCGGGGTGCCGGGCTGGTTGCCATGCCTGTCCTTCGAGCGAAGCTTCCGGATCGACAATCATGACATCGACGAGGACCCGGTTCGATCGCGCCTGACCCGCTGGCCGTCGGCGGGCCGCCCGTCACGGCGTGGTGGTGACACCACTGGAGCGACCGCCGAAATAGTCGCGGAACAGAAACCAGAAGTTCCTGATGCCGTAGGACGAGCAGGCGTCGCCCTCGCCCGGGTAGGCGGCCAGCGATGCCGCGTTCGGCCGATAGGGGGTGTAGTTGTACAGCGACGCGGTCGCCGTGTTCCGCATGGTCACCGACGACGTCCCGCACTGCGGGTCGACGTCCCAGGCGATGCGGTACGTCTTGCCGGCCTGATAGCTGTAGTCGTCCGGGTTCTCCCGGTACCGCGACCACTGCTTGGCCATGCCGACCGTCTGGGTGACGAAGCCGGCGTAGGCCGGGTCGCAGGCCGCGGCCCCGTCCACGTCCGGGCAGTGCCAGCCGAACGCGGCGTCGTAGTTCGCCTCGGTGGGTGCGGCCCGGTCCAGCAGGCTCGACTCCTTCTGCAGCGTCACCAGCATGACCTGCGGGTTGACCCGGCAGGCCGTCGACACCTGAGCCAGAATCGCTGCCACGTCCAGGTTCTCACCACCCGGGTAGGCGGCGCAGAACTCGTCGGCCGGCCCCGGCGGCAGGGTCCAGGTCCGGTTCTTCAGGCACAACGCGCCCGAGCATCCGGCACCCTGGGCGGCGACGAAGTCGCGGATCTGCGGTTCGGACATCGCCGCCGCGTCGTAGAAGACCTGATCGGAAATGATGTTGCCGGCGTCGAAGCCGGAACCCACCGACGCGGCCGGCGGCGCCCCGGCGGACGTCAGGCCCGGCACTCCGATCCCCGGTGCCGGAGTCGCCGCCGATACCGGCCACGAGGTGGCGAAGCTCGGCATCGTGCCGACGTCGAACAGGGGCGCCGTCTGGGCCTGTGGGGTCGGACGGCCAAGTACGCCGGCATCGGCCGGTGCGGCGCCGGCGGTATCGTCGCCACGCCCGACCACCAGCGCCACGATCACGATGACGGCCACCAGGCCGGCCGCGGCGATCGCGCCGAGCGCACCACCGGGACGCCACTTGCGGACGGACCGATCCCCCGGCCCGACCCGCAACCGGTCACCTGCCCCCACCCGGTCGAAGATACCCGCCGGGGCGGCAGCGCCCGACCGCCATGCGGGGCGGCGAGCGGGACTGGATCAGCGGGGGCGGCGACCGACCCGGTCGGCGGCCGCCGCCTCGTCCAGCAGCGCGGCCAGGTCGGTGCCGGGCACCGCGGTCGCCGCCATCCGCAGGGCGGTCGGCGGCGCGATCGCGGCCAGATGCCGCACGGCCCGCTGCCGCTCCCCCGGCTCGGCCGCCGGCGCGGGCACCGCGACGGTGGTCAACGTCGGCGCGACCGCCGTGACATCGGCCAGCACTCGGTCGATCTCGGCCGGATCGCCGGCCAGGACGCCGGGCGAGCCGGCCAACTCCTCCAGCCGGACCACCCGCGCGTACACCGCCGGATTGCTGATCTTCACGCGTTGCCCGCTGATCAACTGGCTGACCATCGGTGCGGACAGTCCGATCACCGCGGCCAGCCGGGCCTGGGTCAGCCGGTAGCTGGCCATCAGCCGGTGCAGCCGATCCGCCCACGTCAGCCCGTACAGGTCCACCTGACGAGTGACCGTCCGTCCGTCGGGTGGGTGATCTCGGCCGGTGGTGGTCACGACGTCCTTTCCCGACTTGCGCTCGCCCATTTGCATGTGCAAATGTAGCGTTTGCTACTGCAAAGATAACCGACGGAGGACGCCGTGTCACGATGCACTCCCCCGGCAGGACGGCCCCGGTGGGCCCGGTTCACCGCCGTCCTCGGCGCCGGCGTCATCGCGGCCGCCTGGCCGCTGGTGGCCGCACCCGGCGCCGGCGCCGCGACCGCCCCGAACACGGCCACGGCGCCGGCGCCGGTCCCGGTGATGATCGTGCTGGACGCCTCCGGCTCGATGAACCAGACCGACGCGCCCGGGCCCCGTATCGACGCCGCCAAGACCGCGGTCACCGATCTGCTGGCCACCCTGCCGGCCGACAGCCAGGTCGGGCTGATGGTCTACGGCACCGGCACCGGCAGCACCGACGCCGAGAAGGCCGCCGGCTGCCAGGACATCAAGACGCTGTCCCCCGTCCGGGCGCTGGACACCGTGGCGCTGACCGCCCAGGTGAACGGCATCACCGCATCCGGCTACACCCCGATCGGCAACGCGCTGCGGGCCGCTGCCGACGCGCTGCCGAACGAGGGACCGCGCAGCATCGTGCTGGTCTCCGACGGCGAGGACACCTGCGCGCCACCGGCCCCCTGCGACGTCGCCCGCGACCTGAAGGGGCAGGGCGTCGATCTGACCGTGCACACGGTCGGCTTCAAGGTCGACCCGACCGCCCGCGACCAGCTGTCCTGCGTCGCCCAGGCCACCGGTGGAAGCTACAGCGACGCCGGCGATGCGGTGGCGCTGCATCAGGTCCTGCAGTCCAGGGTGGACCTGGCGATCACCGGCTACACCACCGCCGGCACCCCGGTCACCGGTGCCGACCAGGCGTCCGAACAGGCCCCCCTGCTCACCCCCGGCCAGTACGTCGACACCTTCGCGGTCGGTGGATCCGGGGACGTCGCCTCGGTGGGGACCACGAAGTACTACACGATCCCGGTGCAGGCCGGGATGCGCCCCTACATCTCCGCGACCATCGTGCCGCCCGACGACAACGTCGGCAGCCTGGACATTCTCGGCGTCGATCTGGATCTGATGCGGCGGGATCTCGCTTCCTGCAACACGGATCGCGGGTACACCGTACTGGTCGGGGACCAGAACAAGCCCGTCACCGCCCTGATCGACGGACCGACCTTCGGCGACCCGAAGGCGTCGTCGACCTGCCCGACCGACGGTGTCGCCATCCTGGAGATCGCCCGGATCGGCAAGGCCTGGGCCGACAAGCCGCTGCAGATGGAGATCGTGGTGCGGATGGAGCCGCCCGCCGACGCCTCCGGCCTGCTGCCACAGGCCTCCAAGGGTGACGTCCTGGCCGCTCCGACGCACGGCTCACCGACGTCTCTGACCGGCGGGAGCAGCTTCAACGACGCCCCGAGACTGACCAGCGGCGCCACCTATTCGGACACCCTGGTCACCGGTGAGTCGAGGTATTACCGGATCCCGCTGCAGTGGGGCCAGCGGGTGAGTTACCTGATCACCGAGGTCGGCCCGATCAGCCCACCCGGCACCGTCGGGTCCGCCGTCTGGGTCGACCTTTTCAACCCGGTGCGGGCGAAGGTGACCGAGCTGGGCGACACCAGCGCCAAATTCTGGTTCGGCCCGTCGCCGCAGGCCGACCCCTTCACCTCCTCGACCGAGTACCCGGTGCGCTACACCAACCGCAACGGGTCCGACCAGCGGGACTTCTCCCTGGACGGCGACTACTACCTGCGGATCAACGCCGACCGGGACGAGAGCACGCCGTCGTCGACGACGTTCCTGGTCACCGCGGTGGTCAGCGGCGACGTCGAGCCAGGGCCGGTCTACCTGGCGGCCGGCACGGTCCCGCCGACGACCGGCACCGGCGCACCGTCGAGCACCGCCGTGTCGTCGACATCCGCATCGGGATCGGCCGGCTCCTCGGTGAGCGCCGCCACCCCGCCGGCCACCGCCACCGACGCGACCGCGCAGGGCGCGGTGACGACCGAGCCGACCGTGCCGGGCTGGCTCTGGGCACTGGGTGGCGCGCTTGCCGCCGGCGTGGTCGCCCTGCTGGTCGTCCTCGTGTCGCGGCGACGTCGGCCGACCGACGGCCAGGGTGACCTCGGTGGTCACCGGTGAGGCGACGGTCGGGCGCCCCGGTCAGAGCTTCACCAGGGCCAGGATCTCCTCGAGCGTCGAGAACATGATCAGGCTCGGCTGGATCGGCTTTCCGGCCTTGGCCTCGTAGGCCTCCAGGTAACCCTCGGTGTCGGCCCAGAGCGCCTCCAGCTGCTTGGACTTGGACTTCAGCTTCTTCTGCGCGTTCTTGGTGTCGGCCACGGTCTGCAGTTCCCGGATCGCCTTTGCGTACAGGGAGTTCTGCACGGACTCGGCGTCGCGTCGCTGCTGCGCCTGCCGCTCGTCCCGCTCCGCCTTCTCCTGCCTGGCCTTCTCCAGCCGCTCCTTCTCCAGCTCCTGCTTGTCGAACTCGACGTTGTACAGCCGCTTCGCCGCGTACAGCGACGTCGCACCGAAGCCGGGCACGGTGACCGCGACGACCGCGGCCACCGGAATGGACGTCAGCAGGGTTTCCCGGTTCTTCTCGGCGCTGTAGACGTACAGCACCCGCTCCTCCGCGGCAGTCTTGTTCTGGTCCTTGCGGGCCAGCGACGTCTTGGCGGGGTGGGACTCGACGAGGTGGATGTCGTAGATCGACGCCCGGTCGATCAGGGCCAGATCGATGGTGATCACGGCGGAGTCGGTGAACTCCTCACCGTGGTTGCTGTGCACCTTGCGGGTCGGTTTGGCGTGGGTGACCGACAGCATGCGCTGATCGTTTCCGCTGCCGTCACGTTGCTGCAGGTACTCCCGCTCGGCCTGGGTGAGCCGGTCGTTGGCGGACCGACGGCCGAAGTCGAACTTCTCGAACTGAGCGCCGATCACGTCGGTGGGATTGCACGGGGTCATCGTTCCGGTGATGAAGAGTTCCTTCATCTGTTCGGGGCTGCACCCGCGGTACACGAACCGGCCGATGAACAGTCCACGCTGGTCCTGGACGTACTGCTTGGCCGTGCCCTTCTTCTGGTGGACCGGGCAGCCGCGACAGCCCCTGGACGAGGGATCAGCCGGCCGACCGCCACTGGTAGGCCCCGTCGACCAGGGTGCAGACCAGCGTGCCGGACGGCGCCGAGCGCCGGTCCCCCTCCTGCTGCCAGGTGCAGGCGTCGCCGGCCTGCAGGTCAGCCGTCGGCGGCGCCTCGGTCGAATTCGGCGACGACGGGCCGGTCGTCGGATTGTCGGTCGGATTGTCGGTCGGCTCCGACGGCGACGATCCGAACAGTCGGACTCCCAGCAGCACCGCCGCGACCAGGACGAAAACCCCAAGCACCGCGCCGACGACGGCGCCCCGGCGGCGCGGCCGCGGCGAACCCGGCGCCGCCCGGGGCTCCCGGCTGGTGGGGACGGGTTCCTGAGCCGGTCCGGCGAGCGGCGCGACGGCCGGATCCACGTCTGCCCCGCCGGTGGGCGGCGGGGCAGCGGCGACACCCGGATGCGGCTCGGTCGGCGCGACGTCCACCACGGTCGCCGCCCCGGCCCCTGGGCCACCGGCGAGCTGCGGCAACGGCCGCCGGGGACCGGTCGCCCCCCAGTCGTCAGGCAGCACCGGCAATTGGTCCACCAGATCGACCTGCTCGCCGTCCCGGGTCCGGGGCGACGGATCGGCGGCCGCCGGGGCCAGCAGGGCCAGGGCGGCGGCCGCGTCCGCCGGCCGCTCCTGCGGATCGCGGCGCAGCAACGCACCGACGGTCGCGGCCAACACCGGGTCCCGGATCGACGGCGGGTCCAGGCCGTCCGTCTCGTCGCCGGCGAGCAGGGTCAGCGCGAGCCGGCCGACCGCGTACAGGTCGTGCCGCGGGTCCGGCGGCACCCCGCCGACCAGCACCTCCGGCGGCAGGTAGCCCGGGGTACCGATGACCATGCCGACCTCCGTCAGCCGGGCGTCGCGGCGGCTGATGGTCAGGCCGAAGTCGGTCAGCGCCAACCGGATCGGGCCGGTGCCGGTGGCGTGCAGCAGCAGGTTCGCCGGCTTGACGTCCCGGTGGATCAACTCGGCGTCGTGCACCGCCTGCAGCGCCAACAGCAGTTGCCGGATGATTGTCACCGTGGTGCCCTCGGCGAGCGGACCGTAGTCGCCGAGCAGGGTGTGCACGGATCCGCCGGCGACCAGATCGCTGGCGATCAGCACGGTGCCGTCCTCCGCGGCCCAGCTGTAGGGGCTGACGATGTTCGGGTGGGCCAACCGCACGGACTGCTCGCGCACGAACCGCAGCAGCTCACCGGCGTCCCGCTGACGCAGCAGTTTGGCCGCGCAGTACCGCCCGGACTTGCGGTCGTAGGCCCGCCAGACCGTGCCGAAACCTCCCGAACCGATCGGGTCGACCAGCGCGTACCGGCCGGCGATGACGTCCGTCATCGCCGTCCCCGTCGTCGGTCGCTCGTCGGCACCCGGCGAGTATTCCAGCCGGACCCGCGGGGAATGCCCGGCGGCAATTCGCCGTTGACCCCGATGGTTAACGACAACGATCCGCGAAAGGAATATCTGTGGCCACGCTCGAACTGACCAAGGAGAACTTCGAGACGACGGTGTCCGGCGACGGCATCGTTCTCGTCGATTTCTGGGCCGCCTGGTGCGGACCCTGCCGGATGTTCGCCCCGGTCTTCGAGGAGGCGTCCGACAAGCATACCGACATCGTGTTCGGCAAGATCGACACCGAGGACCAGCAGCAGCTGGCCGCCGCGGCGAACATCCGGTCGATCCCCACACTGATGGCCTTCCGCGACGGAATCCTGGTGTTCTCGCAGCCCGGGGCGCTGCCGGCGCCGTCGCTGGAGCAGCTGATCGGCGCGGTACGGGACCTGGACATGGACGACGTTCGCCGGCAGATCGCGCAGGCCCAGGAGGCGGCGCCGGCCGCACCGGAACAGGCACCGACCGCCCGCTGACGGATTGTTCACGGGGCGGGCGTTACCGTAGGTCACGATGTCCGCCTCCTCACCCCGGCGCGCCTGGGGCATGTTTCCGCGCCGGTCGTGTCGGGCGCGCCTGCTCGCTCTGACGTCGGCGGCCCTGGTCGCCGCCTCGCTCGGCGCGTTGCCGGCGGCCGCGGAGCCGAACACCGATCCCTACGTGCCACCCAGCGTGACCGTCGAGACGCCGTCGACGGACGACTGCGCCCAGCGCAACCAGCCGCCCCCGGCGCTGGACACGTCGGAGAACGTGCCCGACGGCCAGTCGCCGCCGGAGCCACTGCCGGTTCCGGCCCAACCGGTCGGCGGCAGCCAACTCGGTTCCTGCGGCTTCGTGCTGCCGGCGGGCGCTGCGGCCCTGCCCTCGGACATCTCGGCCGGCGCCTGGCTCATCGCCGACCTGGACACCGGCGAGGTGCTGGCGGCCAAGGATCCGCACGGCCGGTACCGGCCGGCGAGCACGCTCAAGCTGCTGACCGCCCAGGTCATGCTCAAGAACCTGACCGACCTGAACCAGGTCGTCGAGGGCACCCAGGCGGACACCGCCCAGGACGGCACCCGGGTCGGCATCGAGGCCGGCGGCCACTACACCGTCGGTGACCTGATCTCGTACCTGGTGATGATCTCCGGCAACGACGCGGCGAACGCGCTGGCCCGGACCAACGGCGGGTACGACAAGACCCTGGCCGACATGAACGCCACCGCCAAGGCGCTCGGCGCGCTGGACACCCGGGCCGCCACCCCCTCCGGCCTGGACGGACCCGGCCAGTCGACGTCGGCCTACGATCTGGCCCTGTTCGCCCGGGCCGACATGGCCACCGCGCCGTTTCCCGCGATGATCTCCCGGCCCGACATCAAGGTGCCGGCGGCCGAGGGGGACGGCTACATCGCCGCCAACGACAACCAGCTGCTCGCGCAATACCCGGGGGCGCTGGGCGGCAAGACCGGGTTCACCGACGACGCCGGCAACACGTTCGTCGGGATGGCCGCCAAGGACGGGCGCCGGCTGGTCGTCACCATGATGAACGGCACCCAGCAACCGCGCCGACAGTGGATGCAGGCGGCGTCGCTGCTCGACTGGGGCTTCGCGCTGCCGGCCGGGACCGCCGCCGTCGGCTCGCTGGTGACGTCGCTGGCCGAGGCGACCGGCTCCCCGACTCCCACGCCGAGCATCACCCCGTCCGCCTCTCCGTCGGCGCCCGCATCGTCCGTCGAGGTGTCGTCGGGGGCCACCACGCCGGCCGCCGGAGAGTCGTCCAGCGGCATCCCGGTCGCGGCGATCCTGGCCGGCATCGGGGTGCTCGTCGTCGTCGCCGGAGTGCTCCTGCTGCTGTGGCGGCGCCGGTTGAACCGCAAGGCGACCTTCGCCGGGGACGCCAAGCCGATGCCGGAAGCCGGCTCCGGCACCGACCCGGCTGCAGGTGCTGCTGCTGCGGGTGCGGGTGCGGGTGCGGGTGCCGCCGCGAGGGCGGCCGTGGATCCGGATGCGGAGGCCGCTGTGGATCCGGCCGTGGATCCGGCTGCGGATCCGGCCGTGGACCCGGCTGTCGGTGCGGCGGCCGCCGCGGAGGAGCCGGCGGAAGCCGGGTCCGACACCGCGGAGCCGGGCACCGAGGCCGACCCGCCCGCCAACCCCGGACCCTCCGGTGAGCCGAATCTCCCCGCCAACCCCGGCCCCCCCGAGGTGCGCTGATCGAAGTCTCATTTCTGCGCCCGATATGTCGGGTTCGGTGAGACTTGGATCAGCGCAGGTTCGCCGCACCCCGGGGACCCGATGGCCGGCCTCCGTCGAGTGGCGCACGGCCGTTCTTCTTGGACCGGTGGTGCGCCACGCGCCACAACCGCGGACGGCGACCGACCCCCCGGCATCCCCACCCGCCCACCTGCGCTGATCGACATCCCATTCCCGTGCCCGATATGTCGAGTTTGGTGAGACTTGGATCAGCGCAGGTCGCCGCACCCCGGGGACCCGATGGCCGGCCTCCGTCGAGTGGCGCACGGCCGTTCTTCTTGGACTGGTGCGCCACGCGCCACAACCGTGGACGGCGACAGACCCCCCGACATTCCCACCCGCCCACCTGCGCTGATCGACATCCCATTTCCGCGCCCGATATGTCGAGTTTGGTGAGACTTGGATCAGCGCAGGGGCCCCCGGCACCGCGACGGACCCCCCGTTGCCCGGCCTGGGTCGAGTGGCGCACGGCCGTTCTTCTTGGACCGGTGATGCGCCACGCGCCACAACCGTGGACGGCGACAGACCCCCCGACATTCCCACCCGCCCACCCGCGCTGATCGACACCCCATTTCCGCGCCCGATATGTCGGGTTCGGTGAGACTTGGATCAGCGCACCCAGGGGCCGCACCGCGGGGTCGCCGCACCGCGGGGTCGCCGCACCGCGGGAGCGGGACCGCGGGCGCG